>JADZBO010000001.1 GCA_020851995.1 Burkholderiaceae bacterium
AGTGCCTGGCGCGCAATCTCGGATGGGGGCTTGACTGGGGTCATGTGGACAGGGGTTTAGGGCATCTCGACGATGCGTTGATTATGCCTTCCCACGCCTCGATTGGCATCGGCCTGCCAAACAAGTAACCCTGGAAAGCTTGGCAACCATTGTCGAATAGAAAGTCGCGCTGTGCCTCGGTCTCAACCCCTTCGGCGATGACCCGGAGACCTAGCGACAGACTCATCGCCAGAATGGCGCGCACGATGGCGGCATCGTTCAGGTCGCCTGGTATATCGCGAACGAAGGACTGATCGATCTTGATCTGGTCGAGGGGCAAACGCTTCAGGTAAGTCAGTGAGGAATAACCGGTTCCGAAGTCATCAAGCGAAAAGCGCACGCCCAGGCTGTCCAATTGCCGCATCCGCAAGATCACCGTCTCGATGTCATCCAACACGACGCTTTCGGTAAGCTCCAATTTCAGGCGAGATGGCGTGGCGCCGGTGCTGAGCAAGCTGTGACGGACTTGCTCGACAAAATCCGTCTGGTGGAATTGCCGGGCGCTGACATTCACTGCCAGCTCCAGGTCTCGCGCACAAGGATCGTCCTGCCATACTTTGATCTGGGCGCATGCTGTATTCAGCACCCATTGACCGAGCTGCAGGATCAGTCCCGTCTCCTCGGCCAGCGGAATGAATTGCGCTGGCGATACCAGCCCCTGTTTCGGAGACAGCCAGCGGATCAGCGCCTCGGCGCCTATCAGTCGTCCAGCCTGATCAACCTGAGGCTGGTAATAAAGTTGAAACTCCCCCTTGTCCAGGCCCTGTCGCAAGGCCCCTTCCAGGGCTGCACGCGATTCGATGGCCGCCTGCATCGCGGGGCTGAAAAAACGAACCGCATTTCGCCCAGCACCTTTGGCCTGGTACAAGGCCACGTCCGCTTGCTTCAAGAGGACTTCGGGCGGGTCATCTTGACCGCAGAATAGGGTCAAGCCGATGCTGGTGGTGCTGAAATGTTCTGTTTCACGGTCGCCCAAGATATAAGGCAGATTAAGTGCGTAGCGAATCTTCTCGGCTACAACTTCCGCTTGGGTTGCCGCGCTGCGTTCCGATTGGCCCAGTCCTTCCATCATGACCACGTATTCGTCACCCCCCATGCGCGCGACGGTGTCTTCCTGACGCAGGCTGGCGGCAAGCCGCTGGGATACCGCGACCAGCAGCCGATCGCCGACATCATGACCTTGGGTATCGTTGAGGCTCTTGAAGTGATCCAGATCCAGGATCATCAGGGCCCCGTATTCGCGGTTTCGGTTACTGGCGATCAAGGCATGCCCCAGGCGATCCATCAGCAAGCGTCGATTCGGTAACTGGGTGAGCGGGTCGAAGTAAGCCAGATGGCGTATTTCTTCCTCGGACTGCTTGCGTTCGGTGATGTTCTCGACGATGGCAATGCCACCCTCGATCTGGTTTTGCTCACTCTGGAACGGTGTGCAATGCATCGCCACCCAGACCTGAGCACCGCTCAGCGTCGAGACATACTCCCCTTCGTATACACCTTGACGCCCCTCAAGCGCGGCTTTCAGCGCCGGCAATACACGCTGGTCCCGGAGGGTTTTCATATCCAGGCCAATCAATTTCTCCATGGGTACCTGGAGGATTTGCGCGATGCGTGTATTGCAATAGGTAATGATCAGCGCATTGTCATAATGCAGGATACCTGTGGGCGAGTGCTGTAGGATGAGGCGGTAACGTTCCTCGCTGGACTGTAACGTCGCCTCGATCAGCTTGCGCGCCGCAAGGGCGGCTTCGGCGTCGTCGCGAGCGCCTTTCATGTCTTCCACCAGGCGTTTTTGATCCAACCCCAGACGGATCGCGACATCGAGCGTTTCATGCAGGTAACGTGCGCTGGCAAGTACGGCAACCAGGAATACGATGGTCATGATCCCGAACGCCCAGTCGAGGGCAGATTCGGCCTGATATAGGATGGCAAACGCCAACGGCACGAGAATCGGCAGCGTAAACGTCCGGAAGGCGGTCGGCACCGGCGCCAGGATTGGAATAGCACCCGCCACCATGCCAGAGAGTACGAGTCCGGTGAACAAGCGCGCGCCATCGGGCGCATCCCAGACGAACAAAACCGTTCCCGCGCCCCATGCGGCCCCGGCGAGTGCCGTGGCGACGATATAACGATGTCGCCAGATCATCATCTCTGACGCCTCCGGCCTTGCTGCCTGGAAGCGACCTGCCAATAAATAGCGCCCTGCAGCGATCGCTGCAATCATGCTCCACCAAGCAATTGTCAACCCATCCGGGCTATGCAGCGTCGCGTTGACATAGGCGAGCAGCGTGGCATTGACGAATGTCACGCCAAACGCAATGCCTGCATTGCGATACAGCAGGGCGGTTTTCTCTGCCTCAACTGTCGTCATGGGTCGATGGGTGTGGATGTGTGGCTCAAGTTCGACTGTGCTTTCCAAATAATCCTAGAGATGCAAGCAAGGCACGCGTGCGTAAGGTTATCAGGCCGAATGGCAGGGCGCGCAAGAGCGTATGGCCGCGCCCAGCCATAAGGATACTGGTGAATTTCTGAAGAATAGTGGCGCGGAAAGACAGTCAACCGAACGGGGCGTTTTCTTGGACGAGCATATCTGGTCTTGTCGCTGTCTGCACCCAGTGCGCCTGCGGCGTAAACTCAAGATGGCTTCAATAACCCCCTAAAAACCTAAGACGGAGGTTGGTCCAGCTCGTTCAGATTGACCGCAATGAAAGACCGAGTCTGGGCAGTCAGGATGTCAAATCGCTTGCCGAAAAGCAGCCATTCAATCGATTCCGTAGCCTAACAATTCGACGGTACCTCGTATGGCGGGTTATGGCCGGTTGCTGCCTGATCATGTCCGCCCCGTCTTCCTTAACGGAGTGACCTTGCCGCCGGTCAGAGCCTCCCTTTCCTTGGCCCACGCTTCCCGTTCATCCCACAGTTGCTTGACCAACGACACCTCCCTAGCCAGCGCCTCCTCCCACAGCGCCCGGTAGCGGCCAACTTCCGCCTTGGCGTCGTCCAGACGCTCCCGAATTTCGTCGCGAGGCTTGGCCTCTGCCTTGGCCGCCGCGTCAATGGCTTCGATAAGTTCGCTGAAGATTGGGCGGGACCTCTTAATCGTGCCCTTCTTCCGCCCGGCTTCCAGCGATACTGAGTCGTTGGTGATCTTAGTCCCCTTGGGGACATTGACCGGCTTTTCGCGTTTTAGGCGTTCCAGCGCCTCGAAGTAGTCCTTGAGGATGTCAGTCATGTCGAACTCCAGCCGAGCCCACTGCAAGGTCCTTGGGCCGCCATTCGCGTTCGATACTCTCCAGCACCTCCAACTCCTCCCGCTCCATCGCTTCGGTGATTGAGCCTGACGTGATGTGAGCCATCGCCGCACGCTTGAGCCGGATTGTATGCACGATCTTGAAGTGTTTGCCGACCAGGTGCTTGCAGCCATCGGTGGCGCAAACGGTGTCGATGAGGTTTAGGCCCTTGCGTGTCTGGCACACCACCGGTCGCGTGCAGCCGCCCAGCGGGCCTTCCCGGTAGGCAAGCAGCCCTGCTTTCATCTGCCTGGCAACCTCCTCGCGCGACATGACCTCGCCACGCTCTCGCTGGCGTTCGTAATAGTTGCCGGCCCCGCCAAACATATGCTCTTTGCTGTGCAGTACGTCGCGCACGAAGGCCAGCATTTCGGCCTCTTCGGCGCCGCCTTGCCATTCGACCGCGACGTGCTTCTTGAAGCCCTTCAGGTCGTCCTCGATGAAGTTCTTGCAGAAGGTGCTGCCGCGCCCGTAGTACAGGGCCATCTCGCGCGTGATGTGCTGCAACTGCCGGCGCAGGGAAGAGAGGCGAACCAGACCGCTGGAGTTGGCGTAAACAGCCAGGCTCCGGCGCAACTGGTGGGTGGTCAGCGGCCAACGCCGACCGATCGCGAACTCGGGTTCCTCGCGCCAGGCGCGTAAGTGGTCGATCTCCTCCAGTTCTGCAATATCTTCTTCCTCAATGACTGGGCACAAGCGACCAAGAAGAGAATCACCGTCTTTGGCAAGGTTTGCCTTAAAAGCAGCAATCCGACCGTCCGACGAGGTATACCCGCTCCTCCATGGCAGGTATTGGACCGAAGGGAACAGCGGGTACTTGTCCATAAGGTCGCCGGATGTGCTCGGCGTGACGCCAAGTGCCTCGTAGATCACGGCAGCGAACTGCTGTGCCAGCCGGATCGCCCGGAAGCCGTCGTCGGTAGAGACCCACTTCGTCCGCAGGCGACGCCCCTTGTTGAACTTGGTCGTGGTGCCGGCAATCAGGCAATGCTTGCGCCCGTGCGGGCCGTTTTCCGGAGCCATGCAGTGGTACGGCAGATGCCGGGCTTCGGAATGCCGCATGCCGCTAAACACATGGATCTGCACCTTGCAAATATGGAAGATCTCGGTGATGG
>JADZBO010000002.1 GCA_020851995.1 Burkholderiaceae bacterium
GAGTCAGGCTCTCGCCTTCTTCCCGTCGGTCCTGGCGCAATCCTCGGCGGC
This sequence comes from Burkholderiaceae bacterium, assembly GCA_020851995.1. Taxonomy (GTDB): domain Bacteria; phylum Pseudomonadota; class Gammaproteobacteria; order Burkholderiales; family Burkholderiaceae_B; genus Zwartia. Next base: position 52 of record JADZBO010000002.1, read on the forward strand.
GCAATTCGCCCTTCAGGGGCATGGGACACCGAGCCCGCAAAGAGTGAAACCTCAGCGCACCAAGGACGACCCCGCCTGACGGGCGATTCGGAATTGAAGTTGTGCGATCAAAGTCGCTCGATCAGCTATGATCTCGCCTTTGTCGATTTCGTCTTCGCTGCTGATGCCGATGCCGATGCCGATGCCGATGCCGATGTAGCCTGGCTGTCGATGGCGGGTTAGCGTTTGACTGTTGCGCGTTTTCGGACTGCGGAGCCCACTGCATTGCGCCGGGCGCCAGCGCGCAGCGAGAGCGCGCTGCGACGGGGCACGTTGTGGGAGTCTTCGCGCCCGCGACCAGGCTTGTTTGCTGGACGAGACGTCGATCGCGCCAGTTTGTCCTGAGAATACACACGCGGCGCGCGCGCATCAACATCGGGTTCCGGTTCTGGGCGGGCACGACGTGGCGGCTTGATCGCCTTTTTACCCTCGGCGGCCAGTTTTTTCGGGGTGTGCGGTTCGCTGGGTTTGCGCTGGCTTGGCTGAAGCACTTCAGCCGGCGGTTGCAGATAGGTTCGCGAACCGCCAGAGCGGTAAACGATCAGGGTTTTGCCCAGATGATGCACCGGCGCACAGGAAAGCGCCTCGCAGATTTCGCTGAGCATGGCGTCGCGCGCCTCGCGGTCGGCACCGCTGGCACGAATCTTGATCAGTTCGTGCGCAGTCAGGTGGACGTCGATTTCCTTGAGCACCGCCGCTGTCAGGCCGTTGTCGCCAATCAGTACGACAGGCTTGAGGGGGTGCGCAGCGCCACGCAATACGTTGCGCTCGCGAGGGGTGAGATCCAGAATAGTCATAAGGGGTATTGTACGGGAATGGCTAAAAAGAAATTTTCCAAAGAATGGGTCATGCAGCACATTAATGATCCATTCGTCAAACTGGCCCAGCAAAAGGGCTACCGTGCCCGCGCGGCCTTCAAGCTGATCGAGATTCTTGATAGCGAAAAACTCCTGCGCCGCGGGGATGTCGTCGTCGATCTTGGCGCCACCCCCGGTAGTTGGTCGCAGGTCGCTCGTGAGCGACTGGTTGGGGGCGGGGGTGTGGTCGATGGTCACATTGTCGCGCTTGACCTCCTGCCGATGGAGCCAATTGCCGGCGTCGAGTTTATTCAGGGTGACTTCAGTGACGAGGCGGTGCTAAGTCAGCTTGAGCAGGCGTTGGATGGACGTTTGGTCGATCTGGTCATGTCCGACATGGCTCCCAACCTGTCGGGCGTCAGCAGCGCGGACTCGGCCCGCATTCAGCAAGTGTGCGAACTCGCGCTCGATTTTGCGCTGGCACACCTGCGTCCCGAGGGGACACTGATCGTCAAAGCGTTCCATGGCAGCGGGTTTTCCCAGATCGTCGAGACCTTCAAAAAGCATTTCAGGCGTGTCGTCGAACGCAAACCGAAAGCGTCGCGTGATAAATCTGCTGAAACTTTTTTGGTTGCGCGCGGACTTAAACATTAGACGCTTCCCGCAACTGAGAGCTCGGGCGCATACCGCGCCGTTCCCGGCAACGGGGCTCGGGTGACCAGAATCGGCATTGAGGGCAGTGCGCCGTCAGCCTTTGGGCAAACGGGGTAGAATGAGCTATTGCAACTGTCGGAAAATCCGCTTGGCCCTTGCGGGATTTCGGCGTCGATACGGCAAGCAGGAGATAAGTTTTGAACAATTCTTTTTCCAAAGTCGCGGTCTGGATGGTCATCGCGCTGGTGCTGTTCACAGTGTTCAAGCAGTTCGACGGCCGCGCGCCGTCCCAGGACTCGGTGAGCTACACGCAGTTCATGGATGACGCCAGGGCGGGAAAGGTGCGCAAGGTGGATGTGCAGGGTGACGTGCTTTATGTCACCCCGGATGCCGGTCGCCCCTACACGCTGACATCACCCGGCGATTTGTGGATGGTCTCCGACCTCATGAAGGCGGGCGTTCAGGTTTCCGGCAAAGCCCGCGAAGAACCGTCGCTGCTCATGAGCATCTTCGTCTCCTGGTTCCCCATGCTTTTGCTGATCGGCGTCTGGGTTTTCTTCATGCGCCAGATGCAGGGCGGTGGCAAGGGCGGCGCGTTCAGCTTTGGCAAGTCGCGCGCCCGGATGCTTGACGAAAGCACGAACAGCATCACGTTCGCCGATGTCGCCGGCTGCGACGAGGCCAAGGAAGATGTGCAGGAACTCGTCGATTTCCTGCGCGATCCCTCCAAGTTCCAGAAACTCGGTGGCCGTATTCCCCGTGGTGTCCTGATGGTCGGTTCGCCGGGTACCGGCAAGACCTTGCTCGCCAAGGCAATCGCCGGCGAAGCCAAGGTGCCGTTCTTCAGCATCTCGGGCTCGGATTTCGTTGAAATGTTCGTCGGCGTGGGCGCTGCCCGGGTTCGCGACATGTTCGAGAACGCCAAGAAGCACGCGCCCTGCATCATCTTCATCGATGAAATCGACGCCGTGGGTCGCCAGCGCGGCGCCGGGCTCGGTGGCGGTAACGACGAACGCGAACAGACGCTGAACCAGATGCTGGTCGAGATGGACGGCTTCGAGTCTGGCCAGGGTGTCATCGTGATCGCCGCCACCAACAGGCCTGATGTGCTTGATCCTGCGCTATTGCGGCCGGGCCGTTTCGACCGGCAGGTCGTGGTTCCGCTGCCTGACATCCGTGGCCGCGAGCAGATCCTTAAAGTTCATATGCGCAAGGTGCCGTTGGCCCAAAACGTTGACGCGCACATCCTCGCGCGCGGTTGTCCCGGGTTCTCCGGTGCGGATCTTGCTAACCTGGTCAACGAGGCTGCGCTGTTTGCCGCGCGTCGCAGTGGTCGTACGGTCGATATGTCCGACTTCGAGAAAGCCAAGGACAAGATCATCATGGGCGCGGAGCGCCGCTCGATCGTGATGCCCGAAGAAGAACGTCGCAATACCGCCTATCATGAGTCTGGCCATGCGATTGTCGCGCGCTTGCTGCCGAAGACCGATCCGGTACACAAGGTGACGATTATCCCGCGCGGCCGCGCACTCGGCGTGACCATGCAGTTGCCCGAAGGCGACCGCTACAGCATGGACAAGGAGCGCTTGCTCTGCACCATCGCGGTGCTGTTCGGCGGGCGGATTGCCGAAGAACTCTTCATGAACCAGATGACCACCGGCGCCTCGAACGACTTCGAGCGGGCAACCGCAATCGCGCGCGACATCGTGACGCGTTACGGCATGACGTCGGAGCTTGGCCCGATGGTGTATGCCGAGAACGAAGGCGAGGTTTTCCTTGGTCGCAGCGTCACCAAGACGACGCACATGTCCGAGGCCACGATGCAGAAGGTGGATGCGGAAATCCGCAGAATCATCGATGGTCAGTACAACGTGGCCCGCCAGATCCTCGAGGGCAATCGCGACAAGGTCGAAATCATGACCAAGGCGCTGCTCGAGTGGGAAACAATCGATGCAGACCAGATCAACGACATCATCGAGGGCCGGCCCCCGCGTCCGCCCAAGGTTCCCCAGGGTCCGTCGGACTCGTCCACGCCCACCGGCACTGCGCCGGGTACAAGCGGCGACCCCGCTGCGGTTGTCTGACGCAGCAGGGGTTCGCAACGAAATGCCTGATCAGTGGCAATGCGGGCGCTTCGAGTTTGGTCTCGGGCGCCCGACTCTTATGGGCATTGTCAATACGACGCCTGACTCGTTTTCCGACGGCGGCCTGCACGCCACGACCGACGCCGCGATCGCGCATGCGCGCAAACTGATCAGCGAGGGTGCGCAAATCCTCGATATCGGCGGTGAGTCGACCCGTCCGGGCTCGCAGGCGGTGGCTGTTGCTGAAGAACTGAACCGCGTACTGCCCGTCGTTGAGGCTTTGCGCAACGATGGACTCGCCCTGTCTGTCGATACCTGCAAACCGGAAGTGATGCGCGCCTGTCTCGATGCGGGTGCCGACATGATCAACGACGTCACCGGGTTCGGCAACCCGCAGTCCCGCGAAGTCGTGGCGCGCCACGCGAGTTGCGCCGTCTGTGTCATGCATATGCAGGGTGAACCGCGAACCATGCAAGTCGCACCGCACTACGACGATGTGGTCGCTGAAGTCAGGGCGGAGCTGTTGAGCCGGGCAGCCGCACTTGAGAACAGTGGCGTCGCGCACCGCCGCATTCTCATTGATCCGGGTTTCGGATTTGGCAAGACGCCCGCTCAGAATTATGCACTGCTGCGCAATCTTGATCGTCTGGTTGAAACCGGATACCCGGTCTTGATTGGCGTATCGCGTAAATCGATGATTGGTGCGGTGACCGGCACGCCTGTCGGCGAGCGGCTTGCCGGCAGCCTGGCTGGCGCGCTCGCGGGTGTTGCGCGAGGCGCTGCCATTGTTCGGGTGCATGATGTGGCGGCGACCCGGGACGCACTCGCGGTCTGGCGCGCTGCAAACGCAGGACTGGAGTCGAACTGATTTTCATGTCGTCGATTGCGGCGACTTGTCGGAGAACATTCATGAACAAGAGAAAGTATTTCGGCACCGACGGGGTGCGCGGTGTGGTCGGCGGGGACGTCATCAATGCCGAATTCGCGTTGCGCCTGGGTTATGCGGCTGGCAAGGTCATCAGCCGGGAGCAACCCGCGCACCGTCGCCGTCAGACCGTACTGATCGGCAAGGACACCCGCGTAAGCGGCTACATGCTCGAATCGGCGCTTGAGGCCGGCTTTGCATCGGCCGGGGTTGATGTGCTTCTCGTCGGGCCCGTGCCGACGCCTGCGGTGGCCTATCTGACCCGCACCTGGCGGCTTGACGCCGGCATCGTCATCAGCGCGTCGCACAACCCATTTTTTGACAACGGCATCAAGTTCTTCAATCACAAGGGCACCAAACTGCCGGACGTGACGGAGCAGGCCATCGAAGCCGCCCTGGATGAGCCGCTCGGTTGTGTGTCGTCTGAACTGCTGGGCCGCGCCCGCCGCATCGACGACGCCGCGGGTCGATACATCGAATTTTGCAAGAGCACGTTTCCGTCCGACCTGGATCTTGGCGGACTGAAGCTGGTGGTCGATGCGGCCAACGGTGCGGCGTATCACATTGCTCCCCACGTGTTCCGGGAACTTGGCGCGGAAGTCACGGCGATTGGCGTATCCCCGGACGGATTCAACATCAACAAGGACGTCGGCGCACTGCACCCGGAAAGCCTGGTCGCCGAGGTTCGGGCGCGCGGAGCACACCTTGGCATCGCGCTGGACGGCGACGCCGATCGTGTTCAGTTGGTCGACGCCGACGGCCGGATCTACAACGGTGACGAGGTTCTTTACGCGGTGGTGCGCGAGCGCATGACCCGCGCGCCGGTCAATGGCGTGGTGGGCACCCTGATGACGAACTACGGGCTGGAGCGACAGTTCAAGGCCATGGGCATTGAACTTGCGCGAGCCAATGTTGGCGATCGGTATGTGCTCGAGCAACTGCAAAGCCGCGGCTGGCTCTTCGGCGGCGAAAGCTCAGGTCACTTGCTTTGCCTTGATTGCCACACCACGGGCGACGGTATCATCGCCGCACTGCAAGTGCTGGCCGCGTTGCAACGCAGCGGACAGACGCTCGCGCAGTGGGTCAGCGATCTTCGCATGTATCCCCAGAAGATGATTAACGTACCGCTCAAACCAGGCTCAGACTGGAAATCCCACGCGGGTCTGGCGCAAGCGACACGTGAGGTCGAGGCGCAACTTGGGGAACGCGGACGTGTCCTGATCCGGGCCTCCGGCACCGAGCCCAAGCTGCGACTGATGGTCGAGGCCGATGACGAGGCACTTGCCACGCAATGTGTGCAGAAGCTCGCTGCGGTTGACCTGAGCCAATAACGCATCGCGCCTGGCGCGGTCGATGCGCATTCCGGCCATCCACCGCTGCCGCGTGACCGCTGCCGCATGACCGCTGCCGCGTGACCGCTGGTCTGCGCACCATCATCAAATCTTCATCGTCGTGTCACTTCGCTGAAATGCCGTCCGCTCACACTGGACGCAATTTCAGGAGGATCACGACATGCTTGAACTGGTACGCAGCGCTGCCAGCGTCTTCACGCTACCGGCCACCACGACAAACCAGCACGCCCTGATCGTCGGGCTGGCACAGACAAGCGAAGAGCTGGAGTCTGTCCAGCGCCTGCGCTATTCGGTGTTCAGCGCCGAATACGGAGCGGTGCTCAATGGCGCGGGCGATGGTCTGGATCGCGACGCGTTTGACCCGTGGTGTGATCACCTCATGGTGCGGGAAGCAGGATCGGATCGTGTCATCGGTACATATCGGGTTCTGACACCGGCGCAGGCGCGCCGTGCCGGCGGCTATTACTCGGAATCGGAGTTTGACCTTTCCGGGTTGGGTCCGATCCGTGACGGATTGGTCGAATTTGGTCGCGCCTGCATCCACGAGGACCACCGCCAGGGCGGTGTGTTGATGATGCTGTGGTCGGGTTTGGCTGAGATCGTGCGCCAGGGCGGCTATCAAAACGTTTTCGGTTGCGCGAGCGTGAGCCTTCGTGACGATGGTGTGACCGCTGCCAAGGTGTGGCGACAGGTGCGCACTCGACTGAAAATCGAGACCGAGCCGTGCGTGCGACCGCTGCATCGTTATCCTGTCGAGCAGCTTGACAGCGACTTGCCGGCTTCGGTGCCGGCGTTGCTCAAAGGCTACATGAAGCTGGGCACGCGCGTCTGTGGCGAACCGGCTTGGGATCCGGATTTCAATACCGCCGACTTCCCGATGCTGCTGTCGATCAGCACCATGGGGCAGCGATATCGCAAGCATTTCGGATTTGATCGATAGGATGACCTGTCAAGACCATTGCCCGAAAGTGCGGCGGGTCTGGCCTCAGACGGACTTTCGCCGTGATACAGAGGTTCGTTAGACCGGAATCAGCTTGAAGTCGAACCCTGCCTTGTTCCACTCGGCCTCTTCACTGTGCAGCGAGAAATCGGTGAGAGGATGGTTGGAGATCCACTTGCGGTTAATCGTGGCGACGATCGAGTTGCCCTTGACACTGACGGTGAGCGGCTGGCCGGGGACATCCTCGCGGCGACGGCAGAGCAGCACCGCGAGACGCAGACAGAGAATGGCCATCCACTGCTCACGGTTGCGAATCAGCGACTGCGCTTTGCCGAGTTTGCCGTTGTGCGCCAGTACGAGCAAGGCCAGGCCTGCCTGGTCTACGCGGGAGAAGCCCGGCATATCGGCATGATGCAGGATATAGGAGCTGTGCTTGTGGTAACCAGCCTGCGCGATCGACATGCCAACCTCATGAAGATCGGCAGCCCAGGATAAGGTGTGGCGCACCTCGTCCTGTGGGTTGCTGTCGGGGAAGAGGCGGTCGAACAGTGTCAGGGCGTAGCGTTTGACCCGCGCGGCCTGGCGGATGTCGACGTTATAGCGCTTCATGAACACTTTGACGGACTGGTCACGCCTGTCGCTGGCTTTCTCGCGACCGGACAGGTCTACGAGCACGCCGAGTCGCAGGGCACCTTCTCCCGGGCGCATGAAGTCGACCTCAAATTCGTCGAAAAACGCGCTCATGATGGCCAGGCCGCCGGTCAGTACATCGGCGCGTTCCAGCTTGATGCCGGGGAGGTCATCGGGGATTACGCGACCCGCACGAATCAGTTTTTGCTTCAGGCGGCTCAGCCCTTCACGGGTGATGCCATTTTGCGAGAGACGACCATCGGTCAGGATCGCATAGAGCGCCTTCGCGGTGCCCGACGAGCCAAAGGCTTCTGCCCAGCCGAGCTTGCGGTAAGGTTTTGTGATTACCTCGAATTCGCGACGCGCGGCGAGTTCGGCGGTTTTCATGGCGTAGGCATCGATGACGCCATCAGGAAAGAACTTCTGGCTGTAGCTTACGCACCCCATGTAGAGCGATGACATCAGTACAGGCTCGTCGCCCTTGCCGATGATCACTTCAGTGGAGCCGCCGCCAATGTCGATCACCAGGCGACGCTCTGTCGTGATCGGTAACGTGTGCGACACGCCCGTGTAGATCAGCCGGGCCTCCTCGCGGCCGGCGATGACCTCGATCGGGAAGCCGAGTGCAGCTTCGGCCCGCGGCAGAAAATCGGGGACATTGCGTGCCACGCGAAAGGTATTGGTGGCGACAGCCCGCACGCGATCGGGGTGAAAGCTGCGCAAGCGTTCGCCGAAGCGCTCAAGCACGTTGATGGCGCGCTCGATCGCCTCGTCGCTCAGCAGCTTGGCGGAATTCAGTCCCGCTGCAAGACGAACGGTTTCCTTGAGGCGATCGATCTGGAAAATGTGGCGTGTGCCGTTTTCCTCGACAACGCGGCCAATTGACAGTCGGAAACTATTCGACCCGAGGTCAACGGCGGCCAGGAGGTGATCCATGAGTATCAGCAAAAAACAAAAGACCACCTATTATAGGAGGTGGGCTTAGTGCAAAATTGTAATATCAGAAAAGTAAAACCGATGCCCGTGTGATTCAGGATTCATGTAAATGCCCGCCCGAAAGATTGCCGAACCGCAGTTCATCAATCGAGAGTTGTCGCTGCTCAAGTTCAATGAGCGCGTGCTTGCGATGGCGGAACATCCGCAGACACCGCCTCTGGAGCGGCTGCGCTACGTCTGCATCGTCGGGTCGAACCTTGATGAATTCTTCGAAATCCGCGTATCCAGCCTGAAGGAACAGCTTCGCCAGGATCCGTCACTGGCCGGGCTCGACGGGATGACCGCGGCCGAGGCCTTTGAGCAGGTTCAGCTCACGGTTCACGAAATGGTGGCGCGCCAGTATGCGCTGCTGAATGACGAAATCTTTCCCCGGCTGCGCTCGGAGGGGATTTACCTGCACCATGCCTCGGAGTGGAACGACGACCAGACCACCTGGGCGCGCGGCGTGTTCCATCGGGACATGATGCCTTTGCTGACCCCGATCGGACTGGACCCCGCCCATCCGTTTCCGCGTGTCTACAACAAAAGCCTGAATTTCATCGTGCAACTCGCCGGCGAGGACGCGTTCGGACGCAAGTCGGCGATCGCCATCGTGCAGGCCCCGCGTGCGTTGCCGCGTCTGATCAAGATGCCGCCCCGTGTGTCGGGGCAACCTCACGGATTCATTCTGCTCACGTCGCTCTTGCGGGCTTTCGTCGGCGAACTGTTTCCCGGGATGGAAATTCAGGGCTGCTATCAATGGCGGGTCACGCGCAACAGCGACCTCTTCGTTGACGAAGAAGAAGTCACCAACTTGCGCCATGCGCTCCAGGGCGAGTTGTCGCAGCGTAACTTTGGCTCGGCGGTACGGCTTGAGATCGATCAGCTCACACCCCCCCACATCGAGGCATTTCTGCAGAGGGAATTTTCGCTGAGTGCAGCGGACACCTATCGTGTGAACGGACCGGCAAACGTCTCCCGCCTGATGCAGATTTGCAGTGCGGTCAACCGGCCCGATCTGCTTTTCCCGGAGTACCGGGCGCCTGTGCCTGTACCGTTCGAGCGTCTGGGCGCAGAGCCCGCCGAAATGTTCAAGGCCATTGCTGAGCGCGACTACCTGCTACACCATCCGTACCAGTCGTTTCAGCCGGTCATCGATTTCCTGACCAATGCAGCGAGCGATCCGGACGTCGTTGCCATCAAGCAAACCGTGTACCGGACCGGGGAAGACTCCGAACTCATGCGTCTGCTGCTGTCGGCGGCGCGCGCGGGCAAGGAAGTGACCGTGGTGGTTGAACTGATGGCGCGGTTTGACGAGCAGACCAACATCAACTGGGCGGCGCGGCTCGAGGAAGTTGGCGCGCACGTCGTTTACGGCGTGGTCGGTCACAAAACCCATGCCAAGATGGTTTTGGTGTTGCGCCGGGAGAACGGTCGTATCCACCGCTATGCGCACCTGGGCACCGGTAATTACCACCCCAGAACAGCGGCGCTCTATACCGATTTCGGTCTGCTCACCGCGAACCCCGCGCTCTGTGAAGACATGGACAAAGTGTTTTCGCAACTGACCGGGCTTGGCGCCCGTCGACAGCTCAAACTGCTGCTGCAGGCGCCTTTTACGCTGCACGACACCGTCGTGTCGATGATCCGGGCTGAGGCGCGTGCCGCGCGGGCAGGGCGCAAGTGCCGGATCATGGCCAAAATGAATTCGCTGCTCGAGCCGATGGTGATCGAAGAACTCTACAAGGCGAGCAAGGCCGGAGTAAAGATCGACCTGATCGTGCGCGGTGTCTGCGCCCTGCGTTCCGGTGTGCCGGGCCTGTCGGAAAACATCACGGTACGATCGATTGTCGGGCGATTTCTGGAGCACTCCCGGGTGTTCTATTTTTACGCCAACGGTCAGGAGCCGGTTTATCTCTCCTCCGCCGACTGGATGGATCGCAATTTCTTCCGCCGCGTGGAAATCGCCTTCCCTGTGCTTGACCGTGCACTCAAGAAGCGCGTGATCGATGAGGCCTTCACCTTCGCGCTGCGCGATAACCAGCAGACCTGGGTGCTGCAGCCCGACGGTCGCTACTCCCGCCTGAAAAATCGTCGCGCCGCGTTTGGTTTGAACCAGCATCTCATGCAACTTTTAGGCAAAAAAGACTAAATAATACTTTTTGTTGCGTCGCGGCACGTTTTTGCGCCGCGATGACGACCTGCGATGTGACTGTCACAAAGCGGTCATCTTGCGCGCCTATCATGACCTCATCTCCCCGGGCCATTGCCCGTATCTGGTAAGTGAGGCACACGATGAAACTCAAGCGCTTAATGACACAACTTTCGGCCGGCTTCGTGCTCGGCATGGCGACCATGGCTTCGCATGCGGTCGATATCACGGGCGCTGGCGCCACGTTCCCCTTCCCGATTTATGCCAAATGGGCATCCGATTACAAGGCAGCTTCTGGCAACGCCGTGAACTATCAGTCGATTGGCTCAGGTGGCGGGGTTCAGCAAATCACCGCCAAGACGGTCGATTTCGGTGCGACCGATGATCCGATGTCAGGCGCGCAACTCGACAAGCTGGGGCTGATGCAGTTTCCGGCCGTGATCGGCGGCACCGTTCCGGTGATCAACGTCGACGGCATCAAGCCGGGCGAACTGAAGCTGTCGGGCACCGTTCTTGCCGACATTTTCCTTGGCAAAATCAAGATGTGGAACGACCCGGCGATCCAGGCGCTTAACCCGCAACTCAAGTTACCGGCAACTGCGATTATCGTCGTACACCGTTCTGATGGTTCGGGTACGACTTTTGGCTGGACCAACTACCTGTCGAAGATCTCGCCGGCCTGGAAGAACTCCGTTGGCGAAGGCAAAGCGGTCAAATGGCCTGCCGGTCAGGGTGGCAAGGGCAACGAAGGCGTTGCCGCATACGTAAAGCAACTCAAGAACTCGATCGGCTACGTGGAATACGCCTACGCCAAGCAGAACGGTCTGGCCTGGACGCAACTCCAGAACCAGGCAGGCAAGTTCGTGCAGCCTGAGCAGAAGTCGTTTGCCGCTGCGGCCGCCAACGCGAAATGGGACAGCATCCCGGGGATGGGTGTGGTTCTGACGGATCAGCCCGGCGATGACTCGTGGCCGGTGACCAGTGCCACCTTTATCCTGGTTTACAAGGACCAGGCAAAGCCTGCTAACGGCAAGACCGTTGTGGACTTTTTCGGCTGGGCCTTTGACAAGGGTGCAAAGTCAGCAACTGATATGGACTTCGTTCCGCTTCCCAAGGACGTGACTGACGCGATTCGCGCGGCCTGGAAGGCAAATCTGAAGGCTGACGGCAAGCCCTTGCTGCAGTAATCGCCTGCGCGTCGTTACACCGCAAGCCCCGGAATGGGGCTTGCACCGCCATGAATACCCTCAGGATCACTGCGCATGAGTGCGGTAATGGACAATAATGTGCCACGACGACCCCTTGGTGGCGTCATCACTGCCACTGGTGACCGCAACCCCATGAAAAAAACTCAACGCCCACTGTTGGATCTGCTGTTTTTGCTCCTGACGCGTGGATTCGCCTTCCTTGTGTTCAGTTTGCTGGCGGCGATTCTGTTATCTCTCGTCTACGGTAGCCAGGAAACGCTCGTCAAGTACGGGCTCAGCTTTCTCTGGACGAACGAGTGGGATCCCGTACAGTCCGAATTCGGCGCGTTGGTCCCAGTGCTTGGTACGCTGATGACGTCTTTCGTCGCGCTGGCTGTGGCAATTCCGGTTTCGTTCGGCATTGCGATGTTTCTGACGGAACTCGCGCCGGCGTGGTTGCGACGTCCGCTTGGCACCGCCATCGAGATGCTCGCTGCGATCCCCTCGATCATCTACGGTATGTGGGGTCTGTTCGTCTTTGTGCCCTTTTTTCAGCAGTATGTTCAACCCTCCATGATTGAGTGGCTCAGCCCGCTGCCCGGCATCGGCTGGTTGTTTTCGGGGGCACCGTTCGGCATCGGCATCTTCACGGCCGGGCTGATCCTGTCGATCATGATCACGCCGTTTATCGCGGCGGTCATGCGGGACGTTTTTGAAGTGGTGCCGCCAATGCTCAAGGAGTCGGCATACGGTTTGGGCGGAACGACCTGGGAAGTGATGTGGCGCGTCGTCCTGCCATTTACCCGCAGTGGCGTCATTGGCGGGATCATGCTGGGTCTTGGACGCGCGTTGGGCGAAACCATGGCCGTCACCTTTGTGATCGGCAACGCCTTCCGGATGCCATCGTCGCTGTTCTCCCCGGGCAACTCAATCGCCTCAGCGCTCGCCAACGAGTTCAACGAAGCCGGAGGGTTACAGAAATCAGCCCTGATCGAACTCGGTCTGATCCTGTTCCTGATCACCACCGTTGTCCTCGCGTTGTCCAAACTGCTCTTGCTGCGCATGCAGGTGGGCGAAGGCAAGAAGACATGACCAACATCCACGTCAAGTACACCATCTCCGAGCCAGCTTCCAAACTGCGCGAGACCAACGGCGTCTACCGGCAGCGGCAGATCCTGAACAAGATCATGCTGGCGCTGTCGATGGCCGCGCTGCTGTTCGGTCTGTTCTGGCTCGCCTGGATCATCTTCACGTTGCTGGTCAAGGGTGGCTCCGCACTGAGTCTTGCGCTGTTCACTGAAATCACGCCACCGCCTGGCCAGGCCGGCGGCTTGCTGAACGCGATCGTGGGCAGTCTGGCGATGGTGACCGTCGGGACGCTCATCGGAACGCCGGTCGGAATCCTTGCAGGCACCTACCTTGCGGAATACGGCCAGCGCGGATGGCTTGCGCCCGCGACACGATTCCTCAATGATGTTCTGCTCTCGGCGCCGTCGATCGTCGTCGGGCTTTTCATCTACGCGATCTATGTCTATCAGGTAGGGCATTACTCGGGCTGGGCCGGATCATTCGCCCTGGCCATTCTCGTCATTCCCGTGGTGGTGAGAACGACCGACAGCATGCTGATGCTGGTGCCTAACGGTTTGCGCGAGGCCTGCTTCGCGCTTGGATGCCCGAAGTGGCGCATGATCGTCATGGTGTCCTACCGTGCAGCGCGCTCCGGCATCATCACCGGCGTTCTGCTCGCCGTCGCCAGGGTCTCGGGGGAGACCGCGCCGCTGCTGTTCACGGCGCTCAGCAACCAGTTCATGTCCTGGAACATGAATGCACCCCTGGCCAACTTGCCGGTTGTCATTTTCCAGTTCGCCGCAAGCCCGTTCAAGGACTGGAATACGCTGGCCTGGGCTGGCGCCACCCTGATCACCCTTGCGGTGCTGATGCTGAACGTCATCGCGCGCAATATGTTCAGGAAACACTGATCACGCTGAACGCGCGAACCGGGACTCGCCCCGCGCGCACCGAACTGCACAAATGAGCGACTTATGGCACTAGCATCGAACGAAAACGCGATTACCACCCCTGAAGGCCGCATCAAGATCGCGGTCAGGGATCTTAATTTTTACTACGGCGGGTTTCATGCCCTGCGCGAAGTGAACATGGTGATTCCGGAAAACAAGGTTACCGCGTTCATCGGTCCTTCGGGCTGCGGCAAATCGACCCTGCTGCGGACCTTTAACCGGATGTTCGAACTCTATCCGGGGCAGCGGGCCGAGGGCGAGATTGTGCTGGATGGCGAAAATCTGCTGACCACCAAGACCGATATTTCGCTGATCCGCGCAAAAATCGGTATGGTGTTCCAGAAACCCACGCCGTTTCCAATGAGCATTTACGACAATATCGCATTCGGTGTTCGTCTCTTCGAGCGCCTTGGCAAGGCCGAGATGGATGAGCGCGTCGAATGGGCGCTCTCCAAGGCCGCGTTGTGGAATGAGGTCAAGGATAAGCTCAACCAGAACGGCAACAGCCTTTCGGGAGGCCAGCAACAGCGCCTGTGCATCGCGCGCGGCGTGGCGATCAAGCCCGAGGTGCTGCTGCTGGACGAACCCTGTTCCGCTCTTGATCCGATTTCGACCGCCAAGGTCGAAGAGCTGATCGCCGAACTGAAGGACGACTACACGGTGGTGATCGTGACGCACAATATGCAGCAGGCCGCGCGCTGTTCCGATTACACAGCCTACATGTATCTTGGCGAACTCATGGAGTACGGCCAGACCGAACAGATCTTCGTCAAGCCGCGCCGCAAGGAAACCGAAGACTACATTACGGGTCGCTTTGGCTGATCTGGTATAGTTCCACTCCTTCGGGGCGTAGCGCAGCCTGGTAGCGCATCTGCTTTGGGAGCAGAGGGTCGCGAGTTCGAATCCCGCCGCCCCGACCA
>JADZBO010000003.1 GCA_020851995.1 Burkholderiaceae bacterium
CCAAGCAGGCACCAGCGGTGGAGAAATCCAAGCAGGCACCGGCGGCGGAGAAATCCAAGTAGGCACCGGCGGCGGAAAAATGCTGGAGCGCCGCTCGCCGTGATGTGGAAGGTGCGGGGGGCAAAGAAACGCTATGATCGTCACTCGACACGCACGGGAGTCCAAAAATGCGTAAGCAACGGTTGATTGTCCTGACTACTGGGGTCTTGCTCGCGGGCGCACTGGGCGTCTGTGCTGCTCAGGGACTCAGACCGCCAAGTTCGGGTGGTTTTGGCAGCGGCTGGCAAGTCGGCGGCGGCGCACCGTCACCGTCCTATGGATCGGCAACCGGGTCGGGCGGCGGGTCTTATGGATCGTCGGGCGGCAGCGCCGACACGGGTGCGCGGGGGGGCTATTCGGGATCGTCCGCGGGCGGCGCATCCTCCGGCAATTACGGCACTGCCGGCAGCTATGGCGCGCCCTCCGGTGCGGCGGGTTCCGGCTCGGGCAGCTATGGCGGGGTCACGGGCGACAGCAGCGGGGGCGCAATCGGCGGTCCGACCCGCTCAAAGGGCAATGGGTTACGAACGCAGTAGATCAGGGGCCGGCCAGCCAAGCAACTCTGCAAGGCGGCGGATCACCCAGATGGCCTCGGATTCAGACACGCCCGCCTCGGGGCCGACCAGCCCACGGCCCAAGCGCTCCAGAACATCCTCCTCGGTGATCCCGAGCTCCCAGCGCCTTGCGCTGGCCGTTTCGGTGAGCATCTGGGCCAGATCCTCACAATAGTCGTAACGCTCCAGGATTTGCTCGCGCGAGGCGTTCGGCTTGATGCGCCCGGGCTCGACAAACAGCGCGACGAAGGAGGGCGGGACAACCAGCTGGCTATCGTCGGACATTAATGCCCCCTGCCTCTCCGGGGCTATCAAAATTGCAGTGTCGCAGGCGCATCGGGTGTCTCGTCGTTGCAGGCAACTTTGCCATGCGTTTGCAACATAATATATCGGCAGTGCACCAGAGCTCCCACGCAGGATCACCACGTATTTCCAGCAACACGCCTTTACAACCCTGATCTCGAACGCCAGTATGCCGTCATTCAGTTTTTGCACCCATGTCTGAATTCAATTTCACCACGCGCGACGGCGCAGTCATCCGCGGTCTGGACGAGGGCGCGGGTCCTGTGCTGCTTTGCATCAGCGGCCTCGGCGGCACTGCGTCGTTCTGGGATCCCTGCGTCGACGGTCTGCGCCGGGGCTGGCGTTTGCTGCGGCTTGACCAGCGTGGCATCGGTGCCAGCACCCGCGGCGAAGCGGCCTGCTCCGTCGAACAACTTGCCGACGACTGCCTCGCGCTGCTGGATATCCGCGGCATCGATTCCTGCATCGTGACGGGGCACTCTACGGGCGGGTGCATTGCTCAGGCGATGGCGGTGGCCGCGCCCGGCCGCGTGAGGGCAATGGCGCTTAGCGGGGCGTGGGCGCGGCCGGATCGCTACCTGCGGGAACTGTTCACGATGCGGCTGTCGCTGCTGGGCGACAACCCCCGTGCATACGCCAGTTCTTCCGCATTCCTCTCGTACGAGCCGGCGTGGCTCGATCAACACTGGGACGTGTATGAGCGTCTGGCGGCCACCGCGCCGCTGGATGCCGCCGCGCAGGCCATCGTACGCGAACGCATGCTTGCCCTGCTCGCTTTTGACCAGAGCGCGCGCCTTGCCGCGCTGAGCTGCCCGACGCTTGTGGTGGGCGCGCGCGATGATCTCATCGTCCCGCCGCATCTTCAGGTTGCGCTTGCAGGCCTGTTGCCCGGCGCCCGCCTGCAGATGCTGGAGCGCGGCGGCCACTTCTTTCCGGTCACACGGACAATCGAATTCCTGGCAATCCTGCAGGCGTGGCTAACCGATCAAGCGGCGCAAGCCGTGCGAGTTTGCTGAAGCAGCGCCGCGCGCCAAAGCAGCCACATTGGCTGCCTCGCGAAAGCGATCACAGATCCTGACAGACCGCGGTTCAAAGACAACCCGGACCGGCGAAAGCCTTTGTTGTCACAGGTCATCCTTTCTCTGATAATCGATCCGTACCTATCCTACTGTCATCACATCATGATCAACGCAGCCATCATCGGCATGGGTGTCTGGGGCCAGAATCTGGTCAACAGCACCCAAGGCCTGAGCCATTCCATCCGATTCACCGCGGGTGCCACCCGCACGCCATCCAAAGCCGCGGATTTTGCCGCACGACACGGCATCCGCCTCATGGACAGTTACTCGGCCGTATTGGCCGATCCTGACATCCATGCGGTCGTACTGGCGACTCCGCACTCGATGCATACCGACCAGATCGTCGCTGCGGCCGAGGCCGGCAAGCACGTGTTCTGCGAAAAGCCGCTGGGGCTGGACGGTGCGAGCACGCGGCGCGCGGCCGAAGCGGCCGCCCGCCACGACGTCGTGCTGGGCGTGGGCTACAACTGGCGATTCCAGCCCGCACTGCGGGAAATCCGCCGCATGATCGACGACGGTCGACTGGGCAGGGTACTGCACATTGAAGGCAACTTTTGCGGACCGAGCGCGTATCGATTTCCCCGCGGCCACTGGCGTCATGCGGGTGATGAGTCCCCGGCAGGCGGGATGACCGGACGAGGCGTCCACGTGATCGATGCCATGATGTTCCTCGCCGGTCCGATCGACGCGGTCACGGCGCAAAGTTTCCGGCTGGCGCAGGACTTCGGCTCGGACGACACCACCTCCATGCTGCTGCACTTCGCGGGCGGATCCACAGGCTACCTCGGAACCGTCATCGCCACAGCGGAGACCTGGCGGATGCAGGTGTTTGGCGCCAACGGCTGGGCGCGGGTCGGGGGAGTACAGCACCTCAATACCTGGGAGTTGACGACCTGCATGGTGGATCGCGACAACATCATGAACAAGCGCGAACCGGAGGTCATCCGGTTCGGGGATGTCAGCACCGAGCGTGCCGAGCTTGAGCATTTTGCCCAATGCATTGTCGAGCACCGACCGCTTGTGACGCCCGACGGCGATGCCGTTCGCAACGCCCAAGTGCTTGAAGCGATCATCCGGTCGTCGACGACGCACGAGACCGTGCGCCTGCCCTGAGCCCGCGGCCTCCTCTACTCGCCGCTCACCGCGCCCTCCCTTTCCACACCTTCGCTCCGGCAAACCATCATGGCAACTTCCCCTGTTCAACCTCAGGCGCACTCTGCGACAGCCCGTCGCAGGCGGACACTCTCCCGCGCGTTGCAATTGCTCGCCGGAATCGTCGTGGCTGCGTCCGCGTCGGCGCAGACGGCGGGCGGGTCGGGTGGCATCGCCGCCTCGGATTACCCGAACAAGCCGATCCGCGTGGTGGTACCCTCACCTCCGGGTGGCCCACCCGATCTGCTGATGCGCGTAATCGCACCCAGGCTGTCGACGGCGCTTGGCCAGCCCGTGATCGTCGAGAACCGCCTGGGCGCAGGCGGACTGGTCGGCACTGCCTACGTCGCGAAGCTGCCGGCAGACGGCTACACGTGGCTTTTCACGACCGCCTCGCATGTCAGCAT
Organism: Burkholderiaceae bacterium; assembly: GCA_020851995.1. Lineage (GTDB taxonomy): Bacteria > Pseudomonadota > Gammaproteobacteria > Burkholderiales > Burkholderiaceae_B > Zwartia. The sequence goes on from JADZBO010000003.1 coordinate 3,535, forward strand.
CCCCCCCTTCAATGAGAACGTCACCTACGATCCGGTCAAGGACTTCACCCATGTCTCGCTGGTCGCGCAGAACTTCGGCCAGGTGCTGGTTGTGCCGGCCAATTCAAAAGCCACCACCTTCAAAGAGCTGATCGACGAGGCGGTGCGCTCGCCTGGCAAACTGAACTACGCGCACGCCGGTCTCGGAACGGCCAGCCACATCCCCGCCGAAATCATGAAAACCATGACCGGCACTGATATCCTGCCCGTGCCGTACAAAGGTGTTGCCGAGGCGACTAACGACGTGATCGCCGGGCGCGTCGATCTCTTTTTCGTCGGTACCCAAATCGCCCAGCAGCATGTACAGGCCGGCACACTGCGCGCCCTGGCGATCACGGGCGCGCGACGCTGGAAGGGCATGCCGCAAGTCCCCACGCTCAACGAACTCGGCCTCACCGGATTCAACGTCGTGAACTGGTTTGGCCTGTGGATGCCAGCCGGCGTGCCCGCGCGGATCGTTGACCGGGTCCAGACCGACGTCGTGCGCGCCATTCAGGACCCCGAAGTGGTCGCGCAGTTTGACGCACTGGGCCTCGAAGGGGTCGGGATGCAACCTGCCGACTTCGCGGCCTTTGTGGCGCGCGAATCCGCCGCCGCACGCGAGGTCGCCAGCAGATTACCCCCTGGAGCGGGCAGATGAGCGCAACACCGCTGGAACCCTGGCAATGGCCTGAAGCGCACTGGCGCGGCATCGTCGACCGCGTGCGTGCCGGACGCACGCTGCGCCCGCGGCTCTGGCCCGAAGGCGCACGATGCGCGGTTGCGCTCTCTTTCGACTCGGATCACGAAACCAACGAACTGCGCGAAGGCGGCGAATCACCGGGCAAACTGTCTCAGGGGCAGTACGGAAACCGGCAGGGCGTACCCCGCATCCTCGAAATTCTGGCGCGCCACGGTGTGCCAGCCACGTTTTTCGTGCCCGCTGTGACGGCGCTTCTCTACCCCGACGAGCAACGCCGCATCGTCGCAGAGGGTCACGAAATCGGCATCCACGGCTGGATTCACGAACGCAATTCAGTCCTGCCTATCGAAGCCGAGCGCGACCTGATGCTGCGCAGCGCCGAAACGCTCACGTCGATCACGGGCATCCGACCGGTCGGAATACGCACACCGTCCTGGGATTTCAGCCCCAACACGCTGGCCCTGGTTCGTGAGATGGGCCTGCTCTACGACTCGTCACTGATGGCTGATGTGGATTGCTACGAGCTGCTGGAAAGCGGTGAGCCAACAGGCGTGGTCGAACTGCCGGTCGAATGGATCCGGGACGATGCGGTCTACTTCAACATGAACCGGTTCTCGGGCCTGCGGCCGCACACAGCGCCCGAGGCTGTATTTGACATTTTCCGCCGCGAATTCGAAGCCGCCTACCGCGAAGGCGGCGTGTTCCAGCTGACCATGCATCCCCATGTGATCGGCTATCGCTCGCGTCTCTGGATACTGGAAGAGCTCATCGATCTCATGCGCAGTCGTCCCGGCGTCTGGTTTGCAACCCATGCCGACGTCGTGCGCCACGCGAAACAACAGAGTGCAGCCACATGACCGACCACCTGATCGACAATTTCTCCAATACGCAGATCGTCCGAAAGGCGGTCGTCGCCAGCCGCGGGGGCGTCGTCGCAGCGCAACACCGGCGGGCGGCGGAGGTGGGCGCCGCAGTGCTGGAGGCCGGCGGCGATGCGGTGGATGCCGCCATTGCCACCTCGTTCGCCATCGGCGTGGTGGAGCCGTGGATGAGCGGGCCGGCCGCAGGCGGCACGATGGTGCTCTACCGCGCTCAGGAGGGCAGCGCGAAAGTCGTCAACTTTGGCTGCCGCTCGCCGCGCGAACTCGACCCGGCCAATTACCCGCTCAGCGGGCTGGGCAAATCTTCCGATCTGTTCCCCTGGCCTTCTGTCGTGGATGATCGCAACGTCTTCGGTGCGACTGCGGTCGCCATACCCGGCGTGGTCGCGGGTATGGATCTGGCGCACCGCCTGTTCGGTCGTCTGCCGTGGCGCGAACTGGTCGCGCCGGCTGCCAGGCTTGCCGAGGACGGACTGATCGTCGACTGGTACACCGCACTGCTGACAGGCGCCAACGCGCGCGCCCTGGCGCGCGATCCGGACACCGCGAAGCTGTTCCTCGACGACGGCCAATGGCCGTTAGCCGGTGAATGGACCGCACTGACCGAACAACACCTTGACCAGCGCGCCTTCGCCGCGACGCTGCACCAGATCGCCGAATACGGTGCCGAAAGCTTCTATCGCGGCGACGTCGCGCACGCGCTGGTCGCCGATGTCCGGGAAAAGGGCGGCTGCCTGAGCCTGGAGGACCTTGCGGCATACCAGGCCGAGATCGTCGATCCGCTTGTGCTGGCGCATCGAGGCGGTCGGGTCTGGGCCACGCCCGGACTGACCGGAGGCCCGACATTCGGGCGCGCGCTGGAGCAACTTTCGCGCGAGCTCCCGCCCTCTGCCGGCACGCCTGGCGCGAGAACCTACACGGCGTTCGCACGATCGCTGGACGCTGCTTTCCAGGCCCGCCTGGAATCGATGGGAGATCACGAATCGCCCAAGGCCCCTGGCAGCACAACGCATTTCAGTGTGGTCGACCGGCACGGCAATATGTGTGCGGTCACGCAGACGCTGCTGTCGATCTTCGGTTCGAAGGTCGTGTCGCCTTCCACGGGATTGCTGCTCAACAACGGCATCATGTGGTTTGATCCGGAGCCCGGCAAGCCGAATTCGCTCGCTCCCGGAAAGCGCTGCCTGGCGAACTATTGCCCGGTGATCGGCGAGGACGCGACCGGGCGGCGCTTTGCGCTCGGCGCCTCCGGGGGCCGCAAGATTCTCGGAGCCGTATTGCAACTGAGTTCGTTCATCCTCGATCACGGTCTGAACCTCGAGCAGGCGTTTCACCAGCCGCGCATCGACGTGAGCGGCGGCGGCAAGATCATCGCCGACCGCCTGCTCAGCGCCGAGGTGGTCAGTGCACTTGAAGCCGTGGCACCTGTCACAACAGCGCGCCGCAACGTATACCCCTACGCATTCGCCTGCCCCGCTGGCGTGATGCGCGAGGGCGGGATGAACACAGGCTGCACCGAGATCATGACGCCCTACGGCGATGCGATTGCCGAGCGAACTGCCTGACCCCGACCCTGAATACGTCCCGGAATCCGCCATGTACCTGCCAGCACATTTTGAACAATCCGATCCGCAGGCGGTTGCCGAGGCGATTGTCCGGCACCCGCTGGCCACGCTCGTGACGCGCCAGGGTGAAGATCTTGCCGCCGATCATCTGCCGCTGCTGCTTGAGGGATTGCCCGCCGCGGGTGCGCGTCTGATCGGGCATGTGGCGCTCGCCAACGACGTCTGGCGCCGCGCAGGCGAAGGCGCGCGCGTGCTCGCCGTTTTCCAGGGACCTCACGCGTACGTATCGCCCAACTGGTATCCATCCAAACGCGAGCACCACCGGGTCGTACCGACCTACAACTACGTCACCGTGCATGTGCACGGCACGCTGCATGCCTCGCACGACAGCGCCGTCAAACGCAGCGCGGTCGAAGCGCTGACCGCACGGATGGAAGGCGCACAGCCGGCGCCGTGGAAACTCGCCGACGCGCCAGCCGATTATCTGGAAGGAATGCTGGCGGCTATTGTGGCCATCGAGTTACGCATCGATCGGGTGGAGGCCAAATGGAAAGCGAGTCAGAATCGCAGCACGGATGATCGCGCCGGCGTCGCCGGGGCGCTCACCCGAACCGGGGGACCCGATTCTGCACAGCAGATGGGCGCGCTGATCGAACGCGGTCTGTTCAGCGACTAAAAGCGGACCCACGCGCTCGTGTCGGACATCGTGCTGTGTTCAACGCTGTCAGGCACTTAAAACCGTGCCTTCAAGCGTTGAACACTGAACTAGCCGCCGAGCCGCGCAGTGCAATCGACGACGGCGTGCATCAGCAGATGATCGTCGCTCTGGTCAGGCGGATAGACGGCGTTGGTCACCTTGCACCCGGAGACCTTTTCGATCGCCTGAATCTGGCGTGTACGCTGTGCCTCCATGTCAGTGGAGAGCAGACCGCCCTGCTTGCCGCCATACGCCTCCCAGCGGTTGTCATCAAGCTGAAGCACGCTGATCTCGCGCTTGTCGAGCACCACGACCTGACGCAAGGGACTCTTATGGTAATAGACCGGACTGCTCTGGCAACCGGCGAGCAGCAATGCCAATGCGCCGCAGGCGGCAGCAAGGGGGATTGGGCGACGCCTTGCAGCGAAAGCCCGCGTGCGCGGTCTGACCATTTTTTTCCTTGTCTTAACCCGATTTGCGGCACAATAACGGGTCGTTCACATTTGATGTTCAAAAGCCGTCTGTCATGAAGCCGAGACGGCCCTACAAGGGGCTAGCATAACGCCGATCGGGGCTTGTGCGCCGCCGGCACAACCCACAGGAGCTCGTTGGTGATCACTCAGGATGGCGTATTGCAGATTCCCTCTCTCAAGGACAAAGTCACGGACGCCGAATGGCAGGCGCGCGTCGATCTCGCCGCGTGTTACCGGCTGGTGGACCTTTACGGGATGGCCGACATGATGGCTAACCACATTTCGGCGCGCGTCCCGGGCGAAGAGGGCAGCTTCCTCATTAACGCCTACGGCCTGATGTACGAGGAAATCACCGCCTCGAGCCTGCTCAAGGTCGACCATCACGGCAACATCCTCACCTCGCCGGACTACGGCGATCTCGGCTACGGGCTGAACAGGGCGGGGTCCGTCATTCACAGCGCCGTGCACGCCGCGCGTCCCGAGGTTGGCTGCGTGATTCATACGCACAGCTGGGCCTCGATGGCCGTATCGTCGCTCGAGTGTGGCCTGCTGCCACTGACACAAACCGCCATGCGTTTCCTGAAGGTCACCTATCACGACTATCAGGGCGTCGTGCTGAATGAATCCGAACAGGAATCGCTGGTGCGCGACCTTGGCGATGGCGAGGCCATGATCCTGCGCAACCACGGCGCACTGACCGTCGGGCGCACAATCGGCGAAGCCTTCAACTGGATGCATCGCCTCGAGCTCTCCTGCCGCGCACAGATTGGCTCGATGTCCTGCAACAGCCCACTGGCAAAGGTCTCTCAGGAGGTCCTGCAAGATACCTGGAACCAGTACCAGCCGGGCACCCGCAGACCCTATGGGCAAATGGAATGGCCAGGCCTTTTGCGCAAACTGGACCGCCTCGATCCTTCGTATCGGAACTGAGCACAGACTCAGGCACGGCAAGCACATCACCGGCTACTAAAAACCACCTTCAGGAGACAATAAACATGCAACGCAGATCAATCCTCAGGGCAATTGGCGCGGGCGCGGCGCTGGCGAGCCTGCCCAGCCTTGCGCAGGTTTCGTCAAAGCCCGTCACACTGATCGTCCCGTTCGCCGCAGGCGGCAATATCGATCTGGTGGGGCGGACCATCGCCGTGCCCATGGCCCGGCTGCTTGGCCAACCCGTGGTGGTGCAGAATCGTCCGGGGGCGGGAGGTGCCATCGGGGTTTCCGAAGTGGCGCGAGCCGAGCCCGATGGCACAACGCTGCTGGTCAGCACACCCAACGCCATCGTTGTTCTGCCTCGCATGGTCCACACCAACTATGATCTGGCCAGTTTTGCCAGCGTGGGGTTGATTTCTTTCACTTCCCTGGTCGTCGTCGTCCGATCCGAAAATCCAAAGTTCAAAACCCTTCCTGACCTGATCGCGTATGCGCGTGCCAACCCCGGCCGCGTCGCGATCGCCAATTCAGGCATCGGCACCACCAACCACATGGCGATACTGCAACTACAGGAAGCGGCAGGGATCAAGTTCAACGTCGTGGCCTACAAGGGCTCGGGGCCAGCCATTATCGATTTGCTCGGCGGCCAGGTCGACGTGATGGTCGACCAGCTTTCGAGCTCGATCAACAACATCAAGGCAGGCAAGTTCATCGCGTTGTCGGTCCTTTCCACCGCGCGCGATCCCCTGGTGCCCGATGTTCCCGGCACGAAGGAAGGTGGTCTGGCGGCGGTAGACACCCGCACGATGACCGGTCTGCTCGCACCGGCGAAGACGCCCTCGGCAACGCTTGGGACTCTGAACGCGGCGCTCAACAAGGCCCTGGAAGAGGAAGAAATCAAGACACAACTTCTGCGTTTGGGCAGTATTGCGCGTCCGGGTCCGGCGGAGGCTTTCACCGTTCTGCTCAAGGCCGAAGACCGGCAGGCAAAAGCCCTCGCCGACGCGGGCAAGCTCAAGTCCGAGTAACCGAACCCGCCCGCCGTCTGTCGCGGCATGCAGCGACAGCCCTACTCACCGGAGTTCCTCGTGCGCTTTGAATTGCCTCGAAAATTGCAGGGCTATGCGTTGGCAGTCCTGGTCACTGCTCAACTCAGCCTTGCCACCTGCGCCAGCGCGCAATCCGCCGACGACTGGCCCTCCCGTCCCGTGAAGATCGTCGTCGCGTTCACCGCGGGCGGAACCACCGATGTAATCGCCCGCAGCGTCGGTCAGTCGCTCTCCGAGCAGTTCAAGCAGCCGTTCGTTGTCGAGAACAAGCCCGGATCTGGCGGCAACATCGGCAACGAACTGGTCGCCCGATCCCCGGCCGACGGCTACACCATCACGGTTGCCTCGGTGGGCCCGATTGCGGTCAACCCGACGATGTTCAGGAATTTGAAGTACAACCCGCTGACTGACCTCACCCCGGTCATCCTGATCGCAGACGTGCCCAACGTGCTGGTCGTCAACCCCAAAACCCCGGTCACAAACTTCGCCGAATTCCTCGCCTGGGCCAAATCCAGAAGCGGTACGGTCAATTACGCCTCGACCGGTGTGGGCACGAGTTCGCATCTTTCCAGCTTCATGCTGATGTCCACCATCGGCATCGATGCCCAACATGTCCCCTACAAGGGCGCCGAGGCCTTGAACGACCTTCTCGCCGGGCGCACCGACTTCATGTTCGCGACGATCCCGTCGGTCATCAGTCAGATCAGGGCGGGCAAATTGCGCGCGCTTGCGGTCAGTAGCCCGAAACCCTCACGGGCGTTACCTGGAGTACCCACCGTGGCCGAAAGCGGCTACCCGGAATTCTCTGCGGGTTCGTGGTTCGGTATGCTGGCGCCCGCAGGGACGCCGCCCGCCATTATCGACAAGCTCAACCACGGCGTGGCGCTGGCCATGAAGGGCCTCGAGACGCAGTTTGTCAATGAAGGCGCAGACCCTGTCGGCGGTTCACCGCAGTTCTTTGGTGAATTCATTCGCAAGGAACATGAAAAATGGAAAAAAGTCGTCCTTGAATCTGGTGCCGCCGAACGGTAGCCTGGTGTCAGTGCGGTGTTCAACGCCAACAATCCGCCCGCCAACCGATCGCTGTCATGATTGCTCTGGAAACCTCGTGAAAGCAGCCGTCCATCCCGTCAAGCCCAGAATTCTGCTCTCCGATCCGACTGCAGTCGAACTCGCGCCGCAACTGGATGCAATTCTGGGCCAGGGCGGTTATGAACGCGTGTCAGTCGACCAGATCCACGCCGGCACCAGCGGCGCGGACATCGCCTTCGTGTCTCGCGACGTCACCGGGCATTCGACGAAACACACCATCCTGCCCCCGACGCAGCGCTACTACGATGCGCTGCTCAAGGGCGGGTTGAAATGGGTTCACGTGCACTCGGCGGGAGCCGATCGCCAGGTGTTTCTGGATCTGGTCGAA
>JADZBO010000004.1 GCA_020851995.1 Burkholderiaceae bacterium
CTGACGCGTCAGGGCACATCCGCTCCACGCGGCGAACCTTTGGATTAAGTCAGATCCTGTCCACGCAGCCGGTCGATATCGGGAATGCCGATTTCCTTGTTGTTCACGACGATCAAGCCGGCCTGCTCCAGACGCGACATGATGCGCGACAGCGTTTCCGGGGTCAGGTTCAGCAATGACGCGATGGTGTTCTTTGCCGCGGGCAAGACAATGGATTTCATGCCCGGCTGCTCATTGCAAAGTTGCAACAGATAGCCGATAAGCCGTTCGGTGCCGGACAGCAGAGAAAGTCCCTGAATATCCTGTATGAGCCGGTGCATCCGCATTGAAAGGCCGGCCATCATCATCTGCGCGACTTTGGGCTCTTGCTCCATCATGCTGAAAAGATGCCATCGGGGGATGAGCAGAATATGCGAATCCTGCATGACCTGTGTGCCGACAGGCGCAGGCACATCAAGAAACATAGCGGCCTCGCCAAAGCTTTCGCCGGGCGACACCAGATGAATGACCTTCTCGGCGCCATCGCGCGACACCGCGAAGATTTTCACACTGCCACTGATCAGGTAATAGAAGCCTTCCACCGCATCGCCACGCGAAAAAATCGTCACACCCTTGGCCAGAGAAAGAAACTGGCTGTGTTCGGCGATGCGCTCAATGTGTTCCGGCCGCACGGCGCTGAACAATGAAATCCGGGATAGCAGGAACGACAGGGACGGTTTGGTCATTGAATTAGAGGTCTCTCGGCAGCGTTGCGGAGTCAGTGACTCGTGCCAGCCGACCGCGAGATCTTGTTATACACGTTGTATTTTCCGGACGGCTTGTTCATGGGCAACCGTTTGACGATTTCAAACGTTGCCGCATCGTAGACGACCAGTTCGCCGTCGGTTTCCCACACACTGACCAGAGCATACTTCCCGTCCCTGGAAAACTCCACATGCGCCGCCGTCTTGCCAGGCGCGGGCGTCAGAGTGCGCACAATCTCCAGGCTTTGCTTGTCCACGATTTGCAGCGTGTCCTTATCCTTGCCCATGAACACATCGGTCCAGGCATAAGGCGTATTTTCATGACTGCGCATGAAAAATCCGGGCCCGGGTGTACGAATCTGCCGCACAACCTTCCAGTCCTGCATATCGATCACGGTCACCAGCCCTTCCTTGAGATTTGGCGTCGCCATGACGGGTCGGCCGGCACGATCCCAGGTGATCCCTGACCCCAGGTGCGGCATCCCGGTGAGATCCAGGTCTGCGATCTTGCGCCGTACATTGAGATTGACCACCTGCGCCTGGCCTTCACGCGATGCGCCGATGACGTTGGTGTAACTCTGGTCAAAGAAAAAGTCGTCAAGCGCGGAAGCCAGTGGCGTGCGACGCGGATTGAGTTTGCCCGGCAATCCCAGCGCTTCGCCCATTTTGTAATCGTGCACCAGCCCCGCATAGATTGGCGGTGCAGCATCGTCGTAGCTGATCTCCCAGAGTTCGGGCACATCCTTGAGCGCAACGATGAAGCTCTTGCGCGGCGCAGCGTCGTACACCGCGGATACCCGGGAACTGGTGCCCTTTTCGTCGACGGCGGGAATCGACTTCAGCAGCGTCAAGTCTTTCGCATCCAGCACGACAACCGTGTGCGGGAGGTAGTTCGCCGCCAGCACATAGCGGCCATCTCCCGAGACCGCGATATTGCGCGTGTTGATCCCGACCCGGATCTCCGCGACCATTTCAAGATTCCAGATGTCGTATTTGGAAACCCAGCCATCGCGCGAAGCGAAGTACACATAACGACCGTCGGGAGAGAACTTCGGCCCGCCGTGCAACGCATACCGGGTCTGAAAGCGCTTGATGGGCTCCAGGCGGTCGCCGTCGAGCACCGTGGCATGGTGATCGCCGGTTTCGACCACGATGAACAGATTCATCATGTCGGCCTGAAACACCGGCTTGTCCGACAACTGCCGGTCAGTGACGATGCGCGACGCGCGGATCTGCTCGTCGCCCCATTCCGGCTTTTGGGCGGGCGCGCTGTAAATGTAGTTGATCAGCGCCTGAATCTGCGGATCCTGCAAGGTGGTCCCGAATGCGGGCATCTGGGTCGCTGCCCGACCGTCGCGGATCGTGGTTTGGGCCGCCGCAGGCCGTAGCCTTGCCAGACTTTCTGGCAATAGCGCCGGCCCGGTACCGCCGAAGCGGTCAACACCATGACATGACGCGCAGTGCTGAGCGAACAGCGCCGGGGCATTGCCCTGCTCCGGCGCAGCGTCACCCTGTTTCGCGGAGGTCACAACCTGCGCTGCGGACGGAACACCCTGAGACACAGGCGCAACAATCTGTGCTGCCGAGGGCACACCCTGCGCGAGCGCGGCACAGGGCAACAGCATCGGCACGAACCACCTGCCCACCATTCGGGTCACGGCCTGCCACACTCCGGAGGTCTTCATGAACGCCCCTCTGCAGGCGCCGTAACCAGGCCGATCTCCTCGTCACTGAGGTAGCAGGCAGGGTCTTCGCCCCAGGGGTCGCCGGTGGTCTGCTGCGCCCGGACGCGGGTATTCCCGCCACACACGTCAAAGTAGGCGCAGGCACCGCAGCGCCCCTTGATGGCACGCGGCTTTTGCCGCAACCCGGCCATCAGTGGGTCCGACAGATCGTTCCAGATCTCGGAAAACGGCCGTTTGCGCACACTGCCCAGCGGATAGTGCCACCAGAACGTGTCGGGGTGCACGATGCCGCGATTATCGATATTCGCCACATTCACGCCACTGCTGTTGCCGCCCCATTGCGCAAGCTTTGCGCGCAGGTGATCTTCCATGTGCGGAAAGCGGCGGCGCACCCAGTGCAACAGGTAGACGCCATCTGCATCATTGTTGCCGGTGACCACTTCAAATTCCCGCCCCTGCTCCACGGCCTGCCAGCAGGCGTCGAACAGAAGATCCATCGCCCAGCGCGTGGTCGTGATGAAGGCATCGCGCGCCCGATTGATGTTGCCGCGCCCCGCATAGCTCAGGTGCGAGAGGTAAAACTTTGACAATCCCTCGTCATCGACCAATTTCAGCAGGGCGGGCAGGTCGTGGGCATTGTCCTGGGTCAGCGTGAAGCGCACGCCAATCTTGATGCCCGCGTCACGGCACAGCCGGATGCCTTCAAGCGATTCGCGATAGGCGCCCTCCTTGCAGCGGAAGCGATCATGCGTCTGCTCGATCCCGTCCAGGCTCACGCCCACGTAGTCATAGCCCACAGCCGCAATCGCATCGATGTTGTCACGGCTGATCAGCGTGCCGTTGGTCGATAGTCCGACATAAAACCCCATCTGCTTTGCGCGCGCCGAGACTTCGAAAATATCCGGTCGCAGCAATGGCTCACCGCCGGACAGAATCAGCACCGGCACGCGGAACGCCTTGAGATCATCCATCACGCCGAAAACTTCCTGCGTGCTGAGCTCGCCCGGAAAGTCCTTGTCAGTCGAAATCGAATAGCAATGTTTGCAGGTGAGGTTGCAGCGCCGGATCAGATTCCAGATCACCACCGGACCGGGCGGCTTGCGCGCGGGCCCCAGTGGCGTGGGATGGGCAATTTCGTGCATGTACTGAGAGATGCGAAACATGCTAGATCCTGAGTCCTGTCTTCTTGAGAATATGCGTACTGTAAAGCGTGTCGTGCGCCCGGCAGGCGTCACCCAGCACGCCCGCAATCATCGCAATCTGCGTCTGTACGGCAGCGCGATCATGGCCGTGCACCATGGCGAAAAGGTTGTAGGGCCAATCCGGCAACCGGCGTGGACGCCGGTAGCAGTGGCTGACGAACGCAAGCGCGCCGACGCGCTCGCCAAGCCGGTCAACCTGTTCGTCGGTCACATCCCAAACCGTCATGCCGTTGGCGCGCCACCCCAGCGCGTAGTGATTCGGAACCACGCCGATGCGGCGAATAACGCCCCGCTCCAGCATGCTGCGCAGTCGATCCATGACAAGCGCGGGATCCTGGGCAATGCGCCTTGCAATCTCGTGATAAGGCTGCGGGCAGAGTGGCAAACCGCCCTGCGTGGCCTCGACAATCGCCCGATCGATCGCATCCATGCTGGCATTGCTGTTGCTCATGCGGAGAACCTCGCACCCACGAAATATTCGCGCTCCTTGGGCATGTTGTAGACCGGTAAGCCGGTGCACGCCTGAATCCGGGTGATGGCGTCGCCGATGCCCCCGGGCGATGCCGTGGCCAGCACAAACCACATATTGAACTCGTGCTCGCGCCGGTAATTGTGGGCGACTTCGGGAAAATCGTTCACCAACGCAGCGACGCGATCAAAGTCCGCGTCGGGTACGCGCATGGCCGCAAGGGTGAATGCGCCGCCCATCCGTTCAATCTGAAACATCGGCCCAAAGCGGGTCAAGATCTTGTGCTCCAGCAGACTTTCGATCCGCGCCCGAAGCGCCTCCCCGGTGATACCTAATTGCGAAGCCACGACGTCAAACGGATCATCGCAGACTGGAAATCCACCCTGCAGCGTATTCACGATCTGGCGATCCAGGTCATCCATTGGCGACATAGCGCGCTCCGCATTGCTTGAACCGCCGGACACTGAAGAGCACCTGCGACGGAAATTCCGCCAGGCCGCTGCGCTCACCAATATCGGCGATCGCTGCCCGAACCGTTTCCCGATCCTTTCCGTGCACCATGCAAAACAGGTTATAGGGCCACGCCGTCCCCTGACGGGGTCGCCGGTAGCACAAGGTCACGGCCGGATGCCGCGCCGCCTGCGCGCCGAATGCAGCGACCTGGGCGTCCGCCACATCCCAGACAACCATCGCGTTGTCGCGGTACCCCAACTCATGGTGGCGTACCACAACCCCAAAGCGCCGGATGACGCCCGCATCGACCCACGTGGCGATTTGCTCCAACGCCCGCGACTCGGCCGATCCGTGTTGCGCCGGCTCTTCGCACAACGCGGCATAGGGCTGCGCAACGATCGCCAGCCCGCCTTGCAGGCTGGCCACGAGCGCGCGCTGCCAATCATCGAGAACAACCCGATGGATCGCACCGCCGCGCGTGGTTTTGGACTTATCCGGGGAAGTGGCAAACAGATCGAAACCAAGATCGATGTGAAACTGTTCGATCAGCGGAAGCGCGAGCAGAGCGCAACCCGTTTCAGACCGTATCGTGTCCAGCAACTCCTGAAGACGCATCTCGTGCGGGGCTGCGACGACAAACCAGAGGTTGAAGTCGTGCTCGCGCTGGTAGTTGTGGTTAATTTCAGGAAAGCCGCTGATCCAGTCGGCCACCGCGTCCAGTCGCTCCACCGGCACCGCCAGCGCGGCCAGCAGACTGCTGCCGATCGCCCCAGGGCTGAAGACGGGTCCAATTCGGCTGATCGCTCCCTTTTCCCGTAGCTGACTCAGCAAGGTCATGACCCGCGTTTCGCTGATCTGAAGCTGGCTGCCGATCGCAGCAAACGGCCTCGGCACGAGCGGGAAATCGCGCTGGTATTCATTGAGCAGACGACGCTCGACGGGGCTCAGGTTCAACATGACGTCAGAATCCGATCTTTCCCGCGCGGGGCGTAAAGAAGATTCCGCTGGGCGCCGAAGCCGGCAATTGCGCAAGTGGCTTGCGGGTCGCGGTGTTCAAAACGACGACTTTATTGTCGTCACGCGACGAGATCCAGACGGCCTCGCCCCTTGGCGTGAATTCGAGGTGCAAAACTGCCCGGCCTGGCGCAAGCGTGTCGATCACCGTCAGGTTACTCGTGTCAATGACCTGAACCGC
>JADZBO010000005.1 GCA_020851995.1 Burkholderiaceae bacterium
CTGGTTCAGGCGCGCGAACGAATGACCCGGGCACAAATCGAGCGTAGCGAAGCTGAAATCGCGCTCAACACCTTTGTCAGGCAAAAGGAAGTCCCGACCGATCTCGGCAGATCGCTGCTTGAGATGCGGCTGACCGACAATGGCCTGTCGACTCTTCGTGCGGAAGTCATCGCGCGCAAGGAAGCAATCACCCAGCAAATGCTTGGCCTGAGTCCCGGGCACCCGGCCTATCAGGATCTGACGAACGAATTAAAAGAACTCACCGACCGTCTCCAGAGGCGCGAAGACGATTTCGACAAGTCCGTCTTCGCCAACTTCAAGATCCGCCTGCAAGCCAATATCGATAGCAAAAAGGCGATTGAGGCTGATATCCGGAACACGCTGACGCAGCTTGAAAGCCAGCAGGCCGATTACGCCCGGTTGTATCAACAGGGCGTGCGTCTGACGGCGGAAATCAAAAAGCGCGACACCGATCTCGAAACAATCCGCAACCGCCTCAACTTCCTCGACACGGAGCGCAACGCACTGGGGTTCGTGCGGTTGGTGACCTCGGCACTGCCCGCGGAACTGCCCATGGGCCTTGGCAAATCCCGCATGCTGCTGATTCTGCTGGCAGGCGCGTTCGGACCGGCGATCGGCATTGCGCTCGCGCTCGACATGCTTGATCGGCGGATCCGCAGCGTCAACGAGGCTGAAACAATCATGGGGAGTCCATCGGCGGGATGGCAGATTCGCATCACCGATCTGCCGACACAGATGTTTGCAGAAGAGCAAACCCGCCGCTTTGCGGCTACCTTGATGCGCAATCGAGTACAGGATGACCGTCGTGCGTTCGCTTTCGCAGCGGTCAAAACCGCGGCCGGCGTGTCCCGAATCATCGACGATACAGCCAAGGTGTTGACAGAGCTCGGCTATAAGGTGCTGGTCGTGCAAGCGAACACATTCCTGGTCAGCGAGGGCCGACGCTCTGAAGAACCCGGCCTCACCGACTTGATGGCTGGGCGCGCCACGGCGGACTCGCTGCCCATACCGCTTGAAATCGACGGGGTGTCGTTCGATCAGGTCACGATCGGCACGGTCTCGGACCGTGGGGTGTTGCAGATCGGGTTGCTCAAACCGGCTGTCAACGAATGGCTGAAAATTTATGATTACGTGTTGGTTGAATTGCCGCCCCTGCTCCTGGCCGCCGATAGTGAACTGATGATTGAAAATCTTGGGCAGGTGTTTCTGGTTGTTGAGTCCGAATCGGTGATCAAGGGCGAGGTCAGTCGCGCCAAACGCCTGCTTCAGAAGATCGACCCCGAAGCGGTGGGCCTTTTTGTGAGCGAAATCCCGATGTTCCGCGGCGGCGGTTACATCGAGGAGTTGGTCATCGAAACCATCACCCACGTGCGTTACTCGCAATTCATGTCAATGCCGGACTGGCAGTTGCAGTTCGAAATCGCGCTGACTAAATTTTCGTTTTTCCTGCGGGCACATCCTGTGCTGCGTTCGGTGGTGCTGTCGCCGATTGTGGTGGGGCTGATCAATTTCCTGATCGCAAAATCGGTGTGGCTGGCCGCCTTCGTCACAGGCAAGACACCCAAAAAAGAACTCTTCGAAAAGGCGAAGGAAGAAGCGGCTCATCAACACCCGGCTCGCCTCGCCAAATCAGAGCTCGCTCTGCAGGATCTCGGGTTGCCCGTCGACATGCCGCCCGCCGAGAAACCTGGCAAAAAATCGTTCCTGGGCAGGATGACCGCGTCAATCAGCCACATGCACCCCTTTGGTCGCAAAAAACGCTGATGGATTTTTGAGCAGAGTGACGTCGATCAGCCGGCAAATTGCTCAAAAATCTTGCCGAGCTTGCGCACGTTCTTGTCAAGATCAAAATCGGTTTCGATCTTTTCACGCGCCGCGATGGCAAGCCGATGCTGCAACGCGCGATCACCAATGATTTCCCGCAACTGATCGACCAGACTGTCCAGATCGCCCGGAACCGCCAGCAGGCCGGTGCGCCCATGCTGGATGAGTTCGGGGATGCCGTTGACGGGTGTGGTCACGCACGGCACGCCGCTGGACATGGCCTCCATCAGCACGACCGGAATTCCTTCGGCCAGGCTGGGCAGAACAAACACATCAGCCGCCGCGAGTTGCTCGCGCACCTGTGCCTGGGTCAGTGCTCCGGTCAGAGTGATGTGGCCTTGCAAGCCGAGGGAATGCACCGCCTGCTCGACACGCCCCAGATCGGGCCCGGTGCCCACCATGGTCAGGTGAAAATCCTCGCCCAGGTCACGCAGGCATCCACAGGCCTGCACCAAAAGCACCTGGCATTTTGCGGGAGTCAGGCGGCCGACACACAGAAGGCGTGTAGGCCCGGGATGCGCGTCACGCAACGTGTATGTGAAGAGGCCAGGATCGACGCCGAGGCGGCAAACCTGCAGCTTGGCCCATTGTTCCGGCTCGCTGATGCGCATCAGTTGCCCGCGAACGTATCCGCTGATACAGACAATATCGTCGGCCTGCTCGACCTTGGTCCGCAGGTATTGCCCTGGGATGTCGTCGAACTCGTCGGGGCCGTGGATCGTGTAGGAAAGATGGCAACCGGTCAGACGCTTGACGAGCATGCCGACGGTTGCGCCGGCGTTGCCGAAGTGCACGTGGAGGAATGAAAGATCCTTTTGTGCCATCCAGTGGCCCACCATGGTGGCCTCAACGGCATAAACGAACCCCATGACGCTGCGCCGCGACGCCCCCAGACACAGACCCCACCACAGAGTGCGCGCGAGTGCGCCAGGATCACGGCGAGCCCAATAGGAGAGCGCCGTGGCGGCCCCCGCTACGCCGTCGGCTTTGACGCAATAAGTGGCACGGGCTTCGGCCTGCTCGTCGGCATCGCGCTGCGCCTCGGGACGATCGGGGCGATTGATCGACGCGGTGGAAATATCGTGACCCAGAGCTCGCAGGCGCTGGATTTCGCGCAGGATAAAGGTGTGCGAAATCGCCGGATAGGAACTGACGAGGTAGGCCAGACGGGGCTGAACCATAGGGGTAGCTTCGCTCATGATGGTCACTTGACTACGGTGGTCGAGTTGTTGGTCACAGACCCTGTAGACCAGTACGAGGGCGGGCTGAACAGCAGGATGTTGAAGAACGGCGAAATCTGGCGCATGAAGTAGCCAAAATCGGCCAGACCGCTCGAGGGCACATAGATGACGTCGCCGTCCTCCAGCGCATAGTTCTGCGCACGGGAAGGATCGATGATGTTCGCCAGCGGAATCAGCACGAGCTCTTCGGTGCCGGCACGGTAGAGCGCAATCTGACCCTGTGCAGCGTCATTGGTCGGACCCCCAGCCTGGGCCAGCGCATCAAGAACCGACATGCGCGGGGTCAGACGATAGGAGCCGGGCCTTGGCACCTGGCCGAGCACGTAAACAGAGGTATCCGACGAGTCGGGAATGAACACGACATCGTTCTTTTTAAGCCGGATGTTGTAGCGCAGATCGCCGTTGAGCAGTGCCTTGGCATCAACCCACATGATGCGGTCGCGACCGCGAATGATGGCCACGCGCGTCAACGTGGCCTGCTTGTCGAGAATCGGCATCGCACCGGAGGATGCCAGCACATCGACCAGTGTGGGAGGCTGCGGGAACTTTAGCGCCCCGGCACGCTCGACCCGACCCAGCACAGTGATGGTGTTGGACGTGTAATCGGTGATGGAGACGGTCACGACTGGCCGGGCGAAATACGTACGCAACCGCTGGTTGATTTCGCTCTGGGCCTGCTCACGTGTGAGATCGGCAATGGTGACGACGCCCATCAGCGGCACGGTGACCTTGCCATCCGGGCCGACCGTGTGAGGGCCGCTCACTTCCGGTCGCCCGAACACGTCGACCTTGACCACATCGCCGGGCCCGATCAGGTAGGGGGGATTGACCATCTCCTCGATCAGGGCGAGTTCTTCCGGAGTCATCAGTGCGCTGGAATTGCTCGATTTGACTGCGGGCTTGAAGCTGCCATTCTTGGGTACGAGCTCCTCCAGGCTGCCCTTAACCGGCCGCGGCGGTGCTGCCGTGCAACCCGCGAGCACGACGAGTAAGCATGCAATCAGCAGGCCAGGCAGGCTCGAACGTGCGCAAAACCGCGTGATTGTCCCGATCATTGAATATTTATGCAGCGTGAAATGCCGAATTGTGCGCATTTTACCCTGCGCATCGCCTTAAATGCCTGGTCGGCCCAGCGCATCCCCTTGCAGTCGGTGACAATCGTGCATTTTGGCAACACGCCTTGAATTCGGTTTCATTATATTTACCGCTTGAATATATTCATGTCAAAAATGCTGTGATACATTGAAGACAATCTTGCCGCTTACCTGAAATAATCGGTTTTATTAGGCCGCCACACAGGAATCGCGCTTCTGATTCCACGGCGCTGGGTTCCCAACCATCTCGTCAATGGATCACGCTATGTCAAGCCACAACAAGAACTGGATGGGCAATCCCGTCAAAGCCATCGGCGCGCTGGCCCTCGTTGCCGCAGCCTGTGTCGGGACCGGTGCCTACGCACAG
>JADZBO010000006.1 GCA_020851995.1 Burkholderiaceae bacterium
GAAAGCGCGACATTTGGCGTCTTGGCGCTGCGCCTCGGCGAACACCCCCAGGAAGGAGGTGCTACTGACGAAGCGCTGACCCTGGCGCAGACGGTTGCGTCGATCGTTTCAGTGGTTCTGGACCGTGTGCGGTTATCCGATGCGGCACAGACCGCTGCAGTCGAAACGCAGACAGAGCGCCTGCGCGGTTCGATCCTTTCTGCGCTTTCCCATGACGTTCGCACGCCGCTGACCGCGATGGTCGGCCTGGCGGATTCGCTTTTCCTGGTCAAGCCGGCACTGCCTGCAGACGCGCTCGACACGGCACAAGCGCTGCGCGAGCAGGCAGATCGTCTGGCGGGGCTCGTCAGCAACTTGCTTG
Organism: Burkholderiaceae bacterium; assembly: GCA_020851995.1. GTDB lineage: Bacteria > Pseudomonadota > Gammaproteobacteria > Burkholderiales > Burkholderiaceae_B > Zwartia. Next base: position 362 of record JADZBO010000006.1, read on the forward strand.
AGATGGCGCGTCTCAAAGCAGGTGCGGTGCGTTTACGTCTCGAATGGCAGCCCGTGGAGGAGGTCATCGGGTCGAGCCTCAAGCTGATGGGCGCAGCGCTGGCGCGTCATTCAGTGAAACTTTCAATTGATCCCGGCCTGCCGCTGCTGAATATCGACGCGGTCCTCATCGAACGCGTGCTGTGCAACCTGCTGGACAACGCCGCCAAGTATTCGCCGGACGGCAGCGTCATCGATCTTTCCGTACGTCGGCTTGAACACGCAGTCGAGGTGACGGTCGCTGACCGGGGGGCGGGATTCCAGTCCGAGAACTCGGCGGATCTTTTCGGGATGTTCGTGCGAGGCTCGTCCAAATCGACCGCGTTCGGCGCCGGGCTTGGCCTGTCCATCTGCAAAACAATCATTGATGCCCACGGGGGAACGATCGTCGCCGAAGATCGGGAGGATGGGGGCGCGCGCGTGCGGTTCGCCATTGCGCTCGGGGATCCTCCCACCATTGAAGAGGAAGTCGCGTAATGTCGTTAGCGCCCAAGGTGCTCCTCATTGAGGACGAGCGTCAGATCCGGCGTTTTGTCCGCGCGGCGCTAGAGGAAGATGGATGCACAGTCATCGAGGCTGAAACCATGGCGGAAGGCCTGGCCCGGGCCGGCTCGGAAAAACCCGACCTGCTCATTCTGGATCTGGGTCTGCCGGATGGCAATGGCGTGGATCTGATCCGCGACGTCAGGGGCTGGGCCGACACACCGATCGTGATTCTCTCGGCGCGGGCGCAGGAAAATGACAAGATCGATGCGCTGGACGCAGGCGGCGACGACTATCTGACCAAACCATTCGGGGTCGGCGAACTGCGAGCCCGGGTGCGAGCGCTGTTACGCCGTCAGGGTCGCAATGCAGCCGATGCGTCGCCCAGCATCCAGTTTGGTGACGTCGAAGTCGACCTGTCACGCCGGTCAGTCTTGCGGGCCGGGGTGCCGGTTCATCTGACGCGTACCGAATACCGGCTGCTTTCCGCGCTGCTCGCACACCCGGGTAAGGTTCTGACGCAACGCAGCCTGCTGCGTGAAATCTGGGGGCCGGCGTTCACGGAAAGCAGCCACTACCTGCGCGTCTACGTCGGCCACTTGCGGCACAAGCTTGAGCAGGATCCGGCGCAACCGAAACACTTATTGACAGAGACCGGCGTTGGCTACCGCTTTCAACCCTGAAGGCCTCAAAAGGCAAGTGCCCCATCGATAAAAAGCACATGGCGCTTCAGGCACTCACCCGGTCTGCGGAACCAAGGTCGCAACCGAGGTAGACCAGTTTCTGATCGGGGCTGTTCTTGAAAGGCGGCACCGGGACAAAACCCATCGAGGCATACAGCGCAAGCGCTTTGGGATTGTCGGGCCAGGTGCTCAACAGCGCCTGACGGTATCCTGCTTCGCGTGCCCGCCCCAGCGCATCCCGCAGGAGCACCGAGCCCCAGCCGCTCCCGCGGTGCGTGTGCCGGACATACAACCGTTTGACTTCGCAGGCCCCTGGCACCGCCGTGCCCGCCAGCGCGATACAACCGGCCAGATCCTCATCGAGATGCAGCAGAATGGCCCTGCCAGACGGAGCTGCGTAACGAGCACGCAGGTTTTCCAGATCGCGCCAGATCGAGCTGAGATGGGGTTGCGCAAGGTCGCGCCCGGCATATTCCCGCAGAAGCTCTTCAAAGTCCCGCCAGCGCTCGGGACTATCCTGCTCCCCGACAAGCGATATCATGCGGTAACGCATAGGGATTCTCTGCCAAGCGGTGGGCGCTGACTCTGCGGCCACATCATTTCGCGTTTGCCATCTGGGTCAGCACCAGACCTGAAGTCATCAGCAGCAGCCCCGCGATGCGCAGCAGAGTGACCGGTCGCACGGGGACACCGAGAAGTCCGAAGTGGTCGATCGTCGCGGAAAACACGATCTGGGCAATCATCGCAAACAGGATCAGGTTACCCACACCGAATCGCGGCGCCACCAGCGTCGCGCTGACGACGTAGAAGGCGACAATCAACCCTCCGGCGAGATCCATCGTTCGCACTGACAGCAGTTTGGCGGGTGCCGGCAAGCCGCCCGTCAGGGTGAGCGCCAGCGCAATACAGGCGAGCAGACCAACGCCAAACAAGACGACTGGCGCATGCAGCGGCTCCCCGAGCGACCGGCCCAGACGCGCATTCAGTACGGCCATGACCGGAATGAGAGCCCCGGCCGCAGCCGACCACATCGCATATCTCACTGAAAGCATCGTCCACCTCGTTGCGCAGTCCAAAGACGGCCATGTTAAGTCAGCTTCAGCCTCGCGCGCGATGGTGCATTGCACACATCGCGGGAGCCGCGCTGAAATTGTGTCAATTTGTGATTCTCTCTGATCATCTGCAGCGATGCTCAGGACGATCAGGGGCCGGTCTCTCGCTCAGAAATGGGTCAGGGCACCCGAACGGGTCTGGCGCACTGACTCTGGTGTAGTCAATGACCCAATGCCACGAAGGGCGTACCGAAGAACGCACCAAGTGGTTTAGACTCACACCGTTTACCCTGGTGCGATTTTCCATGACCAAATTTCCGATACTTGTCAGCGCTGCCCTCGCCACCGCCCTGCTTTCAGGGTGCGGATCGTCCCAGCCCAAGGCACCGCCTTCCCGTCCGCTGCTGGCGACCTTCCCGGCGGCCACCACGGGCGACGTCAAAACCCAGCTCATGGCCGCGTGCGCGAAGAACGGACTTCGGGTGCAGAGTACCGAACTGACGGTCACCTGCACGCGCACCACGGATGCGTACTACCGCGATCTGATGATGAACCGCGTCATCGACGATGAATACGCCACCAACATCCGCGAGTTGATCGTGTTTGACCTGATTCCGCGCGGAAACGATGTCCGTGTCGTCGGACGCACGTATGCGCAATACACGGCGCCCGTGAGCCTCACCGCCGCCAATGAAGTGCGCAAGCGCGATCTGGTCGACGATGAGACCTACGTGCTGATGCAAAACCTGATCCGAATGACCAAGGGCGTCGAATAGTTTCTGGGCGCAAACCAGAGATCGCTGTCCCCAAACGCTCCCCTGGCGATCACGGGCCCGCGATCGCCAAAACCGTCAATCAAGGATTTGCCATGGCCGCCTACATGATCGTCGACTGCATGCTCGATAACCCGGAGTTATACGAACAGTACAAACTGAAAGCAAAACCGCTGGTTGAGGCGTTCGGGGGAGAATACCTCGCCCGTGGCGGTGCGCTCACGGTTAAAGAGAACGATCTCTGGTCTCCGACCCGAATCGTACTGCTGCGCTTTGCGGACGCGGCGAGCGCCAACCAGTTCTACCAATCTCCGCAATACCAGGAAGTACTGAAAATCAGCAAGCAATCAGCGCGTCGCACGGCGGTCATCGTCGAAGGCATTTAGCTGAGGGGCCCGACGCACGGCCTGGTTGTCCCGGGCCACGCATCGCGCGCATCAAGCCTCGCTCGGCGCTGGTGCTCTAAGGGCTAATGCAGTGTTCTCAGGTCACGCGAAGACTGTCGTCAGGTCAGGCGAAACCTGTCATGAGGTCACGCCCAGCTTGTCGTCAGGTTACGCGAAGTTCCTGGCGTGGCACCAGCCCGCCCAGCAACATCCCGCAGATGCTCGCAAACAGCCCAGCCAGTTGCGGCGGCACAATCGCATCCGGCATCAGCAACTCGCAGCCAATCCAGGTCACCAGCCCTCCCAGAACGGCCAGCAACCCGCCAAGCGAGTTGGCGCGTGACCAGTAGACCCCGAAAGCAAGTGGCACGAAAGCCGCGACAAGCGTGACCTTGTACGCGTTTTCGACCATTTTGAAGATCGAGAGCTGCGAATTCATCGCGAAGATTGTGACGATACAGGTAAACACCAGCACCGTGACGCGCATGATCTTCAGCAGCGCATGATCGCTCAGATGCCGGTACAGCCCGCGCACGATGTTTTCAGCGAAGGTGACCGATGGTGCCAGCAGGGTCGCGCTCGCACAGCTCTTGATCGCCGAGAGGAGCGCGCCGAAAAACATGATCTGCGCAATCATCGGCGCATGACCCATGATCAGCTTCGGCAGGATCATCTGGGCATCGGATTCAAGGTACTGTGCCACCAGATCCGGATTGATCAGCGTGGCGGAATACGCCAGCAGCAACGGAACAAAAGCAAAGATGAAGTAGAGCACCCCACCGAGCACGGCGGCCTGGACCGCAATATTGGCGTTGCGCGACGAGGTAATGCGCTGGAACACATCCTGTTGCGGAATGGAACCCAGCATCATGGTCACCAGGGCTGCGACGAACCCGAGGATCGCGGCGAGGTTGAAATCGGGGAAGAAGTTCAGCTTTCCGGCCGCCGCGGCATGCTCGATCACCAAGGTGAGGCCACCCGACTGTCCGACCATCTCGTTGCCGATATACAGCATACCGATGACGATAATGATCATCTGGAAAAAATCCGTGATGGCGACCGCCCACATACCACCAAAGAGCGTATAGACGAGCACGCTGGAGGCACCGATCAGCATGCCGGTCGTCTGCGACACTGCACCATCGGACACCACGTTGAAAACCAGTCCGAGGGCCTTGATCTGGGCTGCGACCCAGCCGAGATAGGACGTCACGATGCAAAGCGTGATCAGGACTTCAACCGTTCGCCCGTACTTCTCGCGAAAGAAATCGCCGATGGTCAGCATCTTCCGGTTATACAGGTGCCGGGCAAAAAACAGGCCAACCAGAATAAGGCAAAGCGACGAGCCGAAGGGATCGGAGACAATGCCACCCAGGCCTTCCTTGAGAAACGTGGCCGGTATCCCAAGCACGGTTTCCGAACCGAACCAGGTGGCGAACACCGTGGCCGTCACGATCGGCAATGGGAGGCTGTGGCCCGCTGCGGCGAAGTCAGCGGTGTTGCGAACCCTCAAGGCGGCCCATAACCCGATGCCGACAGAAATGACCCAGTAGAGGATGACAAACCAGAGCAGCATCGTACGGACAACTCAGGAGCGTTGGGGGAAATTTTGCCGAATTATAGAGGGCGTCGAACCAGCCTGTGCCGATTCCTGCACACGCACACGTAAATATATCCAAACGGCGATACTCAGGTTGACGGCGTTCCAGAAGACCCCGTTGATCAAGGCAAGACGATAGGACCCGGTCAGGTCAAAAATCGCGCCGGAAACCCAGCCCCCCAGAGCCATCGCAGCCAGCGACGCGAGCATGACCGCGCCTACCCGTCGACCGGCCTCCAGCGGCGGGAAATACTCCCGCACGATTATCGCGTAGGCCGGAACGATACCCCCCTGAAACAACCCGAACATGGCGGAGATAATATAAAGCGAGACCAGCCCGTTGAACGGAATAAACATCAGCAAGGCGACGCCCTGCAGAAACGACCCGAGCAAAAGCGTGCGCACGCCGCCAATGCGATCGCAAATCAGACCCGACCCAAGCCGGCTCACGATGCCGCAGGCCAGCATCAGCGACAACATCTCGGCACCGCGAGCCGGACCAAAACCAAGATCGGAGCAATAAGCGACGATATGGACCTGCGGCATGGCCATGGCCAGGCAGCAACCGATCGCCGCCGCACATAGCAGAGCCTGGGCAGTGCCGACACGCAGTCCGAATGGACGATCGGATTGCCGGGTCGGCATGCGGGCGTGGCTGGCGGCAACAGGCAATGGCGGTCGCCGTCGCATGGCAAGCGCCAGCAGGAGCATGCCAGCACCGCAAACAATACCAATCATCAGGTAGGTCTGGCGCCAACCCACGGCGGTTAAACCAAACTGCGCCACGGGAGGCCAGATGGCGCCCGCGAGATAGTTGCCGCTGGTACAGACAGCGACAGCAATACCACGTCGGCGGTTCCACCACAACGAGGTGTCGGCCACCAGTGGCGCGAAGGTGGACCCCGCGCCCAGAAACCCGAGCATCAACCCGTGAGCCAGCGCAAAGCTCCAGATCCCCTGAGCCAGCGAAGCCCAGACAAATCCGGCCAGTGTGCCGGCTGCGCCAACGATCAGCGCAACTTGAACACCATAACGATCCGACAGCCGGCCCATCCACAGGCCACCGACGCCAAAGCCCACCATCAGCAGCGTATACGGCATCGAAGCGTCAGAGCGGGATATCCCGAAGTCAGACTGAACCTGGGGCAACGCCACAGAAATCACGTACATTCCTGCTGCGCCCAGCGTCATCAACAGCAGTGTGGCGATCAGCCGCCGAAACGCATAGGGGGAATCAATCAGCTCCTCAGGAGCATGGGCTGCGTTCATGTGTCTCGGATGTATTGTTATGGTCGGTCGTCACGGGCTTCTGTACTATCATGCCGCGAATGCGCACTCAGAATAAAGACAATACCGCACTTTTTGCACCCATCTTCATCGTGATATGGAGCACGGGTTTCATCATCGCCCGCTATGGCATGCCCTATTCGGAACCGATGACCTTCCTGTTCCTGCGATTCGCGGCCGTCGTCGCCTGCATGCTGCCCGTGGTGATCTGGGTCAGAGCGCCCTGGCCACCTTTGCGGCAAGTCGGCCACATCGCCGTGGCCGGGGCGTTGTTTCAGTTCGGCTATCTCGGGGGCGTCTGGGAAGCCGTCAAACTGGGGATGCCGGCGGGGTTGTCGTCGCTGATTGTCGGGCTTCAGCCAATTCTCACCGCAGTCCTGGCGTCACTCGTCGCCGAACATGTTTCCCGACGACAGTGGTTCGGCCTGATGCTGGGCATCGCCGGCGTCGCGATGGTGCTTTTAGAGAAAATCAGCGTCGACGGGTTGACGCTCGCGAGCATCGTTTTTATCGTGGTCGGCCTGTTCTCGATCACGCTGGGCACGCTCTACCAGAAGCGCTTTTGCCCCGCCTTCGATCTGCGGACCGGGTCGATCGTGCAGTTCACCACCAGCGCCATTTTGTGCCTGATCATGGCTTTTGCCTTCGAAACACGTGAAATTCAGTGGACCGTCCCCATGATCGGCGCCCTGCTCTGGGGGGTGGGGCCGATCTCCATTGGCGCGATGTCGCTCTGGTTCATCCTGTTGCGCGATGGTCGCGCCACCCGCGTGAGCAGCATGATGTATCTGACCCCGCCGACCACCGCAATCATGGCCTGGATCCTTTTCGCAGAACCGCTGACTGCGATGATCCTTGGCGGCACGCTCGTGACGATGATCGGCGTGTTGGTCGTCAACCAGGCGGCGATGCCTCAGTGGCTACTCAACGCGTTGCGTCGCCGTTGATGTCAGCCAGTCAGCGAGCCCGCACCTGTTTGGTCTCGATGTTGAAATCGACCAGTGATCCGAGAAAATCCCCCTTGCCAATTTCCAGCCCGCCCTGGCGCAGCAGGTTGTAGGCCGTGGTGACGTGAAAGAAGAAATTCGGCAGTACCCAGTTCGTCAGGTACTGTTGCGCGGAAAATTCGAAGTTGAAGTCGCGCATCGTGTACTGGATCTGACGCGATGCCGCACCATCAATCTGTGCCGGCTCGATTGCGTCGATGAAAGCGATCGTTTTCCCGATCCGCTCCTGCAATTGCGCAATCGTCGTTTCGTTGTCGTCGAACTTGGGCGGCTCGATCCCGGCGAGTCGGGCGCAACCGCCCTTGGCCTGATCAGTCGCGACCTGGATCTGCTTGACGAGCGGGAACATGTCAGGAAACAACCTTGAATCGAGAAGGTTCTTTTCGTCGAATTTCCGATTCCTGGCGTAGAGTTCCGCTTTAGCGAGTATTGTCGACAGATTGCCGAGCATCGCCTTGATCAGCGGAACGGATGACTGGTAAATTGAAAGCGACATTTCGTACTCCTGACATTCAGTGACGGGTTCTGGGTAAACCAGCCGCGCCGATGGCCGTGCCCGCGCCGAGACTTCTGCGGAAAGGCTAAAGTTAGCACGATGCCGGACAACCACCAACAAAAGCCCCACCTCGTGCGACGCCACCATCGCTACTATGACCTGATCGTAGCCGCGTTCGTCACCGTGCTGCTGTGCTCCAACCTCATTGGCGCTGGCAAGGCCGCGCAGATTGAGCTTCCCGTTCTCGGCACGGTTGTTTTTGGCGCCGGGATTCTGTTCTTTCCCATCTCGTATATGTTCGGTGACATCCTGACCGAGGTCTACGGCTATGC
>JADZBO010000007.1 GCA_020851995.1 Burkholderiaceae bacterium
CGCCAGCGTCTGTCGCTCGTCGACCTGCTCGCTGAGAGCCAAGTGCCGACATTCCTCCTGAGCAACCAGGGCGAAACCGGCACCTGGAACATGGCCTCGCGCATCGTGTTCCGCAAGGCCGAACGCACCTACAGTGTTGCATCAGGTGCGGCGGGCAACATGGACTTCAAGATAGCCCGGCCCGACGATCTCAGTTTTTTCACCCCGCAACTCGACGCGCTGCTGCGCAAACTGCCGGTCGACAGCCCTGCGGCGATTTTTCTGCACTCGTATGCCGGACACGGCACCGTCGACGGCTACATCGGCTCCCTGCCCTCCGCATTCCGCGGCAAGGTGGATGATTTCCTCACGAACAGAATGCCGGTGCAGATTTTCGGCGACCTCGTCAATCAACCTCTGATGACGAAACTCGTCGAAGGTGTCGAACAATACGACTCCGCGATACGCTACGTGGATTTTGCGATCAGCGAGATCATCGCGCAGGTCAGTCGAGTCGATCAGCCCGTCGTTTACATCTATTTCGCCGATCACGGCGAATCAAGCTTCACCGCCAGTGGCCATGAATCGTCGCGCTTCAAGCTTGAAATGGGACGCGTTCCGTTCTTGATGTATTTCAATACCGCCGCACGCAAACAATACCCCGGTCTCTTTGCGAAATACCGCGACCTCGCCGCCGGCAGCGCGATTTCGACGCTGGCGCAAGTGCCAGCCACTATCATCAACCTGCTTGGCGGTACCAGCCAGGCCGCAGCAGAGTTACCCAACCTGACCGGTGTAATCGGTGAAGCCGCAGTCGGCCAGCTACCGCCGGTTCTTGTGCGCTCTACGGCGGCAGGCGATACGTTTGTCAGCTTTTCCGGCGTGGATTCAATCACCAGCCCGCTGGCGCAAGGCGGCAAACTCACGAACGCGGCGGATGACGCAACCCGCGTCTACGTGGCACGGGAAATGCGCGCGCTCGCCCCGACGCTGCTGTGTTACGGCAACGCCAACACACTGGCTGCGGCACTGCGCGGCGTGCATGCCGCGCAGTGCCTGGGCATCGGTCTTGTGCGCGGTGGCGCAGATGCCTTCACGACGAATCTGGGCAAAGGCGAACCGCCGGGGCCTGATCTCGCCAGCATTCTGAGGATCGCCGCGACACGCGATACGGCGCTATGGGTCGATGCAACCTCGGCAGGGTTGCCAGGGTCCTGCGAAGCACTTGGCCGGGCTTTGACATCGGACGGGCAGGCGGCAAAGCGCATGGTGGGATTCCCGCCCGGCTCTCCCGCCCCCGGCACGCCCATGATGGAATGCGCGAGCCGCCTGCGCAAACTCGGATTGCGCGTGGCGTTGCAGGTCGACACGGGCCCTCTGTTCGCCTGCGCGAGCGATTCCGGGGTGAGCGCCAATGTGTGTGACAGCCTTGACGCAGACCTGAAGGCGACGATGGCTTCGGGGAATTTTACCGATCTGGCCTACGAGCAGCGCGGGCAGGCCGGGATCCGCAAGCTGAAGTCCGCGACTTCCCTGCCGCAGACGCTGACGGGTGTCGCCGCGCCCGATTTGCTTTCGATCGCACCAGGCAGCTTCTATATGGTGGTGGTCGACCCGGTCGACATAAATACTGTACGCTGAAATCAGCAGATCGCGTCGCAAAACAGGCAGGGACACAAAGCGGGTCGCGTCAAAAGGCGGGCCAGGTCGTAAAGCAGGTCGCGTCGAAAGGCATGCCGGGTCGCAAAGCAGGTCGCGTCTGGATGCGGGTCGCGGCGCAAGGGCGATCTCACTTGAAATAAATCAATGACTTGTAACGTCACCCCCACATCACGAGCCCATACTGGTAAAATTGTCCTATAGGAAGTTACGTAGGGTTAGGCATGAAAAAAGAAACTCGCGTTTCACCTGTACTGAATCGCTCGGAGTCCGATCTCGCTGGGCAATTTGATGAAGGTCGAACCCTCCTCACGCGCAAGGTATGGAGCCGCCGCTCCGGCTGGCGCATGGCGGTCAAGCGCACCATTGATATCATTGGATCATTGGGGCTCATCCTGCTGTTTTCCCCACTGATGCTGGTGGTTGCGATCCTGATCAAGGCCACGGACGGCGGGCCGGTGCTTTTCTGGCAGGACCGAGTGGGCAAGTGGGGGCGTATTTTCCGGTTTCCTAAATTCCGGTCAATGGTCGTCGGTGCCGAGGCCATGCGCGACAAGCTCGAAGAGCTCAACGAACACGGCAAGGGCTCGGTCACCTTCAAGATCAAAAACGACCCGCGGGTTACCTGGATCGGGCGCATCATCCGGCGCGCCAGCATCGACGAGCTTCCACAGATCTGGAACGTACTGATCGGCGAAATGTCACTGGTCGGTCCCCGTCCACCGCTGCCCAAAGAGGTCGAGAAGTACACGCTCGACGACCGGCGCCGGCTTGATGTCAAGCCCGGTCTGACGTGTCTCTGGCAGGTGCAGGGGCGGGCCGAAATCCCATTCAAGCAACAAGTGGAGCTTGATGTCGAATACATCCAGAACCAGAGTGTCGCCTCCGACGTCAAACTGCTCGCTAAAACATTGCCCGCGGTGATCAAGGGCAAGGGTGCGTCATGACCGGTTCAACTTGTCAAGGTTACGGGGCAGTGCAATGAGGCCGGACTCGGCGATTCTGCTTGCCTGCTGGGACGTCACGGATCGGCATCTGCGCGCGCTGGACATCAACGGCGCAACCACGCCGATCGCGATGCGCCCCATGGTTCAGCGCGCGGTGGAGCGTTTGGTCACGGCCGGTTGCACTCGCATCACCGTCGTCAACGGCGACCAAGCATCAGACTGCGAAGAGTTACTGGGCAACGGCGAGCGTTTTGGCGTTGCAATCGACTACCTGGTCGCCCCTGACAACGACAGGCCACTGGCCGGGCTGGATAAAGCCATCGAAGCGGCTGGACCGGCTTTGTACCTTGCCTCGTCCATGACAATCGACGACGGCACCCTGTGCGGATCGCCCAACGAACTCGATCAGGGCAACCCGGAAGCGCCCGCACCGCATGAAGAGACGCGCGCGCTATGCACTGAGCGCAACGATCGGGTCCACTGGACAGGCTGGGGGCTGCTGTCCGCCGTTCAGGCCCGCGAACTGCTTCTTGATTGCAGCGGCGAAGCGGATCTTGAAATGCGCGTTCTTGCGCGCCGCGATCTGGAGCAGGAACTCTGCATTGCGCCACTCACGTTGCACAGCGCCGAGCAGGTGCTCGCATCGATCACCGCCATATTGCGTAACGGCACGCCGGGGGGAACGATTTCGCAGCGCGAGCGCAGCCCCGGGGTCTGGATCGGGCCCGGAACCTCGATTCACCCCCAGGCAGTACTCACACCGCCGATTTTTATCGGCCGCAACGTCCGGGTTCAGGAGGGTGCGCGCATTGGGCCTGATGCTGTCATCGAAAACGGTTGCCTGATCGAAAGTGGCGCGGTCGTAGCCAGTAGCTGGATGCTGCCCGAGACCTACGTCGGGCAGGAACTGACGTTGACCGATGCCATCATTTGCGGCAATCGCCTGGTTAACGTCGGCATTGACGTCATGCTCAAGGTCACCAACCCCTTGCTGCTTGACGGTGCCCGCTCTGAGCCCGAATACAAACGCACTCCCCGTCCTGTTGAACGATCAATCGCCCGAGTGCTCTGGTGGCTGACACTGCCCCTGGCGGCTGTGGTGCGCCGGCATGTCGGTTTGCCCGCATCGCCCGTCGTCGTGGAAGACCGGGGGGTGGCCTTTCCCGACCCGACGGCGGATGGGTATCGTGCCGCGCCCACGGCCCTCACCCCCTCGGCACAGCAGGTGCGCGAGGGTGTGCCGGGAGCGCTGGGAATCCACTTTATCCGGACGTTCCATCCAGGTTTGCAGGATATCTGGCAAAATAGGGTGCGTTTCATCGGAATTGAGCCGCGCGATGTCCAGGAGGTCTCCACGCTGCCGCCCTATTGGCAACGGTTGTATGGAAGAGCACCGGTTGGCCTGATCAACGACACATTGCTTCTGGGCGAACTCGCCGCTGATCCGGATCTTGGCTACGCTGGTGATGCGCTTGCAGCAAGCGGCATGTCCCGCTGGGCATCGTTCAAGCTGCTGCTCCGATATCTGCGGAGGGTCGCGACTTCATCGACCGATGCCCGCTAGACTCCCCGACCTCTGTTTTTTTTAACGATTTGAACTGACAGGATCATCCGATGAAACTTGCTATCACCTCGCCCCGCCCCGGTGTCGCCATTGTGGCGATCCCAACGGAAAACCTGGATGCGAGCAACGTCAAGGAATTCCGCGAGGCGATCATGCCCGTCGTCCAGGAATACGACACCGTGCTGGTGGACATGACCGCGACCAAATTCGTTGACAGCTCGGGGCTGGGCGCACTGCTTGCCTGCCTGCGTACGGTCAACAACAAAAATGGCTCGATCCGCCTGTTCGGGCTGTGCCGTACGGTGCGCGCGCTGTTCGAGCTGGTGCGGATGCATCGCATCTTCGAAATCTACGAAACGGAAAGCGCTGCTCTCGAAACCCTGCCTCAGGGCTAGGCTAGACGTACCGGGGCGGCAATGCGCGGCCCCCAACCCACTGGCCGCTCGCCGACTTTAAATCCGAACTCTGTAGGGGATTTTATTGGGATCGCTCGGATCCGCGATTTCTGAACTCGATTCAGCGCGGTTGATCGCAATTTTTTCGACAATTGCCATAGTGGTAATTGTCGTGCTGATGCGTATGCGTTCGTCGCGGCGTCATCAAGCCCAACCGGTCGGGAAGCCCGCTGCGGATCCGTTCCAACACCAGGCAACACTCGACTCACTGCCTGCAGCAGTCATTCTGCTCGACGCGTCAGGCGAGGTCTGTCATTTCAACGACGCCTGGCTCAAATTGGCACGTGAGCACCCCTTCAATCTTTCTGACGGTGGCAAGGGCCAGCACTATCGTCAGGTTCTCCGCACGCTGACCCACACTCCGGAGTCTGACCCGGAAACCACCCTGGAGGCGGGAATCCGGCGGGTCGCCAGCAGCCCGGATCAGCGCTTCGACGAAGAGGTTCTGACCGTGCGCAAAGGCAATTGGCCTTGGTTCCAGATTTATGTTCGGACCATGGAAGACGACGATCACTCGAACGTGCTGCTGATGATCGTCAACATCAGCGGGCGCAAACGCAAGCAAATTGATCTCGACTCCACGCTGGAGGACCTGATGGATGCCGCCAGCAAAGCACGCAAACCCGTTGGTGATGCCGCTGCGGGCTCGCTGCAACGTCGTGCCGCCAACGCGATGCCTGGGGGTTTCCGGGATCTCTTAAGATATAATCCGGGGGTGAAGTTGGCTTTGGGAGCCCAGCGGACTATTTCGCAATCCATCCATGACAGGCCTGCATATTGCATCCGACACCCAAACAACAAGGTAGCGCTTTGAGATTCCTCTCAGGCGTCTCCCTGCGTCATCTGCTCGGAATCCTCGCCTTACTGCTTGCGGTAGGGGTGGTGCTGTCTGGTCAGCTGTGGCGCCTGGAGTATCTGCCGGTGCTCGGTCTCATCGCCGTGCTGGTGTTTTTCTACGTGAAGCTCGGCGCCGAGCAACCGGCAGAGCAAATCAACGCCGCCCGTCGCGAGTACGCACGGCAGACTGCCTTGCTCGATGCGCTTCCGGCAGCGGTCGTGATACTCAACAAGCAAGGGCAGGTCTTCCGCTACAACGATGCCTGGTTGCGCCTGGTACGCGAGGCAGAATTCGATATGCCGGACGGCGGTGTGGGGCAGCATTACCAGCAAGTCATGCGCAAGCTCTGTCCGGTCTCGGACTCCACGACTGAAACCGCACTCGAAGTGGGTATCCGGCGCGTGGCGAATGACCGCAATCAGCGCCATGAAGAAGACCTCCACACGATTCGTTCAGGGGCGCACCCGTGGTTTCACGTCTATGTGCGCCCGATGCTCGAAGACGATTCCTGCGATGTGCTGCTCATGCTCATCAACATCAGCGCACGCAAGGATCTGGAAACCATCAAGGAACGCTCGCACGTGCTGTTGCAGCAATCGCTGCACGCGCTGGCGCTGGAAAAATCCGCACTCAAGGAAGCCGAGCGAGCCCTCACCGAGGCCTACCAGCGGGAAACCGAAACCGGCCGCGTGATTCAGAAAACGCTGCTGCAAGGCACATTCCCCACTGGCCTGAACCACGTCAGTGGCGCGACGCACACGGAACCCTCACAGACAATCGACGGCGACTTCTTCGCCTTCATGCAATATTCGCCCGACTGCTTCGACGTGCTGGTGGGCGATGTGATGGGCAAGGGGATCCACGCCGCCATGATCGGCGCCGCCATCAAGTCGGCTTTCAGTGAATCGATCGCATCGCTGGTCACCCAGAAGCTCGGCGCAACCGCACTCCCCCAACCGGCGGAAATCATTAACGAGCTCAACCGGCAACTCGTCGAGCAACTCATTCAGCTTGAGTCCTACGCAACGCTTGCACTTTACCGCGTCAACATTCCGGAGCAAACACTGCAGTACGTCAGCGCCGGCCATATGCCGAGCCTGCTCTGCCGTTTTGAATCCGAAACGATCGAGGAAATCCACGGCCGCAACCTGCCGGTCGGGATCATGACCGACGAAGTCTACGTGGATGACATTATCACCCTCAAGCCAGGCGATGCGTTGCTGATGTTTTCGGACGGGATTACGGATGCGCGCAATGCCCAGGGGCAGGAATTCGGTGTGTCCCGACTCAAGCAGCTTGTGCTTGAAGCTTGGCGGGCCGGCGTACCGCCCTCTACCCTGCTGCAATACCTGCGGCGCACCAACCAGCATTTCGCCAGCGAGTACAAGCAGGTTGATGACCAAACTGTGCTCATGTTCCAGGTTGATCCGTGGCGCGAATCCCGTACGTTCAAGTTCGCGATGCCGTCGCTGGTGGAGTTCCGCGCCTTCCTGAATCAATCGCTCGCTGATCTGGAACAGGAAGACCTGGATGCGCTGAACCTCGCCGGATGCGAAGCCTTCACAAACATCGTGCGTCACTCGCAGAGGCTGTTGCCCGACGCCGAGATCACCTGCCGCATCGCCCGCGGCAGTGACTGCGTCACGATTGAGTTCTTTTATCTGGGCCACCCGTTCGATTTCAACTCGGTACCCGAACCCGATCTTTCGGGCAACACCGAAGGGGGTTTTGGTCTCTTCATCATCCGCAATCTGGTTCAGCTTTTCACCACGACGGCGCCGCTACCCGATGTTGTGCACACGTCGCTGACGCGACAATTGGGCAAGCACATCGAACCGATCCTGGATCTTTCGGATTTTCCCGATATTTCGGAATTTCCAGAAATCCCCGACACCAAGTAACGGCAGAGTTTCCGCCCGATGCTGGACATCGCCCTAGAAATTGCGCAGGATAAATGGGTGCCGTTGCTCCAGTACACCAGCTGGATTCAATATGGCTTTGCGGTCGCATACCTGCTGTGCGCCTGGATGTGTGTCGTCAGCGGTTCCGGCGCCTATCAGGCGGGCGAGAAGGCCGGGGGTTGGTTTCTCTCGGGTTTTGTGCTGTTCATGATGGCCGCCGAATCCGTGCTCCAGCTGAACCACCTGATGGTACTGCTCATGCGGGGCTACGCACGCACCGGGGGTTGGTACGGCGAACGCCGCTACTGGCAGGCGATCGTGGTGGGCAGCGTGATCGTGCTGGCACTTGCGATCGTGATGTGGTTGCGCAAGCGGCAACAGGAAGAGTGGCACCTTCAGGGCAATGTCGTCATCGGCATGTCGGTTCTGGTGGTGTTGCAACTGATGCACTACATTTCGTTGCACCAGGTCGATGCACTCCTGAATTTCCATCTCGGCGCTGGCATACGGGCCGAGCGCGTGATCGAGTCGGTCGGGCTGATCCTCGTCTTTATCGGCACGCGACAGTGGCTGAGAACGCGGTAGCGGCGCAGAACACCGTAGCGGCTCAAGAACACGGTTGCAGCGAAGACCACCGCAGCGGCTCAAGAACACGGTTGCAGCCCAGAACACCCTAGCGGCTCAAGAACACGGTAGCAGCGCAGGCCACCACCGCAGCGGCGCGCACTCACTCGCCCTTACGGCGCGCCCTCACCCAGCCGGATCGCTTCTTCAGAAAGAACGCAAGGTAGATCGGAATCTTCCACACCGCATACAGCGGTGTGGTGACTAATTCGCGTACCGACAGCAGATGACGTGCGAAAAAGTACCACGCCAGCAAAATCGAAACGGCAAAGCAGGCAAACGACACGCCGAGCATCGTGGCCATCGGGCTGAAAACCGGGAACACACTGGCCAGCAAAAATGCAGCGAGACAAAACCCCAGCATGGATACCAGATAGAGCGACACCGGAGGCACCAGCAGATCAAGCGCCATGAACACCAGACGCAGACTACGCTGCGAGATCGCGCTTGCAATCAGGCGGGGCAATTGCTCGGCGACAGTGGCGAGGTGACCATGCTCCCAGCGCGCCTTTTGCTGCAACACATCGCGCGATTCGGATAAAAACACACTGCCGACCCGGGCGCAGGCAAGAAACTGCGGCGGATGCCCCTTGCGAGCCATCTCGACCCCAAGATTGATATCCTCGACGATGTGACCGGTTGCGAGCTTCGCGGTCGACATCAGCGCCCATGGTATCGCCATGCCCGTGCCCATCAGCTGGCATGCGCCGGCCATCCGCTGCATTCCCAGCGGCCGTACGAGATTCTTCATTCGCATGGCGAATTCCAGTACGCGAAAGCGCAGCCCGGCACCGGATTCCGCTGTCATCAGCGAAGGCATCTGCACGGGGTGGCCCGAGGCATGGCAGACCCGGGCGATCTGGCTGACACCCCCCTCGGAAACGAAGCAATCCGCGTCGACGACCAGCACGACATCGGGCGGATCTGCACGCAAATGATCCACCCCGAACGCGAGCGCGTAGCCCTTGCCACGCAAACTGGAATCGTGACGCTCGACCACCTCGGCACCCGCGGCACGTGCCAGCGCGGCGGTGTCGTCGGTGCAGTTGTCGGCGACAAGCACCAACCGATCGCGAGGCCCCAGCTGCTTCAGCAGGCTTTCGATGGTTGGCAGCGCGTGCGTGGATTCGTTATGCGCCGGCACGAGCACGACCACGCGGGGAGCGACATCAGAACCCGCGACCGGTACAGGCGGCGGATCCATTTGCCGACGTGCGCCCAGCGCGGCAACAGTGACCATCAACAGATAAAAACCCGGCAATGCCACCGGCAAGGCGATCAGGACAAGGATTGTGGCAATCAAAAAACACTCCCCTTCAGTACAAACCTCATGATACGCCCGCTATTGAGCCAATGCACCTCGATGTCGTTACAATGAACGTTCATCACACGGCATCTACGGGTTCATGGAAATAAAAAATCTTCCCGGGATCGGCATCAAGCCACTTCTGAGTCTCAGAAAGCACTACCGCACCAGCATCGTGGTCTGGTTTGCCGTGGTGCTGCTTGGCGTGCCGGTTGCCTTGTGGAAGGGGCAAAGCTACTACGTCGCCGAATCGGTGTTTCAGGTTTCGCCGACCTACATGAAGAACGTCGAAGCCGACAGCGAACTGCAGCTTCAGTCCAACTCCCAGTACCGCGAATACGTTAATCACCTTTCCAAGACCGTGGTACGTTTCGACGTTCTCGAACGTGCGATGGACAGTTTGCGAAAAAACGGCATCGATGTGCGCCCCAAAGGACTCAGCGAGCGCCGCTTCATCGAGCAATTGCAAAAATTAATCTACGTCCGGCCAATCCTTGACACCTATATGGTGCGCATCGGGATGGAGTCGTCTGACCCGACTTACCTCGATGCCATCGTCAACGCGGTCACCAATGCGTTTCTGGACACCACCAAGGCCGAACAGATCTACGGATCCACGGAACGCCTCGAGATGGTTCGCGACGCCGAAGTGCGCTTGCGCGCAGAGGTCGAACAGTTCGAAGCTGAGCGTCTGGTGATGTCGGAAAAACTGGGTGTGACGACCTTCACGGAAGGCGCTTCCGGGAACCCCTTCGACGCCGTGCTGGTTCAGGCGCGCGAACGAATGACCCGGGCACAAATCGAGCGTAGCGAAGCTGAAATCGCGCTCAACACCTTTGTCAGGCAAAAAGAAGTCCCGACCGATCTCGGCAGATCGCTGCTTGAGATGCGGCTGACCGACAATGGCCTGTCAACTCTTCGTGCTGAAGTCATCGCGCGCAAGGAAGCAATCACCCAGCAGATGCTTGGCCTGAGCCCCGGGCACCCGGCCTATCAGGATCTGACGAGCGAATTAAAGGAACTCACCGAGCGGCTCCAGAGGCGCGAAGACGACTTCGACAAGTCCGTCTTCGACAACTTCAAGATACGCCTTCAAGCCAATATCGATAGCAAAAAGGCGATCGAGGCGGATATCCGGAACTCGCTGACGCAGCTTCAAAGCCAGCAGGCCGATTACGCCCGGTTGTATCAACAGGGCGTGCGTCTGACGGCGGAAATCAAAAAGCGCGACACCGATCTCGAAACAATCCGCAACCGCCTCAACTTCCTCGACAC
>JADZBO010000008.1 GCA_020851995.1 Burkholderiaceae bacterium
CAAAATTGCGAACATTCCCGTCCTCCATCAGGCACTTGAGCATCTGTGATCGGGCCGTCGGATCGACCCAGATTTCAAGTTCAAGGGATGTTTTGCCGATGACTTCGGAGCGTGCATAGCCCATCGTCATTAAAAAGGATTCATTGGCTTCGATGTATGAGCCATCAGCAATCCGGTTGATATTGATCGCGTCCGGACTGGTATGAAAAGCCTTGCTATAGCGCTCCTCAAGTTCGCGTAAAGCCACCTCGATCCGTTTGCGTTCAGTAATGTCGTGGCTTATGCCAAGCACACCGATCAGGCGCCCACGTTCATCGCGCAATGGTGTATTGGTGGTTTCCAGTAGTTCACGGTGACCATCACTTGCGAAGGTCACCTCCTCCTCGTTGACCGAGGGGCCGTTCTTTTCCATGGCCAGGCGATCATGCTCACGGAAATGATCGGCCAGTTCCTTGTCCACGAAATCGTAATCGGTTTTACCGCGGATATCCGCTTCCCGTGCACCGAAAAACTGTTCAAAGCGGGGATTGCAGCCAATGTAACGACCGTCCGCGTCCTTTCACCAGATCAGCGCAGGAATAGTGCCGATCAGCGTTTTCAGATAGGTGCGTTCCCGAGCTAGTTCAGCTTCAATGCCATCGCGCTCGGTGCTGTCCCGTAACTCAATCTCCCTCCGCTTGCGCTCGCTGATATCGCGCAATTCCCAAACCACATGTCGTTTGCCGCCCCATTCAACATACTGCCCAGAGAGCAGATGCGTGCGTTGCTCTGATTGCATCACGAGAACGGTTTCAAAGTCATGAAACCGTCCGCTTTGGGCCAGGAGTGCATGACAGGCCCTGCACTCTTCAGGATTCGCCCATAGCCCCAATTCCAGGGCGGTATGGCCGATCGCATCCTCGCGGGTGAAGCCGGTGGCAACTAGCCAAGCCTGATTGACATCTAGAATGACCCCCGACTCGGAGGTATAGGCCATCCCTGCGCTGGCCGAATTGAAGACAGTCTTGTAGTCGACGTTGATAGGGTGTGACATGAACAACGGGGAATCCTGCCTTTCAGTGCCGCAACGAGAAGAGCATCGGGGATGACCGATGAGCCGGTAAACCCAATTCTCCCAGTGTACGTGAAGGCCCGATCTTGGTCAACCGACCCAAAACGTCGGCACCATGGCGGCCTCGGGCAAGGGACGGATCGATAATGCAGGACGGATCGATAACGCAGGACGGATCGATAATGCAGGACGGATGGATAACGCAGCCTGCCGAATCTTTGGTTGACAAAAGTCACGCGTTGTTTCGTTTCCTTATTGGCAGTGGTGTTTTCTGACAAGTTTGAGCGCACCCTCGATGGTCGGACGCGCATCCGCGATCGCGACGAGATCTTCTGCCGGGAGATAGGCAATAACCCTCATGCCATCGAAATAGAATTCGGGTGCAGGTCCGTCACCCGGAATGGTGATGCGCAATTGGTCCGGCCTTAGGAGCGGATACCTTTAGGCTTGATTAGCATGCCGTGTCGCGATCGTCAGAACCGGAAGGTCACGGCCAGCGCGGCGCCGAAAAGATTGAGATCGGCTGTTTGTTTGTTCTGACTTAACTGGTAGTAGACGTTTTTGACAGCGAGGCTGACGTCGCCCCAGGAATAGGCTTTGCCGATGCCCAGCATGGCCTGGCTGGTCACGTTGGTCTGTGCGCTTCCGGCGCCGACGTCAAGGTAAAACGGTACAAACCAGGTGCTGTCGCTGATTTGGACTCGTCCCTTGACGCCCACGATGGCGTTGGTGATCGTGGTCGAAGAGTTGCGGTTCACCCCATTTGGCAGGAGTCCGACGGCGCTCAGGTTGACCGTGGTGTCTTGCGTGAGTATGCGTGCGCCAACTAAACCGTCGACATACGCGTCCGGCGACGCATGCAGCGTGTAGGTCGCCGCGATGTCATAGATCCCGGTGGTCAGCGTCGTCGTCGTATTCAGTGTCGTCTGGCCGACTGAAAGGCGAGAAGACTGGTTCGACAGCTGGCTGTACACCACGTCACCCCAGAGACCCCAGTTGCCGCGGTGAACCTCGCCTTCAATCATCGCCGCGACATTCAGGTTTGAAAGCAGGGAGTTGGTGTCGAGATGCACCGCCCCCAGCGTGTCTCCATTGCGCGCAACAGCGCCACTCACATTCATGAGCCACATGTAAGGCGTGACTGATCCACGCCACTGATTCTCTGCGACTGTCGGAATGGGGTTAGGTTGCCCTTCTGCCCGTACAACCGGCGTAAAGGCTGCCACAGTGAGTGGAATCGTTGCGATGACGAGTTTCAAGTAGTTGATGCGGTTCATCGTGTGTGTGCACCCATCGGGTAGCCCGGCAATTGTGCGTGTGGGACAGAGGGAAAGGAGTCGCCTTGACTCACAGCTATTACAAACTCACAGCCATGACAAACGCACGGCTATGACAAACGCGCGGCTATGACAAACGCACGGCTATGCCAAACTCACGGCTATGACAAATTAACTAGGGCAGTCTATATTCAAAATTCTACCGTCGCATCACATTTTGGGACATGCGGTCCAGGCTTGAAGGAATGTGGTTTTAACATGACGGAATTGAAGTATCGCCCGTTGCGCATCCGAACGCCTGTCATTCCCGCGCCTAACGTCGTCCGGCCAACCGCAGCTTTCAAAATCATTCCCTTTCCCTGGCTGGGAGCCCACGCATGACCTGGAATCGTCGATACAGTTTGATGTGCTACATCAAGTCTTCCTTGTGGGTCGTTCCAGTACTGGCGCTTTTGGCCGCAATTGCTGTGAAACGTCTGGCTGAATACCTGGGTTCGTGGTTGGTGGGCTTGGGCTTCTACGACTTGCAGAGCGGATTTTTTGGGGTCAACGAGGCAGAGGCGCACGCGATTCTGGATCGGATCTTTTCGCTCAACCTCTCCTGCCTGGTTTTCACATTCGGCTCCTTGCTGGTCGCAATTCAGGTGGCTGGCGGCCAGTACACGCCAAGAATCATCGCCACGACGCTTCTGCGAGATAACGTGATTCGGTGGATCGTCGGTTTATTCCTGTTCAATCTGATCTGGGTGAATCGTACGATGATCCAAATGGGCTCGTTAGCAGACGTGCCCCAGTTCCAGATATTCCTCGCGATAGTTTTTGCACTGGCTTCCCTGATTGCTTTTATTGTGCTTATTGACTATTGCGCGAAACTTCTCAGACCCGTGACCCTCGCCGGGCGCATTGGTGAGCAGGGCGTTCTGGCGATCGATAGCGTCTATCCCAATCCCACCAACGATTTGCCGGCGCATGCGACGCCGGTAAAGCGTCATAAAAACAGCTCGCTGCAGACGCATTCGCGCGGAGCCTTATCCAACGCCCGGCCGGCGGGAAGTCGTAAAACTCCCGTCCGCACGGTACTCCATTCCGGCAATTCCTCGATTGTCGTGGCGGTCAACCTGGACGGGCTGATCGCCGAGGCGCAGAGGGCCAATTGCATGATTGACCTTGCCATACAAGTGGGCGACTTCCTGAGCGTTGACGAGCCCTTGTTCTACTTGCACGGAGTGGTTGACGATGTCGATGTCGAACGGTTGCGCGGTTTTGTTGCCATGGCTGCGGAGCGCACCATGGAACAGGATCCGATGTTTGCCTTTCGGATTGAAGTTGACATCGCGATCAAAGCCTTGTCCCCGGCGATCAATGATCCGACGACCGCCGTGCTCGCCATCGATCAGTTGAATCGGATGCTGCGCATGGTCGGAAGGCGATCCTTGCAGGATCATGAAATTCTGGACAATCAGGGTCAGCCACGCGTGGTGTTCCGAACGCCTGACTGGGAAGACTTTGTTCACATCAGCTTCAGGGAAATTCGTTTTTACGGTGCCGGTAGTTTGCAGGTCGAGCGCCGATTGATGGCCATGCTGGATAACCTGATGCGGTCGCTGCCCAAGCATCGACACGCAGCGTTGAAAATCGAAATGAAGCTGCTCGAAGATTCAATTGCCCAAGCCCACAAGGCCACCGACGATGCGGCGCTCGCCCGGATTCCTGACACGCAGGGATTAGGAGGCGCATCGGGCGTCAGGGCTTAAGCCTGGCCCCTTTCGGACAGGTTCAGAGCGCGACGTTGGCCTTGTGTCGGGTAATCCCTAGGTGTCCCTTTCGGAGAGTTCTACTTACTATTGAAAATTATTAATAAATGAAAATTTCATAATTAAGAGCCAAGATCTTCAATGCGACCCAAACCGAGTCCAGGGGGCAACATGATTCGAACGCACTCCGCGATCGATATGTGGCTGGGTCAGCAGATCAGGCAGTTGCGCAAGAGTCAGCGCAAGTCCCTGGCGGATCTGGCGAGCGCGTGCCAGATGTCCGTTGGATTGCTCAGCCAGATCGAGCGGGGCATGAGCTCGGTGTCGGTTAAATCGCTCCAGGCCCTGTCGCGAGAACTGAATGTCGGTTCGGATTTACTCCTGCGAAACGCTGAGCACCGCGAAGGCGAAGCGCAAGGAAGGGTGGCCCGGGCAGGCACGCATCGTCGCCTGGATCTGGATGACAAAGGAATTTTCAAGGAAATCGTCAGCCCGAGGCAAGCCACTGCACTCGACTTGTGCAGGGTGCGTATTTCAGCCGGTGGCTCCACTGGCGAACAATGGTTTTCCACCGACAAAGGGGAACAGGTCGGTCTGGTTCTGCGGGGCTCACTTGAGCTTTGGATCAATAACCAGGTGGTTCTGCTCAATGCCGGCGATAGTTTTTGCTACAGCAGCAGTACCCCAAGGCGATGGCGTAATCCTGGCACGGATATTGCTGAGGTTATTTTTGCCATTTCGAACATTCACAGCGCGTAAAACCACCACCAAGAACCGAAAATCCACTGTTCACCAGACCCGCTTTTCACCAGACCTACTACTGACCAGAACCACTACTTGCCAGCCCCACTATTTACCAGACGCACTATTTACCAGACCCACTACTGACCAGCCCCACTATTTTCCAGACCCACCACCAGGAGTCATGCCATGAAACTGAAAGCACTCGCCGTTTCTCTCGTTTCCACACTTGCCATTGCAGCCAGCGCTTCGGCATTCGCACAGGCGGTTGTCAAGGTGGGATCGACACCCACAGGCGTTCCGTTCACATTCCTCAATACCAAGACGAACACCATCGATGGCGCGATGGTCGACATCATCAATGCGGTAGGCAAAGAGGCGGGCTTCAAGGTTCAGATTGAGCCGATGCCGTTTTCAGCACTGATTGGCTCGCTGACCTCAAAGCGGATCGACCTGGTGTCAGCCGCGATGTACATCACGCCGCAGCGTCAGGAGGTCGTGGCGTTTTCAGAACCGATCTATCGCTATGGCGAAGGCTTGATGCTTGCCAAGGCCACGCCGGACAAGCCTTTCAAGTCCTTTGATGACTTCAAGGGGATGAGCGTTGGCGTTCAGGTGGGTACCGCCTACGTCGAGCCGCTCAAAAAGGTCGATGGAATCAAGGAGATCAAACTGTACGACGGATCACAGGACATGATCCGCGACCTCAACGCGGGTCGTATTCAGGCAGGACTGCTTGATTATCCGATCGCCGCCTACATCCTGAGCCAGGGTGATAACCCGAATGTGAGGCTGGATAAGTCGTACAAGCCGACGGTGATCGGCAGCATCGGCATCGCTGCGAATAAGGAAAACCCGGAGCTGTTGGCCAAGGTGAACGCGGCGCTGGCAAAGCTGAAAGCCAATGGCACGATCGACACCATCCTGAAAAAGTGGGGCCTGGGCGCTTAAGCCGCTCAAAATGGAGCTGCAAGGCACTGACCTTGCAGCTCTCCCAGTCCCGGAGATAGAACCTTATGCCGCAATTTATCGCAGATTCCATCGAGTACATCCCCTTCCTTCTGGAGGGGGCGAAATTCACCGTCCTGGTCACTGTGGGGTCATTGCTGTTCTCGACAGTGCTTGGGATGGTCTGGGCGCTGATGCGGGTATCGGGGTTCCCGGTGCTGGTGTGGATCAGTTCATCGATGATCAACTTGTTGCGTGGTGTCCCGATCATCGTCTTGCTCTTCTATATTTATTTTGTCCTGCCCGATATGGGCCTTTCCCTTTCATCACTGCATGCGGCAATTATTGGTCTTGGACTGGCATACTCAGCCTACCAGGCCGAGAATTTCAGAGCCGGCATCGAGGCGATCGACAAAGGCCAGGTCGAGGCTGCCATGTCGATGGGTATGAGCTGGGGCCTGACCATGCGTCGCGTGGTACTGCCGCAGGCAGTGAAGATCATGCTGCCGCCCTATGGCAACATCATGATCATGATGCTGAAGGATTCATCGCAGGCATCGACCATCACCGTGGCTGAGCTTGCCCTGCAGGGCAAGTTGATTGCCTCGAGTTCGTTCAAGAATGCCACCGTGTTTTCGCTGGTGGCGATCATGTATCTTGTGATGTGCATTCCTTTGATCCTGCTGGTTCGCCATCTTGAAAAGAGGAACGCATCGAAATGATCGAAATTGCCAACGTCCGTAAAAGCTTCGGCACGAACGAGGTGCTCAAGGGCATCGATGCGTCGATCAGCAAGGGCGAAGTCGTCTGCATCATCGGGCCGTCCGGGTCCGGAAAATCAACCATTCTGCGCTGTATCAACGGGCTGGAAAGCTACAACAGCGGCCAGATCACCATTGACGGGGTGCGCGTCAACGCCAGCGACCCGTCGATCGTCCAGATCCGCGAGCAAGTCTCGATGGTGTTTCAGAAGTTCAACCTGTTCCCTCATCGCACGGCCCTGGAAAATGTGATTGAAGGGGCTGTTTATGTCAAAAAGGAGCCCTACGGCGAGGCGGCGAAACACGGGCGTGAATTGCTCGCCCGCGTTGGACTCGCCGACAAGGAACATGCTTACCCGGCGCAGCTCTCCGGCGGTCAGCAGCAGCGCGTCGCGATTGCGCGTGCCTTGGCGATGCGTCCGAAAGCCATCCTGTTCGACGAACCGACCTCGGCGCTCGATCCGGAGCTGGTCGGCGATGTGCTGGAGGTCATGCGCAAACTCGCGGTGTCCGGAATGACGATGGTGGTCGTGACGCATGAGATGGGCTTTGCGCGTGAAGTCGCCGATCGCGTGTTGTTCATCGATGGTGGGGTCATTGTCGAGCAGGGGCCTGCCCGCGAATTGCTGAACCATCCCAAACATCCGCGTACGCAGGATTTTCTGCGGCGCATTCTTCATCCGATGTAGACAAGGGCATTTCAATATGTATCCAGTTCCATTTCCGTTGTCGCCTTCACTGTGGGCTGCGACGGCCAGTGCTGCGCCAGCGACGGGAAAACTCGAGCAGAATTTACAGACAGATGTCATCGTGATCGGGGGTGGCTATGCCGGCCTGAGTACTGCGTTGCATCTTGCGCAGCGCGGTGTCAGTGTGGCGCTTTTCGAAGCCAGGGAAATCGGGTTCGGCGCCTCCGGGCGTAACGGTGGCCAGGTGATCCCGGGACTCAAGTACGATCCGGACGATCTTCTGAAGATGTTCGGCAAGGAACGCGGTGCGCGCGTGATCGATTTTGCCGGAAAAACTGCGGATTCAGTCTTTGACCTGATCAAAGCACACCACATGGATGTGCCGCATGTTCGCCACGGATGGATTCAGGGCGCTCACAGCGATGCCGCTCTCAAAATCGCAAATCAGCGCGCAGAACAGTGGTCACGGTACGGCGCTTCTGTGCGCTTTCTGGACAAGACGCAGGTCGCGGCTCTGCTTGGCACAGAGCGCTATCTCGGCGGTTGGGTCGACGCGCGCGCGGGCGCGGTGCAGCCGCTGAGCTATGTGCGCGGCCTGGCGAAGGCCGCGATTGATGCCGGTGCCAAAGTATTCACTGAGTCACCAATCCAGAGCCTTTCATCCCAGAACGGTCAGTGGTCGGTGCACTTGGCCTCCGGCGTCAAGGCCACGGCGGATCGGGTCGTCATGTGCACCAATGCGTATGACTCGAATCTCTGGCCCGGCTTGAAGCCGACGATCATTGATGCGAATACCTTCCAGGTTGCCACGCCGCCCTTGCCCGAGGAGATCCGCCGGACCATTCTGCCGCAAGGTCACGTGTGTTCCGACACACGAAATTTGTTGCTTTACTTTCGCCTGGATCACGCCGGCAGACTCCTGATGGGAGGACGCGGACCTTTCAGGGAGCCCAAGGGACCCGAGGACTGGGCCCATCTTGAACGTGTTCTGAAAAAAATGTTTCCCCAGGCAGCTGGACAACCTTTTGAGTATCGATGGTGTGGCCGGGTTGCGGTCACCCGCGACTTTTTGCCGCATATCCACGAGCCCGCGCCCGGTCTGCTGATTGATATTGGCTGCATGGGTCGAGGCGTAGGCCTGCAGACAAGCATGGGGCGGGCACTGGCGGAATACGTTGCGACCGGAAACGCCGATGCGTTACCGTTTGAGCCAAGGCCAATCAAACCACTGCCCCTGTATGGTTTGCGTCGAATTTATGTCAACGCAGTGGTGACGTGGTACCGCCTGAATGATGGCGGACTTTGAGCAGCTTCGTCTGGCCTGCGTGAAAATCCGGTAGATCCTGAATTGCGAAACGCACGCGGGTTTGTCCCATGACATTTTTATACAAGGCGGATCCCCAGCGGGGTGAACGCTGGGCAGAGCTTTTTGCAGAAAAGGCACCGGATATTGACTTTCATATCTGGCCCGGAAAAGCCGACCCTGACAAGGTGCGCTATCTGGGAGTCTGGGAGCCCCCTGACCGGATTGCTGAAAGATTTCCGAA
This sequence comes from Burkholderiaceae bacterium, assembly GCA_020851995.1. GTDB lineage: Bacteria > Pseudomonadota > Gammaproteobacteria > Burkholderiales > Burkholderiaceae_B > Zwartia. Next base: position 8,769 of record JADZBO010000008.1, read on the forward strand.
TCTTGAGGTGCTGTTTTCAGTTGCCGCTGGCGTCGACAAAATCGATTTCAGTGCTTTGCCGGCAGGTTTGCCAGTCGTCAGGATGATTGAGCCCGGCATTGTTGCGGGTATGGTCGAATATGTGCTTTGGGCCGTGCTGGGCTTGCACCGTGATATGCCGACCTACCGCCGTTTTCAGGAAGAACGCCTCTGGAAGCCACTGTCGCTTAGCCCGGCGGGCGGGCGGCGCGTGGGAGTATTGGGATTGGGTGAACTTGGCCGCGCCGTCCTCAGGCAACTGAGGACACTGGGCTTTCAGACGTTTGGCTGGAGCCGGGCGCCGCATGTCATCGAAGGGACCATGTGCTTCGGCGGTCGGGACCATTTGCCAGATTTTCTCGCGCACTGCGATATCCTGGTGTGTTTACTGCCGCTCACGACTGAAACAACAGGACTCCTCGACAAGAACATGCTGGCGTGCCTGCCGCGCGGAGCAGCACTTGTGCAGGTCGGCCGTGGCCCACATCTCGTCGCGGAGGATTTACTCAGCGCGCTGGATTCCGGGCAGATCCGCGACGCCATTCTTGATGTGACGGAGCCTGAGCCGCTTCCGCCGTCCGATCCGCTTTGGGTTCATCCGCGAGTCACCCTGACGCCTCATATTGCCAGCATGACGCAACCTGATTCGGCGGTCGATGTCGTGCTGGAAAATATACGACGCTTTCATGCGGGCGAACCGATGATCGGGCTGGTCGACAAAGCAAAGGGCTACTGACTCAAAATGCGACGACGCGATCGCGTCCGGCACGTTTGGCTTCGTAAAGCCTCATGTCCGCGGCCTTTACCGCGACTTCTTCGTTCGCATCCCCCGGGCTTGCCATCGCAACGCCGACACTGATGGTGGTGATTCCAGCCACCGGATCGTGCACTGACCCAATCGCCAACCGAATTTTTTCGCCGACTGCAATCGCCGCTTCCAAAGTGGTCGCCGGCAGTATGACCAGGAATTCCTCGCCGCCATAGCGACACACGAGGTCATTTTCCCGCAAAGACGAGCGCATGGCGTGTCCCAGTGATTGCAAGACCCGGTCTCCGACGGCATGGCCAAAGGTGTCGTTGACATTCTTGAAATGATCCAGGTCCAGCATCATCACGGTGTAAGGGACGCCTGAGCGTTTCATGTTCAGGAATTCGCTGCGAAGTCGCTCGTCAGCGGCAAGCCGGTTGGGCAGGCCGGTTAAAGCGTCGCGTCTTGAGATCTGCTCCAGAGTGCGCATCGCGGCTTCAAGGTCGGCTGTGCGAGTCGCAACCTTGACCTCGAGTTCAGCGTTGAGCCTTTCCAGCTCACCGCTGATCTGCCGATACTTTTGCTCACTGTCGATCAGCTGCTGTTGTGCAGCATGCCGGGAGGTGGCGTCAACATAGATTCCGGCAAGCCGGACCGGGTTTCCGTCAGCATCATAGGTCGGCGTGCCATAGGCATCGATCCAGATCACCTCGCCGTTGGGGCGGATCACGCGGTACGAAGTGTTAAATGGCTTGTGGTTGTGCAGCGAGTCAGCAATCGCCTGCTCAGCCCTCGCCAGGTCCTCTGGGTGCACTCGCTTGCGCCAGGTATCCAGGGTCGCTTCGTCCGTCGCGGGATCAATGCCAAACATTTTTAATATCTGAGCCGACCACTTAAGCCGTTCATTTTTGATCGTCAAGATCCACGCTCCGGATCCCGCGGCCTGCTCAGACAGGGTCAGTAACTCATTGGTTTGGCGCAGCGCCTCATCGGCTTTGCGTCTTGCCTCGTCAAAGCGATCATCGAACTGACGCCTGCGGATTCGCGCAAGCCAGCCAGCCCCGAGTGCGGTGAGCAACATCGCGATAAAGCCGAGGATGAGCACAAAGAAGGCCTGCTTGCGCCACTCCGGTTCAACGTCCTGCAATCCGATTCCGACGATGACATACATCGGGTAGTTAGCCACTTTCATGTAGGCGTTAATGCGTTCAATTCCGTCAAGTGCGGTGGCGGCGGTGTAGCTTCCCCGTTCGGGATTTTCTGAAATTGCGTTTTTAAGTTGCGTCGACGTGATGCGCGATCCGTAGTCAATGCCAGTGCCTTTGCCTGAGGGTGTCGCACGGGCGACCAACGACATGTCCGCCATGCGAAGCGTTGCCGCGCCAAATTTGCCCAAACTCAGCAGATTCAAATGCTCTTGAAACTCGTCGACTGATAGCGTTGCAGCGACTGCGCCGCGAAATTGCCCGCTGTCATCCCTCAGGGCACGCGCAATGCCGATCGCCCATCGCTGGCTGACCCGCGATTGAAGCGGTCCGAAGACCACCACTTTTGCGTCAGCGTTATTTTTGAGAAATTGAAAGTAGTCCCGATCGGCGACGTTGACGAATTCTCCGGCAGCGCGCCCCTCTTCGAAACGCAGATTGCCGTGCGCGTCGATTGCACAAACCCCGATGACTTCCGGAAGCAGCTTACGCTGTCGTGTCAGGAATTCTGCAATTCTGGCTTCTGCCTGATCGCCATCTCCTGATAACTGTCGGTCAATTTCCAGCGCTGCGCCCTGGAGCGCCAAGTCAACGGTTCTCAGCGTGTCGTAGACCTGTCGCTCCACGAGCGTGATCAGATTGTTTGTGGTGACGGCAGCGCGCTCCTGCGCCGCTGACCGAATTTGATAGGCATTAAGCCCCGTCAGTCCGACGATCAGCAGTCCAAGCATCGTAACCATCAGCGCGAAGCGTGCACGCTGAAATCTATCTTCGGTTTGCATCCTTGCCTGGCAAAGGGTTGCCCCTATCGATATGAATCAAAGAATGGGCTCGGTATTTTCACCATCTTCGTAGACCACGTTTGCCCGCCCGACAAGCAGAGGGTCAAGCGCCCCGATCCGCTGAATATCCTTTTGCGTGTAGTGCAGCTTGTGCAGGAGATAGCGAAGTGCGTTCAGGCGAGCTCGCTTTTTACAATCCGACTTGATGACTGTCCAGGGTGCATCGGCCGTGTCCGTATGAAAGAACATGGCTTCCTTCGCTTTCGTGTAGTCGTCCCATCGATCAAGCGATGCAATGTCGATCGGTGACAGCTTCCATTGTTTCAAGGGATGCAGTTTGCGCTCCTTGAAACGCCGGCGTTGTTCCTTGCGGCTGACGGAAAACCAGAATTTGACCAGATGAATACCGCTGCGCACCAGATTGCGCTCGAATTCGGGTACCTGGCGCATGAATTCGGCGTATTCGTCGTCGGTACAAAAGCCCATCACGCGTTCGACGCCCGCACGGTTGTACCAGGATCGGTCAAAAAGGACGATTTCACCCGCAGTGGGCAGGTGCTGGATGTAACGCTGGAAGTACCACTGCCCGCGTTCGATTTCCGACGGCTTTTCAAGTGCGACGACTCGTGCGCCACGTGGGTTGAGATGCTCCATGAGGCGCTTGATGGTGCCGCCCTTGCCAGCTGCGTCGCGGCCTTCGAACAACACGATCACGCGCTGGCCGGTTTCCTTGACCCAGGTTTGCAATTTCAATAATTCAACCTGAAGCTGATATTTCTGGCGTTCATAATTGCGTCGCAGCATCAGGTTGCGATAGGGATAACCGCCATCGCGCCAGTCGTCCGCCAGCAGATCGTCTGGCGAAGTGGGTGCTTCGACTTCCTTTTGAAGAAGTGCGGCCTTGAGAACCTTTGCGTCATCGGCTGAAGCGCCTTTCATGAAGGTCGACAGGGTGTCGGCGAGCTCTTTTGTCTGCCCGGGAACCATCTGGTGAATGATGTCCCGCAGCGCCGATTCCATCGAAAGCTCCGCGCTCCTGACTGCCTCGCGCGCGACGACTGTGCCGACGTCCCGGGTTGACTTCGCCGGGGATACATCGCCCGCCGAAACCGGGCGGGGCAGTTCGGGTTGAATGCGCCGGGCAGGTGCGCGACGCTTGCTCGCGCGAATGGAACCGGATTCGCCGGGGGCTGCCGGACCGGTGACCGCTTCAGCTTTCGTTTTGGATTTTGCTCGGGCTTTTGTCGTGCTTGCCAATTTTCCCTGAGAAGCCTCACCTTTCAGGGTTTGCGCAAGCGGTTGCTTGGTGGTGCGAATATCTGGTGTGGTCATCCCTGGGTTCCTGAAAAATAACGACAAACGTCGACGTTCTCCCATCGTACTGCCAAGTGAATGCAGGGGCAATTTGACAAGCGCTGCAGGCCAGCGGGGCGGAGCCGTTCAGGCGGCATGCCAGCATTGCCGGGTCAGCGCCAGGCGCGGTCCCAATCACGTGCCGAAGCACATCACCCGATTGCGCCCGGCGCGTTTGGCTTCGTAGAGCATATTGTCAGCTTTCACCACGCAGACATCCTCATCGCGATCATCCGGAGAGGCGATTGCCACGCCGATGCTGATCGTTATGGCCTCTCCGGTGGGGCTCTTCGTCAACTCCACCGCGAGCCGGATCTTTTCAGCGACCATGCGGGCTTCATTCAAACCTGTCGCCGGTAGCAAAACAAGAAACTCTTCGCCGCCGATTCGGGCCACAAAATCGCTTTCACGCACCGCATTGCGCAAGACGTCAGCGATCTGATGCAGCACCTGATCACCCACCGCGTGCCCGTGCGAATCATTGATGGTCTTGAAGTGATCAATGTCCAGGATCATGACGGCGTAAACGATCCGTGAACGCTTCAGGGTGAGAA
>JADZBO010000009.1 GCA_020851995.1 Burkholderiaceae bacterium
GTGAAGTGAGCTGCACCATTGCGGCATAAGCTGGCCGGGTGCCTGCCTCGCAACCGATTGTCATCGTGCTGGTCTTTCGCGCTAACGGCTGCTTCGAGCAAAGTTGTCCTGGGTCCGCTCCTGGCCGTACCCGGACCTTGGAGCGCTGCCCCAAACCCCGCACTCGCCGTGGGGCAGCCGGGGCGGGTTAAAAACCAACCCACCCCAGCAGCCGGGAGCGTTGGGTCGCGTCGTTCAGTCAAGGGCTTTCGCGGCATAAACAGGCTTCCTCCCGCAAGCGGGCCCCTCCTATTTATTCCACGGTCCCTTGACAGCCCGTCGCTCATTTCAGTCCCTTGGTCAGCAATCTCGGCAACATCACATTCCGACGAGCGGCGGTGGCTGGGGCTTTGATGGAGGCGTTCGTAGCATCCAGATCTCCCACCAGCACCACCTGATCGACGCCCCGGGTGACTGCTGTGTAGATCAGGGTTTGGTCAAGCAAGCGAGACTTGCGGATCGGCACGATCACCCGCGTGAACTGGCTCCCCTGACTCTTGTGCACCGTGATGCTGTAGCTGTGGCTGAGAGTCTGGACCTGGGTGGAGTCAAGCAGGTACTCACCGCCTTCAAACATGCAGCGGCAGCAGGGGTCATCCGGTTCGCTGACCGGCAACGCTCCGACAATGCGCCCGAGACTGCCATTGCGCAGGCCAAGCTTGTAGTTGTTTTCGGTGAAGATGACTAAATCGCCCACGCACAGAGGTATGCGGTCGAGCGTATTGGCGGCGACGTTGCCGTACTCGGCGTCCAGCGCCATGACCACCTCGCCATCGGCCTGATAGCGATTGTGCAGGGCGACATTGAGGTTCTTCACCCCGCCCAGGTTGGCGTTGGTGATGGAGAGGATTTGCACGGCGTAGTCAGTGCCATTGCCGCCCAAGTCTTCGTAAATGGCCTGTACCGTATCCTCAAGTCGCGCGTCATCGCAGGGCACGAAGGACACCCCTGATCCCTTGCCCTGGTACTCCACCCAGGCCGGCACCTGATGGGCGCGGATCGCGGCGGCAACTTGCGGGATGCCACTGGCGCTGCTCTGGCGCTTGACCACCTTCAGTTCGGTTTGCGGGATGCTCGGCAGCTCCGCCAAGGCATGCAGGACGAGTCCGGGGCCGATGGGCGGAAGCTGGCTGGGGTCGCCGACGAGAATCAGGCGCACACCCGAGGGGATATGGCGCAACAACCGATACATCAGGATCACATCGACCATCGAGACTTCATCGACGACGACTGCGCTACCGATTTCGATGGAACCCGGCTCGATCCCGGCAAGAAAGCCGGCGATGGTCATGGCCTCGCGTTGGGTGGCCTCCGCCATGCGCTGGGCGGCACGGCCGGCCAAGGCAAGCTGATAGATCGGCATATTCTCACGCTGATCCCCCAGTGCTTCATACAGCGCCTTGAGCACGGTGGTCTTGCCGGTGCCGGCTCCACCCAAGATCAGGCTCAGATGATTGGCGGCCGAGGTACGCACAGCGAGGCGCTGTTCCTCGGACAGGGTGATTCCGTGCGTGGCCTCATAGTCGTCAATGACTTGTTCAATGCCCCTGGGGTGGGGGGCGATCTGCGCGAAGAGGCCGGACTGTCCTGATTCATCCTCGCCCGCGACCATTTCGTGCAGGCGACGGGCAACGTAGCTTTCGATCAACCATGCGCCATGGGCTTGCAGGAGGCCGTCAATGCGGTGAAATGGAATGCCAGATACATCCTCCGATTGGGGATCATTTTGTGGCAAAGGATTCAGCGCCCGCTCGGCCAGCTCAGCGCTGTCCAGAAGCCGGGACAGGCGTGTGCGGGCCTCGCTCTCGGGGAGGCAGGTGTGGCCGTGCCTCATGCTGCCGTACAGCACGTCCTCGACCGCTCCGGCGAGGCGGCGGGGATCGTCTTCGGCGATGCCGAGGCGGGTGCGGACAAAGGTATCGACTTTCTTCCAGTCGGCCTCGAAGGAGATCAGGGCATAGGGGTTGGCCTCGATCTTCTCCTGCGCCTCGCCCTTCCAGTAGCTGACGACGCTCTGGCCCATCTTGCGGCTCATGCCCGCGCGATCCAGCCAGAGCAGGGCATTGGCAACCTTGAACTTGTCGAAGGCGTTGCATAGCAGCTCAGCGGCTTCCGCGCTGATGATCTGGGTCAGGGCCTCCAGGTCGCGGTCTTCAATGAGGTCAGCCAGATCGGGACCGAAGCGGTCATACAGCCGTCTGGCCTTGACCTGCCCGATCCCGGCACAGTCGGGGCAGTTGGCGATCCAATCGATCATGTTGCGCCCGGTGGGTCGCAGCATCTCGGCGGCGGTGGCGTTGATGACCTGCTCATGCCGGAGGATGGCGGTACTGCCGACGGTCGCGCTGCGCATCGTCACCGGCCCCTCGATGAGCCAAACCTGACCCTTCTCTATCAGGCTAGCATCCGGAAGGAGGCGGTAGTCGGAGACGACGGCGTAGTGCTCTGCGCCATCGGTCACGCCGGCGAACACGGCACCACCGGCCTTGCCGCGACTGCGGATCGACGTGATGCGCAGGCTGACATTCACCATCGGCGGGGTGAGCCGGGCGTTCATGCGGGCAGCAGCCTTCCGGTACGAGAAAGGTGAGCATCCAGATGCTCGAAGCGGCGCAACCGCTCACGCAAGCTGGCGACTTCGGCCTTGAGGCTGGCGTTCTGTTCTTCCAGCGCCTTGACCCGCGCTTCCGCGCGACCCTTGGCGGCCATGATCCGCTTGTCGATGACTTTCTCGGAGGCGGCTGCGGCCTCATTGGAAGCGTCAGGAGCGGTTCTTAGGGGTTGGGTGAGGCCAAGGGTTGTCAATCGACTCTCCAGGGCCTCCAGAGCCTCCTTGACGGCCGGGTTCTGACGCATGACCGACAGGGAGAAGTCGCATTCGGCGGCAATCTCGCTGCGGTTGAGCTTGTCGCCTCGCAGGTAGTCGTGCCAGTCGTTGGTGACCTCGCGCTCAGCGATCCACGATTGGAACTTGGCGAGGTTGTCACGTGCGAGTTGCTGGCCGGATTGGTTGGATTGGCTCATACCCGCTTTCCCTTCACTTCCAGCATTGGCGTTCTGTCACTCCTGCCGAGGATTTTGGCGATGGCGGTGGCGAAGCCCGGATTGAAGACGAAGCGCCCGCGTTCATCTACGATCTCCCCGGTATCGCCGATACGCAGCTTTTGCTGAGCCAGGGACTTGGGATCGATGGCGGCAGCGAGAGCATTGCGTTCGGAATCGGTGAGTTGCGCTGCCGGTTCGATTATCGCTACATTCGTTGATCCCTTAGCAATCTCAGCCCCCAACGGCCTCATGTCGATGGGAACGACTGTCACGCTCTTGAGCATGTTGAGTTCGGCGCGAATCTTGTCGCGCTCAATGATCGCCATCTGACAAAGGCTACGGACGGCCGGGTCTTCAATCTTCTTGAGGAAGGCATGCTTGTCAGCTGGTGCAAGCTGGGCCTTGACCGCTTTCGACGGCTTGGGACCGTTGTAGGCTTCCCACGCCTTGATCAGTGCTGCGTAGTCTTCCGACTGCTTGTTGTAGATCGTGCGCGCCTTGAAGAGTCCATGGCTCTCAGCAACGCGGGCCATGTTGGCTATGCTCAGGTCGCGGGCGCCCTGGCTGTGCCGGCTGTATTCCAATGAGCACAGCTCATGGATCTTGCGCAGCTTCTCTTCCTTGTCGCGACGATTGCCCTTGTCGAGGATCGCCTTCAACACTTCGTCAGGATGCACGTCGGTCGTCATGATCGTCCTCCGTCGTTGGCTTCACAAGACGCAAGGGCGTCTGATTCTTGGCGGGCAATGCCTGGCGCGCAATCTCATTCAGCTTCACCCCAAGCAGCTTTTGCAGCGACTCGCCACGGTCAATGATTTCAACCACTGCCCGGCGTCCGAGCAGATGGTTTTGCGGGTTGGCGTGCCGCTCCAGTTGCCGCATGAGGGCGTTGGCGCACTGCATCTTTTCGTCCTTGGATAGTCGTACTAGGATGCGTGGATGACCCTCGCACTCGAAAGCGTTGTCGAGCAGATCGGCATAGGCATAGACCGCCTCGCCAGTATTCGATTGAAGGTCTGGGTACAACTCCATGTCTCCCACCACATTCGCCAGTTGCAGCAGCTCACTGGCATCTTCAATGACAGCGTGGGCGGTCAGGGTATCGCCTTGTAACGCCAGTACAGTGGGGCCATCGACGTTGACGGGCAGGGCCATGACCCGATCGATGGTGCGATTCAGCGCTGCAACATCCAACGTGAGTTCCTGCATTCGATGCATCGCAGCTTCATGGCGGCGCTCGGCGCTCGTGAGATCATGAGTCTGGCCGAAAGGTTCATTAGCCGCCTCGGTTCTAGCCTTGGACTTGAGAATCGCATCACGTTCTCGAAGTGTCGCCAAGGCTTCGTTCGAGGCATTCTGAAGGTGCCAGGATCGGTTGGTCAGGGTCGCAGCGAGAGAGTCAAGGTGCTCCTTGCCCGATGCACTCCAGCGGCAACGGCAGCAGTTACGCACGCCGCCCGGAACCGGGTCGTGGATGTCTTTCTGATTTCGACCTTCTTTGGTTCTGACCGGGCCGCCGTTATGGCAACCGGGGACCTGGTTGTTTCCATGTGTATTGCCGCCTGCGAAACAGACTCGATCATGCATGTAATACCAACCAAGTGGCGAGCGATCCGCAGAATTCAGCGGTAGAACCGTAGTCCAGTCCTCTGTATTGAATACGGCGATTTCACGCATCCGTTCTGCATTTGCGCTAAGCAGATCGCGCTCAAAGGTCTTGTGCTTCGTTTCTTCCAATACTTTTGTCGCCTGCTTGATCGAATTCTGGATGCCGACAAGTCCGGCCTTGGTGTAGTAAAGGGTCATGATGAACCGCGCATGACCGACGACCTTCGTCATAATGATAGGCGGCACGTTTCCGTCCATGATCAGGTGCGTGATCAGGCTTGGGCGGGTCGCGTGGGGGGAACTCCATGCTCGACCTGTCTCGGGATTGATCAGTTCGATGCGTTCTCCTGTAGGACTGCGAATGCCCTGCTCGCCGAGAGCGCTTTCGAACGCGGTTAGGAGAATTTGCCAAGCAACATTGGCTCTATTTGATGAAAGTGGCCAATCGGGGTGCTTGGCATCTTCCGGAAGCCGAAACAGAAAGGCTGTATCGGGATAGTCCTGCAACCGATTCTTGCTCTGGGGAGAGAGTTTGGTAGCGCCTTCCAGGTCAATCCATCGCGTCAGACGTTGGATCGGGTTGTACTTCATCTGCCAGTCCCGCAGTTTGGCAAGCCAACGGTAGGGGTCTTCGTCCGATTCCTCCATCTGCGGCCAAGGACATTCGAACCCCAGTGCTGATCCGCCTTTGCCTATATCGGCGGTCTTGTTGGAGTTGAAATAGAGCGTGATCTTTGCTCCTGCGGACTCTTCCTCGGTCGAGGGGCGACGGAACACACCCTGCTGGCGTGGGTTGCGGGCCGAACCTTGGCAGAGTTTGCTTGGATTGGGAATGAATTTAGCATCGTGCCAGATGAAGGTGTCTGCCTCGCCGCTGTCGGCCATGCGCGCCTGACCTCCCCGTACGGGGGTTTGCAGGTGCAGTAAGGCATGCACCCAGCGCACAGGCGACCACATTTCGAGAACGGGCCGATCTACAGTTGAAGGGCTTCGTACCCGCCAGACGCAATCTAGATCGCTCTTGTCGAGTCGATCCTCGCTAACCTCGAACCAATCGGGGCCAAGGCTGTTCCCATCGAGGTCTTTATTCCCCATCAAACCCTGCGCCCAAGTCCAATCGCGGAAGTTCGGACCCTGTACGATCTGCTTGCGCAGAAGAGAGACGAGCAAGTAACTTAGCAAGGTCTTTGTGGATTCCCGAGCTTGCGGTAATGCATCTTCACCACCAGCATTAGGATCAATCGGATTACGATAGAGGTCGGTAAAGCGGAGCGGTTCGCCGTCCTCCATATCGGCAAATTGCTCGCTATCCAGCACCCACTCGATCAGGTTGTAAATCTGGGTGTTATATGTTCGCCCTGACTTACCCTGCGGACAGGCAGCATAGAAGTCAGGTACCAACTGTTTGCGGTTGAGTAAGTCGGCTGGATTCAGGGGAAGGCGATGGGCGAGGAGGTAACGATCTACGAATACGCTCAGAGCGTTAATGAAGGTAGAAAATGGGGGACTGTGGGTGGCGGCATACTCGACAATCAATTTGCGCCAATGCTCAAGACTTGAGTCTCTTTTGGCTATCCACATGAACTGATCATCGTCTGATTTTGAGACATTTTCCGGTCGCTTGGCCTTACCTTCGGCAACATCCCGCCTAAACCAACTGAGTACAGCAGTTGAACTAACCCCCAATCGTGTGGCTACGGAAGTGGAAGATTCGCCGGTTTCCATAGCGCGTATCGCCTGAGCGCGAAGGGCGTCATCAGTGCTCTTCTTTCTGTATATCCCTAATGCCGCATAGATAACCCGTCGTGGAAGTTTCAGTTGCTCGGCAATCTGCCCGTATTTCTTACCAGTCTGGCGCGCATGCCATATTGCTGCCGTTTGCTCATCAGAAAGTTGGTAGTCGCTGGCGACATTTTTGATGTGATAGTCAACTGTTCCGACGCTGTAGCCTAATTCGCGAGCGATCGTTTTTGCTGATTCACCCTCAATTGCGCGGCGTATGATTTCCTTTCTGACCTCTTGTGGCACTTCGGGCAGTTTTCGAATGACGTGCTTGGTGTAATCCTGAACGGTTACTTTGGATAGGCCGAACTCCTTCGCGAGAGCGTTCTTTGTCTCGCCACTTTCGACGCGTCTTACGATCTCCATTTTCTGCTCACGCGTAACACGTGGCGGCACTTTCGGCGCGCGGTCATAGACAAGGTGGACGGCAATACCCATCGTTTTTGCGATAACAGTACGTATCTCACCATCCGCCGCTCGTCTCTGAATTTCGTCCTTTTGCGCCTGCGTTAGCTTGCTTTTCAACTTTGTCCCTCAGTTATCAAGTTCGCTTGTCAGCGCTAATTGCTGCGATGGAACCATCAGGTTATTTTGACGCAAGGTCTCTACGCCCTTGCGCAGCGTGTCCTGCGCCTCATTAAATTCGGCTTGCGTATATACAATCTGACTATCTGGCGAGCAATGGTGCATGAGTCGCTGGACGATGATCGGATCGATGCCCCCCCGTCGCGTACGCTGACCGTAGGCATGCCGTCCTCCGTGGGCCGTGGTGCCGTAGCTCTTGCCATATATCAACCCAATGCGCCCGACAGCGTTTTGCAGGGCCTTTTCATACTGCGCGATGGTGTAAATACCCCCCTGTTTATCGCTACCTACATTGATCCATGCATAGGGATGATTGCGCTCAATGTCGGCGATCTGCGCCATGTAGCACTTCCAGATTTGCATGAACCAAAGCCCGTAGGTTTCTGGATACCAGTGCACATGCATATACCAACGGTCATCCAGCGCAGGATGCTTCCAGCCCGCGTTGAGCTTGCCCCGTATCTTGTGACGCGGAACCAAGCCATATTTAAGTGCAAGGTATTCCTGTCTTGAACCCCGCTGACCGGTTGGGGTTTTCCAGTCATCGGGCGCGTAACCAAGACTCGGATGATGGACGGCGACGAATGCGCGGCTGGGATCATCCCAATGGGGATGCACATCGGCAACGTACAAATGGAACGGTTCGCTGACGCGAAGTCCACCACCAAACAGCAACAAAGTGATCAGCATGCCGCGATAGTCCTGCTTTCCTGCGACCCGGAATCCTTTGACTAACAACTCCTCGAACCGCTCTTCGGGGAACGCCGGAGGGCGCTTTGGAAGCACCTTCGGGGTACGTTCGCCCCGCGTCAGTCGTCCACGTTCTTGGGGTTTGGTTGACCACGCGTGTCCAAGGAACGCCTTATCACGACGATATTTGTACGCTTGGTAGTCCAAGCGTCGATCATGTGCGTTGCCTTCATAGCGAGGATTGAACTTGGCTGCGCGCGGCGCATCCTCGCGACCCAGCCAGTCAAAGAAGTCGCTGAGTTGGGTGATCATGAAGTTAGCTTCGCGTGGTGCCATTCCAGACCACCAGAGATTGCTTGGGTCGTCCCGTGTGTCGGGATCGACGGTGCCGACATGCAGGGCGTTTGAGAAGTTGCGGAACATCCGCCATTCCTCTTCGCCCTGGACGGCATTGACCTCCAGGTACTCCAAGAACAGTTTGACGCCACGCACCAACTTTTCTTGCCACGCGAGACTCCTGCGCAGCGAAAGGCAGTAGTCAATCAACGGGCGGACAGGGCCTTGCGGTGTCATTAGCACCGGGATTTGCAACGATGTACCGGTATTGTCGGAATAGACCTTGCCGCTGACCACGCTAAAGACCACAAGTAGTTCCTTCGATCACCATAGTTCTGGTTGCATTATATGTATTAAAGGAGGTGATAGCACTATACTTTTGCGCAAGTTTTTTTAGTTTCGCAAATTTTGGTTCGAAAAAAGGGAGCAGAACGGGGAAAGTATGTGTTCGAAAATGGGGGTCATAAACGGCTGCGTCGTCGCCCGCAGCCAGGAAGTGAGGGCGCTCGGCGTCAAGATGGGCGTGCCCTGGTTCCAGCTTCAGGCGCAGGCCCGAAAACACGGCATCGTTGCGTGCTCCTCGAACTACGCCTTGTATGCCGACATGAGCAACCGGGTGGTCGAGGTGCTCTCCAGTTTCTCGCCCAAGA
>JADZBO010000010.1 GCA_020851995.1 Burkholderiaceae bacterium
CCACCACTGACTTTGCCCTTGACCCAATCTGCGCTGCCGCTGATGTCCCGGCCGGCGCCGGCTACGGTGTTGCAGCCGCTAAGCAATGCGGCGATCAGAAGGGGTAACAGCAATCTGGACACGGGCTTCTCCATTGAATCCTGGCGAACGGCTTATGAACCCGAAGGGTTCGTCGTCGCAGCGTACGCCCCTTTGACAAAGTTGTCGCGCAAAACGTACTTCTGAATTTTACCGGAGGGTGTGGTGGGCATCTCGGGCAAGATCACCAGATATTCAGGGAATTTATATTTGGCGACCTGGCGGGCCTCAAGAAAATCGGTGATTTCCTCCAAGGTGATGGTCTGACTACCGCGCGGTACGACGCAGGCGCAGCTTTTTTCACCTAGCAGGCGATCCGGTACGCCGACGATGGCAACGCTGAGGATCTTGGGGTGGCCGACCAGGTAATCCTCCATCTGGCGCACGCTGATTTTCAGGCCGCCCCGGTTGACGATTTCCTTCTTGCGCCCGACAAGCCGTATGTAGCCATCCGCATCGATCGTCGCGAGGTCGTTGGAAAACAGCCACCCGTCGGGCGTAAAGGTCTCGCGCGATCGTTCCGGATCGCCAAAATACCCCAGCGCCACAAACGGGCCACGTGCGGCAAGCTCACCCACTTCGCCTGGCGGCAGGGTCTTGCTGCGCGTTTCGTCAAAAATCGCCAATTCCCCGCCGGGCATCGCGCAACCGTCCGTGCCCCAAAGCTTGTCGTCCGGCGCATCTGGGGCGGACGCGCTGCCCACAAAGCATTCGGTCATCCCCCACATGCCGATCAGGGTGCAGCCGATCTTCTGGCGCATATCCACGCCTAGCTGATGCGGGATCGCCGCGCCCGCGCAGGCAAAGATTCGAAAGCTCGACAGATCCAGCGACCCGACCAGAGGGGATTCCATCAGCATGGCCGCAAACGGGGTTGCACCCAGCGTAAAGGTGCAGCGCTCACGCGCGATGAGTTTGAGGGCCTCGTCGGGATTCCAGATATCCTGCAGCACCAGCGTCGCCCCCAGCGTGATCGCCTGGCGAACACCCCACTGGAAGCCTGTACCGTGGGAGATGGGCGAAGGCGCCCAGACGATGTCGTCAGCGGTCAGCCCTAGAAGCTTGGCCATCCAGAGCGTGCCGTACATCTGGGTATCGTGGCTGTGCATGACACCCTTGGGCTTGGATTCGGTGCCCGAGGTGAAGATGAGTGCGGTGATATCGTCGCCGGTGGTCGGCGCAGTCGGAATCTGGGGTTCGAACGCAGCGATCGGAGCCCGCAGTTCATCAAACGGGCGCATCCCCCTGTGCCCTGTCCCACCCAGCACGAAGACATGTTCAAGTGCGGGAAGCTCTGGCCACATGCCGGCATACATCGCGGGGTAATCGAAATTGCGGTAAATCTGCGGGATGATTGCGACTTTGCTCCTGGCCAGCCCCAGGATGTAGGTGAGCTCGCTTGCGCGGTAGTTGTGCAGCAGCGGGTTCGTGACGGCGCCCAGCTGGCTTGCGGCCACGTGGATCATCACGAATTCGGGGGTGTTATAGAGCTGGATTTCAGGTCCAAGGTGTGCTTCAAAACCGAGGGCCGCTTTCATCGTAGCACCAGCCCTTAGTGCTTTTGCCCTGACATGAATGCTGTTACCATGTCGCAAGGATTTTGACAATTTGATAGTGTTTAGAGTTGGACGCATGGAACCGGATCTTGGTAGCAATGACGTCAAGCTACCGTATCGGTATGAGCGTGGAGATGGTCGAATTAAGCACTGTTGGAACCGTTCCGAGGCCGGATTCGAGCCATGTGGTCATGGTCAGGTCGGAAAATGTGCAAACACAATTACCGATGATATCGCACAGGGATTGCTTGAAACAGGTTTGTATCTCTCCGCTGACATGCCAGACGAATCAGAGTCGCATCCCGAAGAAATTTTTAACGTCTATCAAGGGGTAATCTACGTAGCGGTTCCCACCAGACCAAGCGTCAGTTATCACGGATACCCATACAAAGGCCGATTGCCGAAGCGTCTCCTAGACCGTTTGCGAACCAGGGCTATGGATCAGGATTACGAAAGTCAGTTTAAGAAATGGACGAAAACTTTCATCCGCTAATTGCAGGCTGTGCGGAACTACAGTTTCGCGTGCAGTTTAATCAAGACGGCTCGGGGCTTGGTTGGGGTCGCGGCGATCTTTTCGTAGCCGGAGAACGAATTTGGTTCCAGCAGGATCTGTCGGGGGACCCCACGCCGGTGCTGTGGACATGGATTGATCTGCTGTATTTCTTGGGTCGGAATTGGGCATTCCTCATGTACGAAGAAACCTATCCGATCGGCCTTACGCCAGTCGATCCCCGCGCGCTGCGCAGCGCTGCGGAGCAGCGCTGGGGGCAAGGCATGGAACGGGCGCAGGTATGGGATGAAGATGAGGCCATTTTTCGTTTTGAACGCCGCCATGATTTAGCGACAGGACTCAAGGGCATTTCATTGCCAAGTGTCACCATCGTTCGCGAGGGGCAATTGGCTTGGGTATGCACATCTGAAAGTTCGCATCGTATGAACTTCAATGTTGTTATTAAGGCCTTAGAAGAAATCGGTGAACTAATTGCCAATGAGGTTCAAAACGCCTCGACGTCGCGTTCAGTTCAGGCTTTGCAATGCTGGCGTAACCGTCAGCATGTCACCCAGGAAAAGCTAATCCGTCTGCGCACAGGACTTCGGGACTTAGAGATCAATGAATTAATGGGTGATCGAAATCCAGCGGCCTACTGGGAAATTGAAGCGGCCAGCAATGACAGCGAATTGCTTGCGGCTGCGCGGCTGTCCGCAGGAAGCGTTAGTCTTCAGTCCCAGAAACAGATGATCGAGGCAGTTCGTAGGCAGCCATTGTGCCAGACACCTGAGTTAAATAGATTGACTGAGCAGTGCAGTGAACTTCTGAGTCAAACCGAAGGTCTCCCTTTCGAGCAGGGATATGTAGTCGCCGATTGGTTGAGAGGTCAATATCCGATACAAGACCGATTCGATCCAGAGACTCTATTGAAAGACCTCGGTGTTCAAATTGACTCTATCGCGTTGCCTAATTGCCCATTGGAGGCGGTTGCATGCTGGGGTCGCCATCATGGTCCTGCAATCATTTTGAATGTCGACGGAAGCATGATTTCTGCGTCGCACGGTCGGCGAACGACGCTCGCTCATGAACTTGGGCATTTGCTAATGGATAGAGAAGGCTCCCTTCCCTTGGTAGAGGTGTTGGGAGGTCGCACACCAGAATGGATTGAAAAGCGGGCGAGAGCCTTTGCTGCGGAGCTGTTGTTACCCCGACGTCTTGCCGAGAATAGTTTGGATCAAGTTGATACAAGCGATACGGAAAATATTGAACGCTGTATCGAAAATTTGTCTCGCACCTTTGAAGTGAGCAGAGCACTTGTTACGCATGTACTCTGGAACGCGGGAACCCGCAATAAGCTCTCTTCTTCAGCCTATCAACATCTGGAAATGCTGCACAGAGTTGCTTCCAAGCCTTGGTCTGTCCGCAGATAGCCGATCCGGCATTTACAGCACCGGGGCTTGCGGCAAATCTTCTACTGATCCAGCGTGATGTTGGCGGACTTCACCACCTTGGACCACTTCGCCATATCGGCCTTGATGAAATCCGCAAACTCCTGCGTGGTACCGGGGCGTGGCTCCAGTCCTTGTTTGCCAAGCGATTCAAGAACAGCAGGTTGCTGGATGACCTCCTGTGCGGCTTTGTGAATGTTCTGGATCGTGGCGGCGGGCGTGCCCTTGGGGGCGACGAGACCGTACCAGTACTCCATATCCGCACCGGTCACGCCCTGCTCGGCGTAGGTGGGCACGTCCGGCATCGAGGCCACGCGCTGTTTCGTGGCCACCGCAATCGGGCGCAGTTGACCCGACCGGATGAATGCGGAAGCGGAGGGCAGCGTGGTGAACATCACCATGTCCTTTTGCGCGCCGACAAGGTCTGCGACTGCAGCACCGGTGCCTTTGTAGGGCACGTGGGTGAGCTTGATACCGGTGGCGTAGATGAAGAGCTCCGCAGCCATGTGCGCACCGCTGCCCACGCCCGCCGACCCGAAATTGATCTTGCCCGGCTCGGCGCGCGCCATGTCGAGCAGATCCTTGACCGACTTGATCGGCGAGGCGGGATTGACGACCAGCATCATCGGGGTGGCCGCGAGCGGGCTCACCGCGACAAAATCCCGCTCGACGTCGTAGGGCAGCTTGGGATAGAGGCTGGGGTTGATGCCGATTTCCGAGATGGACCCGACCATCAGGGTCTTGCCATCGGGCGCGGCGCGGGCGACGTACTGGGCGCCGATGGCGCCGGAGGCGCCAGGCTTGTTCTCAACGACGCCAACGGTGGAGAGCTTTTCCGCCAGGCGGGGGGTGACGATGCGCGCGAGGATATCGGTGCCGCCCCCGGGCGAGAACGGGATCACGACGACCATGGGTTTGTCGGAGGCGGACTGGGCAAAGGCA
>JADZBO010000011.1 GCA_020851995.1 Burkholderiaceae bacterium
CTCCCGAATCCGCCGGTCCTCCGCACGCACCGACGGCAAGCCAAACGCCGCGTCCACAAACCCTGCGCGCGAATGCTGCCAGGCACCCAGCATGACATTTTCCAGCACCGTGAGCTCGGGCAACAAACGCGGCTTCTGGAAGGTGCGGGCGATTCCCATGCGCGCGCGGTCCTGAACCGGGGCGGTGCCGATATCCCGGTGGCGGTAGTTCACCGTGCCGCTGGTGGGTTGGTAATAACCACAAAGCATGTTCAGCATGGTGGTCTTGCCGCTACCGTTGGGGCCAATCAACCCATGGACCTGACCCGGCGTCAGGGTGATACTGACCCCCTCGAGCGCCACCAGTCCGCCGAACTGTTTAGTGATCTCAACCGCGCGCAGCGCAGCGCCGGGGTCGCGCGCATCCGGATGGCCCGCATCTGCGATGGCGACCTCAATCGCTGCTTCAAGTCGCTTAAGCTCCGGCACGATCGTCACGGACTGCTGTTTGCGCGGGCGATACTTTTCGTAGAGCTTTTCCAGCATGCGGCCGATACCTTCGGGGATCAGCAACACCACCACCAGCAACAACAGCCCGTAGAAGAAATTGCCAAGCTTGGCCAGCGACGCCACCATCTCCGGCAAGGCTGTCAGCACCACCGTGCCGAGCAGAGGCCCGAGGATGCTGCCGCGCCCGCCGATGATGATGCACACAAAGAAGAACATGCTCAGTTCAAAGACGAAGGTCTCCGGCGTGATGTAGCTCTGCAGCGAGGCGAACAACGCTCCCGAGACTCCCGCGGTCACGCCGCTGAAGACGAAGACGACCAGCTTCGCCCTGAAGACCGGCACACCCACCGATTGCGCCGTGACCGGGTTGTCGCGAACCGCCATCAAACCCCGGCCCCACATGCTGCGCGCGAGATTCCAGGTCAGCAACGTGACGAACGCAGCAACCAGCAACGCGAGGTAATAGAACCCCGCCGGAGAGTCGAAAGGCTCGGGGTACAGCGGCCCCATCAATCCGACGCCGCCACCGGTCAGGTCGACCTGAGCCAGGATGATCTCGTTGACGATCAGCGCAAACGCCATCGTGGCCATCGCAAAATAGAAACCCGGCAGCCGCAGCGACGGCAAGCCGAGTGCCAGTCCGCACAAACCACCGAGCATTCCAGCCACGGCGGTCGACGTAAAGGGATCGAGCCCCCATTTGCCCACCAGAATGCAAAACGCGTAGGAGCCGATCGACAACAGGCCGACGTGCCCGATGGACAGCTGTCCGGTGTAGCCGACCACCAGATTCAGGCCGGCGATGAGCACCCAATAAACGGCGATCAGGGCGGCCAGGTGAAGCTGGTACTGGTCCGCCGCCCAGAATGGCAGCAAGAGCAGGACACAAGCGGCCACTGCGAGCGCAATCGCCGGCTTTCGCGAGGGTAGAGTCAAGGTCATGCGTGTTCCTCTGGCTTACACGGGTCGCACGTTTCTTGACCCAAGCAGTCCCTCAGGCTTCAGAAGCAACACCAGCATCAGCAAGCCGACGGCGATGGTCTGTTGATATTCGCCGCCAAACCAGTAGCTCGCGAAGGCGTTGAGCAAGCCCAGCGCCACGCCGCCAATCAGGGCACCGATATTGCTGCCCAGGCCGCCGACCGCCAGCGCGATGAAACCATTGAGCGTCAGCGTCAGCCCGAGGGCAAAATAGGCGAAGGTCAACTGCCCCGCCGCAAAACCGGCAAGGCCGCCCAACGCACCGGAGAGCACATAAGAGACCAGACGAATCCGGTCGGTCGACACGCCCCGGGCACGGGCAGCAAACGGATCTTCCGACATCGCGAGGAACAGCTTGCCGTACATGGTGCGGCGATAAAACAGATCCAGGCCGATCGCCATCAGCGCCGCCACGATGATCGGCAGCCAGAACTTCTGGTCAGCCGCGCCTGCGCCGAAATCCTGCGGAATCAGCCTCGGAAAGGGGCGCGGCTCAGTGCCCCACCAAAGCCCCACGGCCTGTTGCACCATCGTCGCCAGCGCCAGCGTACTGAGCAGCCAGAGATGCTCGTCGCTGCGCGCCAGCACACGGCGGATGGCAAGCACTTCGGTCAGCCAGCCAAAGGCGGCGCCGATCGCCACCGCACCCAGCAGCGCAAGGTACCAGGGCCATCCCAGCGCACTAATGAAAAAGGCGCCGAACACGCCCCCGAGCATCGAGATGTGGCCCGTGGTGACGGACAACACCTTCGAGGTCGAGAACATGACGTTGTAGACCAGAGCCACCGCCGCGAACAGCATGCCCGTGGCGAGACCCGTGACGAAAACGCTCAACATGGGCGACCGACCTCAGCGCGGCGCGGGCTTGAAGCTTCCGTCCTTGAACGTGCTGGCGACATTCATCATCATGCCGCTGTCGGGAAAGCCATTGCGTTCGGTCGGGCTGTAGCTGTAGGTGCCATAAACGCCCGCATGATTTTTGGTCGCCTCCATCACCTTCTGGATCGCAGCCGGGTCGGTCGAACCTGCCGTCTTGACAGCGTGTTCGATCATCATCACGGTGTCGTAGCCGAGGGCGATCCACCAGAACAGCACATCGATCTCGCCGCCGCCCAGGCGCGGGCGCATCTTGTCTACAAGCGCCTGCGTACGAGCCGGCAACTTGCCATCCGGGAGAAAGGTGGTGCTGACATACCCGGCGGCATAGGTCTTTTCCCAGTACTCCGGCTTGTTAAGCAGCTTGCGGATCTGCGCGGCCATCAGCGCGGGGTGCCCCACGACCGGAACGTCCCAGCCCATTTCTCCGCGCGCATTGAGCAAGCGGGCAAGCAATCCCGTCGCCGCCGACCACGGCATGACCACTTCGGCGCCCGCGTTGCGCGCCTTGGTCATCTCGTCGGTGAGGTCGGTCTTGTTGTTGTCGACCAGCACGGAATAAACAGGCTTGATGCCGATTCTCTCAAGCATTTCGGTCGCGGTCTTGGCGCTGGATGTGCCATAGCCCGAGGTGTCGGCGATGATGGCGACCTTTTTCTTTTTGAGTACGTCGATCGCATAGCTGTTCGCCGACGAGATCCACTGGGCGTTGGTATTGATCATCCGGAACGCGCGCGGATACTTCTTGGGGTCGATGAGTTCATCGACGGCGCCGATCACCAGGTTCGGTACGCCAGCGCGCGCCAGGATTGGCGTGGCGGCCAGCCCTTCGCCGGAATTGACTGGCCCGATGACGAAGCTGACCTTATCGCTGAAAGCCAGTTGCTGGGCGAAGTTCACTGCCTTGGTCGGGTCACCGGCGGTGTCGCGCGTCAGCAACTCGATCTGGCGCCCGAGTATGCCGCCACGGGCGTTGATTTCTTCGACCGCGAGCTTGACTCCCTCGTTTTCGGCCAGGGCTGCCGATGACAGCGGCCCCGTCAACGAGGACAGCCAGCCGACCTTGATGGGCTGGGCCACCGCCGACGCGACCGACGCACACAGGCCTGCGGCCAGGACAAAAGCGGGAAAAAGCGTGCTTCGACGTATCGCCATGATGGTCTCCTCCGGAAATACTTGTTCTTGGGGTATGAACGTTTAATTATTTATTTGCAGCAAGGATATACGAGATCGTGACGAGCCTTGCCCGCAACTTGCCTCTAATATGTTTCTGTCAGGGAAACCCCTAGGAGTGACCATGTCGATACAAACCAAGGCTGCCGGGTTCAACGAAACCTCCGCCACGTACGAAAGGGGACGTCCCGAATATCCCGACGAAGCGCTGCGCTTCACGTTCGAGGCGCTTGGCATCGACGCCGCATCGACCGTCGTCGACCTCGGTGCCGGCTCAGGCAAGTTCACCGGCAAGCTC
>JADZBO010000012.1 GCA_020851995.1 Burkholderiaceae bacterium
GCCTGAACCGCCGGTACAAAATCGTCTCCGAACGTATCCCCTGCCGAGATTGGCACATCCACATCGACGGCCCAATGTTCAGGCTGAAACCGCCACCCGCTCAGACCGGTCCAGCGGGTCAACGCCTGCCGCAGGTAGATATCATCGGGAGTCACGGCGTAGGCCGCGCGGGTCGGTCCAAAGGAGTCCCCGCCCCCAGTGAGCGGGCTCTCGCCTAGAGGGCGTTGCTCACTTCCTGTTGTCCGTTGCGCAGCAGGAGGTGACGCATCCGGAGTCGTGTCCGGTGTCGTGTTCGGTGTCGTGTCAGGTGTCGTGTCCGGTGTCAAACGACGGGATTCAACCGAGGCAATGCCGCGAGACGGGACGCGCCCGCGTCGGCGGGCATTTGCCTGGCGCGCACCCGCACGAAAGACAAGCTCTGGCCAGTGACCCTCGATGACGGTGTAAGGCTCCTGGCGGGAATAGGCCAGGACACGCTCCCCGTCCGCTCCTGCGGCAAGGATGGCCGGTAAAGATTGTCCAGGATTCCATTGCAGCCAGGTCTGTCGTGCATCCGAAAACACTTGCAACGGCGCGACATCACGATGGCCAGACAAGCGCCAGCCGAAATCAAGAGGCCCTGCGGGCGCCGGCGCGGCACCCGACGATTCCGCACCCGACCACGCGGGACCTGCGCTCGCGCCGGAATCGCCCGCGCAACCAACCAGGTGCGAAACCAACATAACCTGACAACAAAACCTGAGCGCGACCATCGTCCACCAGCCTGCAAACATTGAGGCGAGATGGTGCCGCGAGCGGGCCTGCACAACAATTGCGATTCCCACGCATGGATCGAAAGCGCAGGGTGACGGAGGTCAGAAAATCAAGAGTGCGCCCATGCTGGTGCAGTGTTCGACGCCAGGCGCACAAGCACAACGGAGCCCAAAACGGAGCCCAAATGAGAACTGCACCCCGGAGGCTGGAACTCAGTCCAACTTCCGGGGTGCAGTTCTGCAGGTTCCGCTGTGCGGATTGGGCCTGAAAACGCCCTACTTCTTGCGTGCCGCCGGAGCCGGTTTTGGCTGCGGCTCGCCCTGTTGCAACAGGGGCTTGGCCTGCTCCATGGCCACATTGAGTGCCGCGATTGGCGGCGTCTTGTCAGACATGGACGCATCGAACTCGCGAACCAGGATCGGCTCGATCTTGGTGTAGTTGGGCAGACGGAAACCACGCTGGTTCTTCTCAGGGGTGCGTTTCATCTGCTCAATGATCTGCCGCACGCCCGGCATGCTGTCGTAAAACGCAACGTCTGCAGCACGGAATGCAGCGTCTGTCAGTGGCAGGTAACCCGTGCGCTGATGCCACTGCGCGGCAAGTACCGGTTTAGACAGAAATGCGAGGAAGCTCATCATCGCCTTGTTCTGGTCCCTGGAATGACCCGAGGTGGCCCAAAGCGCGGATCCGGTCACGAAAGGGGCACCGGGCTTGCTGGTTGCCAGCGGGTGGTATGGAATGGGTGCGACCCCTGTCTTCAGGCCGCGCACAGCCTGAAACTGGCCAAGCGCTCCGGAACCGGAGGTCAGTACCGAGCACTTGCCTTCCGCGAAGAGCTTGTCGGGTTCATTGCCGTTGCTGTAGTTCGTGAACAACAATGACTTCTTCCAGCTCACCATGATGGCCATATGGCGCATATAGGTGCTGTCGAAGTTGAGCATCAGTCCCTTGGCATTGTCCAGTCCGTTATTGGGCGTCGCGTAGAGGGTGTTATTGATCGGCGCCAGGCTTTCAAAGTGAACGAGCACCTCCTGGCTGGTCGCGTAGGGGCAATCGATATCGGCCTTGTCACGCAGCGCAATCAGATGACCTTGCAAATCCGTCCAGGTTGCCGCTGGTTGCGCCGGATTCAGGCCTGCCTTGCGATAGGCGTCCAGGTTGTAGAACATGACCGGGATTTCAGCCATGAAAGGAAATGCGAGCAACTGATTCTTGCTGTCGCGCACGAAACCTGTGGTCTGCGGCAGATACCAGCCCAGATCGGCAATCGGGAACTGCTTGAGCAACTGATAAAGGGGAACAATTTCCTTGTGTTGCGAAACGAACTCGGGCGAATGGTTGTCATCAAGCTGGACGAGGTCGGGCTTGCGCTTTTCGGCCTCCTGGCGGGCTTGGGGGCTGAGCATCGCCGCCTGGCTGGGAAACCCGCGCACGACAACCTTAACGTCCGACTGCTCTTTGTTGAATTGCTGCGTAAGTTTCTGGAACTCCGCAGCATTATGCTGATTGAGGGTATGCCAGATGAGAACTTCGACGGGATCGGCGCACGCGACGCCGGCAGAAAGCAGACTTGCCCCGAAAAGGGCCGAAAAGCGGGCTGAATAACTCAATCTGGAATCCTCTTGGAATAGGCGATGCAGTTAACAAAGTGTTTCAAATGCGAAGCGTACCATGCGCACTGACGGGTCATCACGGCAGGGCCGGGCCACCAGACGTCAGCCCTGAGCGGCGGCGATGTCGGCTTCGGACGTAAACGCGTCGGCAAAAAATGAATCTTCCGGCAGGCCGGATTTTTTCACAAAATCGCGCCTGGCCGAATCAACCACGATCGGTGCCCCACAGGCGTAAACCTGGTGCGCGCTCAGATCGGGGAAATCCGCCATGACGGCGTGGTGGACGAAACCGCTGCGGCCAGACCACGCATCGTCAGGCAGAGCATCGGAGACGACGGGCACGTAGGAAAAGTTCGGCAAGCTGGCAACCCATTCGTGTACAAGTCCGTCCATATACAGGTCGGCAGGCCGGCGCCCGCCCCAGTAAAGGCGCACCGGACGATCGATCTGCAGGTGCTGCATATGTTCGACGATCGCTTTGATGGGGGCAAAGCCAGTTCCGCTGGCCAGCAGAATGATCGGCTTCTTGCTGTCTTCACGCAGGAAGAACGAACCGTGCGGCCCTTCAAGACGAAGGATTTCGCGCTCTTTCATGGCCGTCTCGCCCGCGCCGAAAACATGGTCGGTGAACAAACCACCCGGCAGATGCCGTATATGCAACTCGAGTTTGCCGGCGAGATGCGGTGCGTTGGCCATCGAATAACTGCGGCGCTTGCCATTCTTGAGAATGACTTCGACATACTGCCCGGCGTTGAAATTGAAAGGTTCTGCCGCAGGCAACTGCAGGGTGAGCAGTGTCACGTCGGGTGCCGCGCGCCGGATTTCCATGACGCGCGCGGGAAGCTTGCGCACCTGAATATCGCTGGCAAGCCGGACTTCGCGTGATTCGACAACGAGATCGGAGGTCGCGCGAGCCTGGCACAGCAAGGTATAGCCCGCCTCGATCTCCTCGGGGGCAAGGACCTGGGCGACGGTGGGGCCAGCATCGCATGTACCGGAAACGACCCGCGCCTTGCAGGTTGAGCACGCACCGCTGCGGCAACTGTAGGGCAGCAGAACGCCGGCGGCGAGCGCGGCGTCGAGCACGGACTGATCCGGCTCGGCGCGGAACTGGTGCTGGCTGGGATTGAGGGTGACCTGGTAGGACATAGCTGCGCAATGTGTGTGAAGATGACGTCAATCGAAAGCGCTGAAGCATTCCGGGCTGGCGAATTCATCCGCCCGGGTGCTTTCAGAACCTTTGCTGCAGTGCATTTTATCTTGACTCGCTTGTCCGTCCCAACGGAGTGACTCAATTGAAATCTGGTCGATGCACACGTGCTCTGACTAAAGCACCGGCGACAAGATGGGTTCCTTCACACGAACGACCAGTTGCCGGCCTTTGCGCGCTCGTTTGGACAGGTATGGCGCGAGCGTCTCCCCGGCGAGAATATCGTCAGTCGGTTTGTTGCGATAAATGCCCGAAGCGCGCAGGCCCGCGTGGGTGATCGGCACGACCTGTTCGAGCACGTCTGGCGGATCGATGCCCATCAAGGTCGTACCCCGGCCGCCGGCCGCGAGGCTCCTGATCTCAGCAGTCTCGATGACCAGCAAGCGCAGTTTGCGCGTCAGAAATGCCACATGCAGGGCTTGATCGTAAAGCGGTACAGGGCGCAACAGCGTGTCGCCCTGCTCCAGAGTCACGAACTGCTTGCCGCCACGCTTCTGACTTGTCATGTCGGCCACCCGTGTGGAGAACCCGAACCCCATGCGCGTAGATAGCAGCCAACGCGTCTGCGAAGCCGCCGCGAACATGTGATCGACGCGCGTTCCCGGCTCCAGGTCGATCATCGAGGTGACCGGCGCGCCGTCGCCGCGGGCCGACGGCAATGCGGAGACAGCAACGCAATACACGCGTCCGTTGCTGCCCACAGCAATGAGCGTGTCGGTACTGCGACACTCGAAGACGCCATAACACGCATCGCCTGACTTGTAGCCAAATTGCTCGACGTCATGACTGTGCCCCTGCCGGGCACGCAGCCACCCTTGCCTGGACACGATGACGGTCACGGGTTCATCGGCGACACGCACTTCAAGGACGGCGCGATCGGCAACCTCAATCAGGGTCCGGCGATCGTCGCCGTATTGTTTGGCATCCGCTTCGATCTCGCGCACCACGAGTTTGCGCAGCGCCGCAGGCTGTTCCACGAGTTCCTGAAGTTTCTCCCGGTCTGCCTTGCGCTCGCCAAGCTCCTGCTCGATGCGAAAGCCCTCCAGGCGCGCCAATTGGCGCAGACGCATGTCGAGGATGTCATCCGCCTGGCGCTCGGTGA
>JADZBO010000013.1 GCA_020851995.1 Burkholderiaceae bacterium
ACCCGGGGCAATCCTCGTACGAATGGCTGCGCAGCGACGCGCACAAAGGTGCCGCCAAGGAAGTCGAGAGAGGAGATTCCTGCGTGTCCTGTCATGACAGCAAAAATGCTGAGAAGAACATGGGCAACAAGATCGTACAGGGCGGCCCGCTGGAGCCTATGCCCATCAAGGGCAAGAGTGGTTACAAAGACCTCAGTGTGCAAGCGGCGTATGACGACAAGAACATGTACCTGCGTTACGAATGGAAAACCGATAATCCATTCCCGGGCACCGAGCACCAGTATCTGCGCTATGACGGCAAGGAATGGAAAGTCTGGGGCTACCCGAAACTTGATAAAGTCGTGCAGGATGGCAAGCAGCCCGGCATTTACGAAGATCGCATGTCCATCATCATCGACGATGGGCGGGTTCCTGGCTTTGACAAACAAGGCTGCTGGCTGACCTGCCACGATGGCCAGCGGGATATGGCCAAGCAGTTCACCAAGGAAGAGGTCGCCGCCAATCCGCTGCTGACCGCCATCAATAAACGCGATGTGCGTAAGTACCTGCCTGACACCCGCACCAACCCTTCCGACTGGAAAACCGGAAAGACAGTCGACGAGATCAACAAACTCAAGGCCGATGGCAAGTTTGTTGAGCTGATTCAGTGGCGCGCGCATCGCAGCTATCCTGTCGGCATGGCGGATGACGGCTACGTGCTGGAGTTCCGTCTTTCCGATGCAGGCAAGGACATGTTCAGCGGTAACGCGGATGCCAAGACCCATGCACCCAAGTACATGTGGGACGAAAAGAAGGTGGGCTACCGCTCAATCACGGAAGATCAGCTTCGCAAGGGTGATCACTTCCTGATTAAAGAAACCAATGCGGTGCCCTTCGATCCCAATGCCGGATGGAAAGTCGGCGACCTGATCCCTGACTATCTGGTCAGTCGCACGGACGCTAAGGGGTCGGCTGCTGACAATAACGCGATGGCAAGCTGGAAAGATGGCAAGTGGACCGTTGTGCTTGTTCGGCCTCTTGGCCTGACCAATCCTGACGATAAAACGCTGAAGGATGGTGGCGTCTACACCGTGGGTTTTGCAATTCATGATGACAACATCACGACGCGCGGCCATCAGGTGTCGTTCTCGAAAACACTCGGCTTGGGTGCGAAGACTGACGTTGATATCCAGGCAGTGAAGCTACCTTGATCTGAAGCGATCTGGATAGGTGAGCGGGGGTGCGATCCTAACGGTTCGCACCCCTGCGGCGCACTGGGGCAAGCCCGGTCGAACGACCACGCGCAAGCCCTGTCGGACAGTCACGCCCGCTTTTGCAGGATGTCGACAGCGGGCAGCACCTTGCCTTCAAGAAACTCCAGGAAGGCGCCGCCACCGGTCGAGATGTATCCAACGCGGTCGGTGATTCCAAACTTCGAGATCGCAGCCAGCGTATCCCCACCACCTGCGATCGAGAATCCGGCAGAATCGGCGATTGCCTGGGAAACCACCTTGGTGCCGTTGGCGAACGATTCAAATTCAAACACGCCGACCGGGCCGTTCCAGACGATCGTGCCGGCCTTGTGCAGGATTGCTGCCAGTTGCTCGGCGGTTTTCGGACCGATGTCGAGGATCAGATCGTCTGCAGCCACATCCTGGGATGACTTCACCGTGGCCACGGCATCCGCCGAAAAAGTCGTGGCGCAAACCACGTCAACCGGGATCGGCACCGCCGCACCACGCGCCTTCATCTTTTCGATGACCGCGCGGGCTTGGTCAAGCTGATCCGGCTCGGCGAGTGACTTGCCGATCGGCAGGCCCGACGCCAGCATGAAGGTGTTGGCAATACCACCACCGACGATCAATTGATCGACCTTGTCGGCGAGCGACTGCAGAATCGACAGTTTGGTGGACACTTTCGAGCCGCCGACGATTGCAACCAGGGGACGCCTGGGGTTGAGCAACGCCCGGCCCAGCGCGTCAAGCTCGGCTTCCAGCAAGGGACCCGCGCAGGCGACTGGAGCGAACTCGGCGATTCCGTAGGTCGTTGCCTCAGCCCGGTGCGCCGTACCGAAGGCATCGTTGGCGTAAACGTCGCACAGCGCCGCCATTTTGCGTGCCAGCGCCGGATCGTTCTTCTTTTCGCCCTTGTTGCAGCGGCAGTTTTCCAGCAGCACTACCTGGCCCGGAGCCACGGCGACGCCATCCACCCAGTTCTGCACCAGAGGCACGGGCATACCGAGCAACTCGGAGAGACGCGCCGCGATGGGTGCCAGCGAATCCTCCGGTGTCAGCGTGCCCTCGGTCGGGCGGCCCAGATGCGATGTCACCATGACCGCGGCCCCGGCATCCAGCGCCATGCGGATCGCAGGCACGGAGGCACGAATACGGGTGTCCTCGGTGATCTTGCCGGCGTCATCAAAAGGGACGTTGAGATCGGAGCGGATGAAAATCCGTTTGCCGGCGAGTTGGCCGGCGCTGGCGAGGCCAGAGAGCGTTTTAACTTGAGTCATGATCTTGGAAGCAAAAGGCCGAACGACGGTGGTGGGGCATGCACTACCCATGAACAAAGGGGCCCCGAAGGGCCCCTTGATCGCGTATTACTTTGCCGACATCAGCGCAACGGTGGTGTCCAGCATGCGGTTGCTGAAGCCCCACTCGTTGTCATACCAGGACGACACCTTGACCAGCGTACCCGACACTTTCGTCAGGGTCTCGTCAAAGTTGCTCGAAGCCGGGTTGTGGTTGAAGTCGATCGAGACAAGTGGCTCAGCGTTATAGGTCAGGATTCCCTTGAGCGGGCCTGCGGACGCAGCGGCCTTGAGGATGCCATTGACTTCCTCGACCGTGGTTTCGCGTTTGGCGATGAAGGTCAGGTCAACCAGCGACACGTTGATGGTCGGGACGCGAATCGCAAAGCCATCGAGTTTGCCGTTGAGCTCAGGCAGCACCAGACCCACAGCCGCCGCAGCACCCGTCTTGGTCGGGATCATGCTCATCGTGGCCGAACGGGCACGGCGAAGATCTTCGTGGTAGACGTCGGTCAGCACCTGGTCATTGGTGTAAGCGTGAATGGTCGTCATCAGGCCGGTAACGACGCCGATGGCTTCATGCAGCGGCTTGACCAGCGGGGCCAGGCAGTTGGTGGTGCACGACGCATTGGAAATGACGGTGTCGGTTGCCTTGAGCACGCCCTGGTTCACGCCAAACACGACGGTCGCGTCGACATCCTTGCCGCCAGGAGCGGAGATGATGACTTTTTTAGCGCCGCCCTTGAGGTGGGCCGAGGCCTTTTCCTTGCTGGTGAAGAAACCGGTGCACTCGAGCACCACGTCGACACCCAGTTCACCCCAGGGAAGTTCGGCCGGATTGCGATTGGCCAGCACGCGGATCTTGTCGCCGTTGACGACCATGTAGTCGCCTTCGACGCCGACGGTACCGGGAAACTTGCCATGCGCCGTGTCGTACTGGGTCAGGTGTGCGTTGGTTTTGGGATCGCCAAGATCATTGATCGCGACGATCTGGATGTCGTGCTTTTTGCCGCCCTCGTAATGCGCACGCAGAATGTTGCGGCCGATGCGGCCATAGCCGTTAATTGCAACGCGAATCGTCATGACGTTTTCTCCTGATTGACACGGTTATTTTACGAAACTGAAACAAACTGCTGAATCCATTAAAGCACCGCCTTGACTGCCTGTGCGACCTTGTCGGCGGTCAGCCCAAAGTGCTTGAACAGCACGCCGGCAGGAGCCGACTCGCCGTAGGTATCGATTCCGACGACCGCGCCGTCCAGTCCGACGTACTTGTGCCAGAGCGCGCTTGTGCCCGCTTCGACCGCGACGCGTGGCAGTGACCTGGGCAGCACGGCCGCGCGCCAGTCAGAATCCTGCCGGTCAAAGACATCTGTGCTGGGCATGGAAACGACCCGCACCGCCAGGCCCTCGGCGGCGAGCAGCTTTTGTGCCTCAAGCGCAAGGGCAACCTCGGATCCGGTCGCAATGATGATGGCACGTGCGCCAGGCGCGTCAGACAGCACGTAGCCGCCGCGTGAGACACCGTCAAGTGCGGCGGCGTCACGGGCGACAAACGGGAGATTCTGGCGCGACAGCAGCAAGGCGGTCGGCCCGCCTGCGTGGACCTCCATGCCGATGCTGGTCGGCCGGCGTACCGCAGCAAGCCACGCCGCCATGGTTTCAACCGTGTCACAGGGCCGCCAGACCGACAGATTGGGAATCAGGCGCAAACTGCTCGCATGCTCAATGGACTGATGGGTGGGGCCGTCTTCGCCCAGCCCGATCGAGTCGTGGGTGAACACGTGCACGACGCGCTGCTTCATCAGGGCAGCCATGCGCAACGCATTGCGGGAATAGTCCGAGAACGTCAGGAACGTGCCGCCAAAAGGCAGGTAGCCCCCGTGCAGCGCAATCCCGTTCATGATGGCGGCCATGCCGAATTCGCGCACGCCATAGTTGATGTGGCGACCGAACTGGATGCCGGAACTGGCGGCGCGCACCGGTGTCGCGCCCTTCCAGTCGGTAAAGTTCGATCCGGTCAGGTCGGCCGAACCGCCCAGCATTTCCGGCAACAGCTCGACCAGCGCGGTGATCGCCTGCTGCGAGGCCTTGCGGGTTGCGACCGTTTCGGCGCGGGCATTGACGGATTCCAGCAGCGCGCGCGCGGCATCGGCGAAACCGGCGGGCAGATCACCGCGCATGCGCCGCACGAGCTCGGCGGCCTCAGCCGGATACTGCGCTGCGTAGGCATCGAAGGTCTTTTGCCATTGCGACTGCGCCGCGGCACCCGCCTCGCGCATGTCCCAGCCGCGATAGACCGACTCAGGGATTTCGAACGGCGCGTGCGGCCATGGCAGCGCAGCGCGCGTAGCGGCGATTTCGGCAGCACCCAGCGGCGCACCGTGCACTTTGTCGGTGCCGGCCACATTGGGCGCACCCTGTCCGATGACTGTGCGGCAAATCACCAGCGTCGGGCGATGATCGGCCGCACCCATGCGGCGAGCCTGGGCGATGGCCTGGTCGACAGCCTCGACATCGTGACCGTCGGCCACGCGGACGATGTTCCAGCCATAGGCTTCGAAACGACGCGCGGTGTCATCGGAAAACCAGTTTTCGACGTTGCCGTCGATCGAGATCCCGTTGTCGTCATACAGCACGACCAGCTTGGACAGACGCAGCGTGCCCGCCAACGAACACACTTCGTGAGAAATGCCTTCCATCAGGCATCCGTCACCCACAAAGGCGTAGGTGTGATGATCGACCACCGTGTGGCCGGGACGATTGAATTCAGCCGCCAGCAGCGCTTCGGCCAATGCCATGCCGACGGCATTGGCCAGCCCCTGCCCGAGCGGGCCGGTGGTGGTTTCGATGCCGGGCGCGACACCCACCTCCGGATGCCCGGGAGTGCGCGAATGCAATTGACGGAAATTACGCAGCTCATCCATCGGCAGGTCGTAGCCGGTGAGATGCAGCGTTGCGTACAGCAGCATCGAGGCGTGCCCGTTGGAGAGCACGAACCGATCGCGATTGGCCCAGGCCGGATCGGCCGGATTGTGACGCAGATGACGGGTAAACAACGCCTGCGCCATTTCCGCCATGCCCATGGGGGCACCGGGATGTCCGGAGTTGGCCTGTTGGACAGCGTCCATGGCCAGGGCGCGGATGGCATTGGCAAGGTGAAGCGGGGCGGAATCGGTTGCGTTCATGCGATATGTCCCGCCGGGGCGATCACGGGATCGAAAAATGGGTTACAAAACAGTGGATTTTAACACCCGTGGAATCCCTGATCCGCTCCCATGTCCGCGCCCCGCTTTTACTGCCCGCAACCGGTTCAGCCCGGCACCACGCTCGAACTCCCGGACGCCCTTGCACACCATGTCCGGGTGCTGCGGCTCGCTGAAGGCGATCCGGTCATCCTGTTCGATGGGCGCGGCGGCGAGATCCCCGGAAGCGTCCGCTTCGAGGGGAAATCCGTGTGGGTGAATCTGGGTGGGCAATCAGACCGCGACGCCGAACTGCTCGGCCGCGTGACGCTACTTCAGGGGTTGCCCGGTGGCGACAAAATGGACTGGATCGTCGAAAAGGCCGTGGAGCTCGGGGTCAGCCAACTGCAACCAGTCACCGCAAGACGCAGCATCACCCAGCTATCGGGCCAGCGCCTCGAAAAGCGCATGCAGCACTGGCAGCGGATCATCATCGCAGCATCCGAGCAATGCGGTCGCAACCGGCTCATGCGCCTGGACGCACCCACAACGCTTGCCCGGGCTCTTGCACCGGCGGGTGCTGATCTCAGGTTAATCTGCGACCCCGCAGCGCCCCTGGCGCTGAGCGCCGCGCTGTCTCAGGCGGGCAAGCCAGCCGGCGTGGCGCTGTTAATCGGCCCCGAGGGCGGCTGGGATGACGAGGAAATTGCCACTGCTCAGCGTGCGGGGGCGAAAGCGGTGCGTTACGGCCCGCGCGTACTGCGCACCGAAACAGCCGGCCTGGCTCTGGTTTCCGCGGTGACAGCCCTGCAGGGCTGGTAGTACCTGCAACGACCGATCCGGCCGAGGTCTCCGCAGTGACCTCCACGGCCGGTCTGGTCCGAGTCTCCTCCGTGACCTGCACTGCCGATCTGGCCCGAGTTTCCGCGGTGACCTGCGCGGCAGGGCTGATAGCCCCTACTCTGGGCTATCGCTCCAGTTGTGGACCACACCGGGGATGGGTTCAGGGTGCTTGCCAGCGTGGTTAATCGAGTAGATAAACACCCGGCCGCTTTCCTGGGCAAAATCGACGGCGTCCTGCAACGTCTGCATGAAGTCCTGGCCATCCTGGACAATCCCGGGATCGGCCGAATGCAATTTATCCAGCACCAGCACGACGCCGGCTTTCTGGTCGAGCAGTGTGTCGCTCAGGCAGTCGTAGAGCGAATCGAAGCTACTGCCGAAAAACTCCGGAAAGTCGACCGCCTTGACGATCGCGCGAAAAACCGCCGATCGGCTGCGTGCCTTGTCGCAATCCGCAACGCACCAGGCAAGCCCGCGCTCGGTCGCGGGGCCCATGAGCGACTCGAGGGTCTGGCCGGGCTCGGCTTCACCGCCACGCTGCAGCAACTGCTTCAGTTTTGAATCTACTACCTTGCTCATACCAATGGCCCCCTCATCAAGGCTTCCATCGCTTAGCGAGTTTGCATCGTATCGAGATAAACGGATTGAATCAATCGAAGATTCATGACAATTGGAAACTGGCTCAAATATGCCCGGGCAAATTGGCCTCCACAACGGTCAGGGCTGTCATGTTCACGATCCGGCGCACCGTCGAACTCGATGTCAGGATGTGAATCGGGGCGTTCACCCCCAACAGGAAAGGACCGACCGCGATGTTGCCGCCCGCGGCAGTCTTGAGCAGGTTGTAGGCGATGTTCGCCGAATCCATGCCGGGGCAGACGAGCAGGTTCGCCGAGCCCTTGAGCGTGGTCCAGGGCATGATGCGCTTGCGCAACTCCTCGTCAAGCGCCGCATCGCCGTGCATTTCGCCGTCCACCTCGAGGTCTGGCGCCAGTTCGCGAATCAGTTCAAGGGCTCTGGACATCTTCGCGCCGGAGGCCGAACTGCCCGAACCGAAGCTTGAGCGCGACAGCAGCGCGACTTTGGGCACCAGGTTGAGCCTGCGCATCTGCGCGGCCGCCGCGACTGTCATTTCGGCGACCTGCTCAGCCGTGGGGTCATCGTTGACATGCGTGTCGACCATCGCCAGCGTGCGCTCCGCCAGCAGCAGGATATTCATCGCGGCATAGGTATGAGTACCCGGGCGCTTGCCGATGACCTGATCGATATATTTGAGGTGATGGTTGTAGCCACTGATGGTTCCGCAGATCATGCCGTCGGCTTCGCCAAAACGCACCATCATCGCGCCGATCAGCGTCAACCGGCGATGCATTTCGACGCGCGCCATTTCCTTGGTGACGCCGCGCCGGCACATCAGCTCCCAGTAGGTGGTCCAGTAGCGGTGGAAGCGCTCGTCGTGCTCGGAGTTGACGACCTCCACGTCTTCGCCCAGGCGCAGCCGAAGACCATACTTTTCGATTCGGGCCGCGAGCACCGCCGGACGCCCCACCAGGATCGGGCGGGCGAGTTTTTCGTCGACCACGACCTGCACGGCGCGCAGGACGCGTTCGTCTTCGCCCTCTGTAAACACGATGCGTGCCTTGCCGCCCTCGCGCACGCGCGACTTCGCCGCGGCGAACAGCGGCTTCATGAACGCACCTGAACGGTACACAAACTGCTCAAGTTCCTCGACGTAGGCCTCGAGATCCGCGATGGGACGCGTGGCGACACCCTCTGCCATTGCCGCCCTGGCCACTGCGGGCGCAATGCGCACGATCAGACGCGGATCAAATGGCTTGGGGATCAGGGATTCCCGGCCGAACGCCGTATCGTAGGCACCGTAGGCTGCGGCGACGACCTCGCTCTGCTCTTCCTGAGCCAGTTGCGCGATGGCGCGCACGGCAGCCTTCTCCATCCCGCGCGTGATCGTGGTGGCGCCCACATCCAGCGCGCCGCGAAATATGTACGGAAAGCACAGGACGTTGTTCACCTGGTTCGGGTAATCGGATCGGCCCGTCGCCATCACCACATCGTCGCGCACCGCGTGCGCGTGCTCAGGCAGGATTTCGGGATTGGGATTGGCCAGCGCCAGGATCAGCGGATTCTTCGCCATCGCCCGCACCATGTCGGGCTTGAGCACGCCGCCGGCGGACAAGCCCAGGAATACGTCGGCGCCCTCGATGATATCGCCAAGCGTTCGCGCGTCGGTTTTCTGTGCGAAACGCAGTTTGTCCGGATCCATCAGGACTTTGCGACCCTCGTACACAACCCCCTCGATGTCGCTCACCCAGATATTTTTCAGGGGCAGTCCGAGGTCGACCATCAGATCCAGGCACGCCAGCGCGGCGGCACCCGCGCCCGAAACAGCCACCTTGACGCTGGCAATATCCTTGCCCACGACCGCGAGTCCGTTGATAAACGCCGCACACACCGTGATGGCGGTGCCATGCTGGTCATCATGAAACACCGGAATGCGCATCCGTTCGCGCAACTTGCGCTCGACGATGAAGCACTCGGGTGCCTTGATGTCTTCGAGGTTGATGCCGCCAAAAGTGGGCTCGAGCCCTGCAATAATCTCGACGAGCTTATCGGGATCCTGTTCGTTGATCTCGATATCGAAGACGTCGATGCCGGCAAACTTCTTGAACAGAACCGCCTTGCCCTCCATCACCGGCTTGGAAGCCAGCGGCCCGATATTGCCAAGTCCAAGCACCGCAGTACCGTTGGTGATGACGCCAACCAGGTTCCCCCGCGCGGTGTAACGAAACGCGTTCGCGGGATCGCTGACGATTTCCTCGCAGGCCGCGGCCACCCCGGGAGAATAAGCCAACGCGAGGTCGCGCTGATTGGACAGCGTCTTGGTGGGGGCGATCGAAATCTTTCCGGGACGTCCCTGTTCGTGATATTCGAGCGCCGCCTTGCGGAAGTTTTCTTCCATGATGTGAAGACACCGATTGACTGAAGAGAAGCCGATTCTATCCCCATAAATCCAACCGCGGATGACGGTATGACGCGCAGGCTTGCTTTGGTCGGAAAATTTACGGGGTCGGCGTGAAAACGCCCTGCGGATCCACGATGCGCTTGACCTCCTGATCAAGCGTATGTGCAGCGAATAAGGTCTCAGAGTCCGCCGAATCCGTCGGACTGGCGGGGATTGTCGGGTTATCCCCTGGGGAAGCGAACCCGGTGGCTTGCGGACTATCCGCGAACCATACCGTGCGCACCCACGCAAGGCAGCCGCCATGCCCCGCAAGCAGCCAGGCCAGATTCACCTCCGAGCCCGGAGGGGGATTCAACACATCCAGACGCAGGCGCGCGGGCCAGTGCGCCTGGCGCGCCCAGGCACGCGCCGGTTCAGCCCCCGCCAGTTCGAAAAGCCGCGGCACCATCTGCTGCACGGTGAGCGAATCCAGCGGCTCACGAGCGTCGGCGCCAAAGGGCCCGAGCGTCGCGACCGTGCCATCCGCGAGCAACACCTCGACCCGGATGACTCCGCTACGCCAACCGGCGCCCGGCATCCAGTCAGCCGCAGCCCGCGAAGCGAACCAGCCCGCCACGCTTTGTGAGCGATCGGCGCCCGCAAGCATCGACACACCCGCGTCCTGAAGCGCCGCGATGCGACAGCCGCCGTCCGCTCTCCAGCCACCCTGCCCACCGGCGACGGGGCTCAATTCGGCCCAATCGATGCCTGGCTCCACCCAGAGCAGGCCGCGGGGCAGAAGCGCGGCTGGCAAAGCGGTGCCGTCCAGCGCAAGGCACACACCGTATTCGGCGCACAGCGCCCTGGCGTGGAAAATGTCGGCTTCGCGACGCGGTCGCAACCAGGCCTGCGGCCGCG
>JADZBO010000014.1 GCA_020851995.1 Burkholderiaceae bacterium
GGCGTACCGGGCTCGCGCAATAGCGGGTTGATGGCCAGCAGATCGGCCTCCGACAGCACCCCGCTATTCGCCCGAAGCCGCAGGCCGACGATCACGGTGTTGTACCGGGCCAGGGTCAGCTCGCGCATCGTCGCATAGAGTTGCTGCTGCGCATTCAAGACATCCAGGTTGATACGAACCCCGACTTCATACCCAGTGCGATTAGCCTGCAGGGAGGACCTGCTTGACTTCTCGCTCGCTTCCAACCCTTTGATGCGGGCGAGTCCGGACGTCACGCCATTGAAGTACTGCTGCGATTGTTGCAAGGCCTGCCGCTTGGCAGCCTCCAGATCAAAAGTCGATTTCTGCTGGAGTTCGCTTTTTTCCGCGACACGCGAAGTCACCGCGCCGCCTGAGTAGATCGGCACGCTCACCATGACGCCGACCACGTTATCGACGGTGCGCCCGTTGTAATACGGCTGCACCGCCATGTTGCCGAGCGTGTTGCTGGATGACGAGGCGAACACGCTCACGGTGGGGTAGTTGCCACCTTTGGCTATTTCGACGTCTGCTTCGGCAATGCGGGTTTGCAGTTGCGCCCTGATCAGTTCAAGATTCGCTGCCTGGGCTTGTTCGGACCACTTCTGCAGCTGGTTCGGCACTGGCGCAGGCAAGGCAACGCTATAGGGCAGCACGGACAACTGATCGGTCGGCTGACCCAGAATTCTGGCAAGAATGTCTTTTGCGTTTTGCACGACGTTTTGCGCACCAATGATATTGGCGGTGACAAGGTCATAACGCGATTGCGATTCGTAGGTATCCGTGATGGTCGCCTTGCCCATCTCGAAGCGACGCGTGGCCGAAGCGAGTTGCTCGCCGATCGCGCGCTGCTCCGCCTCAAGCGCCGCCAGCGTATCCTGCGCGGCAAGCACATCGAAATAAGCCTGGCCAACTCTGAGCACCAGATCCTGATAAGCGATCTGCAGCTGAATTTCCGCGCTGGCGACCACAAGCTTGGATTGCTCGTAGGTTTGCCAGGCGGACCAGTTAAAAATCGGTTGCGACAAGGTCAGTGCCCAGGCACCGTTTGAATTCTGGTAGACCTGGCCAAAGGCCGTATTCGCGCGGCTGTCCAGGTAGCCGCCTGCGGCAGAGGCCGCCACTTGCGGCAGCAGCGCCGATCGCGCTTGCGGCATCTTTTCCATCATCGCGCGGTAGTTGGCCCGGGCTGCGGCATACACGGGATCATGCATCAGGGCGAGTTGCCAGCTCTGGGCCAGGTCGATGGCGGCACTGGTCTTCGCGGTGAACGCAAGGCTCAGCGCGAGGCAGATCGCCGCAATGCGGCCTCCGGATCGAGGTGTGGTTTGCAAGATCTACTCCTTTGTCCTGACCTGCGCTGCACCCGCAACAGGCCAGTTCGTCATCGGGTCGGGCGTTGCATCAACGCCCGGTAGGTCAATCATGGGACTGATCAACCGCAACAGGCAGTCTTACCACTGCCGCCCTTTTCGTCCGGCACACCGAGTTTGCGCAGGATGAAGCCCAGCGGGCAAACGTTCGTGAATCCGAACTGCAGCAGATTCAAGCCCACGAAAGCCGTGAAGGCCAACGCCCATCGGCTGACGAAGATCGGGCTTTGCTCAACGCCAAGCGCAAGCGATACGAGGATGAAAAGGCCTGCAAAAACCCGGATGTAACGGTCGACTGTCATGATTAGCTCCTGAAGGTGTGAGCGGGTGTGAGTGGGTGTGAGTGGGTGTTAGTGCGTGTCAGTGAACGGGGTATTGTTTGCGGTACATCGCGAAATACATCACCGGAATCACGACCAGCGTCAGCACGGTCGACACCAGGATGCCGAAGATCAGCGAAATGGCCAGACCATTGAAGATCGGATCGTCGAGGATGAAGAACGCACCGATCATTGCGGCCAGACCGGTGAGCGCGATCGGTTGCGCGCGCACGGCCGCCGATTGCACAACGGCCTGCGTGAAGGGCACGCCACGTGCAACCTGCAGCTCGATGAAGTCCACCAGCAGGATCGAATTGCGCACGATGATCCCGGCAAGCGCGATCATCCCGATCATTGAGGTCGCCGTGAATTGGGCGCCGAGCAGAGCGTGTCCGGGCATCACGCCGATCAGGGTCAGCGGAATCGGCGCCATGATGACGAGCGGCGTCGTATAGCTCCTGAACTGGGCGACGACCAGCAGATAGATGAGGATCAGCCCCACCCCGTAGGCTGCCCCCATGTCGCGAAACGTCTCGTAGGTGATCTGCCATTCGCCGTCCCACTTGATGGCGTACTCACGGTAGGTGTCCGACGGCTGGCGAATCCAGTACTCGCCGAGCGCGCCGGTTCCGGGCAATGCAGCGATATCGAGCTGGGGACGAATCGCAAACAACCCATAGAGCGGCGAATCGAGCTTGCCCGCCATATCCCCGAAGACGTACGAAAGCGGCTTCAGATCCTTGGTGTACAGGGGCTTGTCGATGGCGTTTCGTTCAACCGTGACCAGCTCGGAAAGCGGCACCATCCGGCCATTGGCTGCCCGCAACGGAAGCGCCAACAGCGACTCCAGGCCGACCTGCGACGCGCGCGGAAGTTGCAGACGCACCGGGACCGGATATTTGCTGTAGGCGTCGTGCATATAAGCGGCGTCCATGCCGGATAACGCACCGTGGACGGTTTGCGCGATCGCGGCAGCGGATATTCCGAGCACTTCGGCGCGCTGACGGTTGACGCTCAGATGCACGCGGGGCGCATCTTCCTTGATCGTGGTGTCGATTGCGACAATGTCATCGGTCTGCGCAAAAGCCTTGCCGATCCGTTGCGCGAGTTGCTGACGACCGGCTTCGTCAGGACCATAGACCTCCGCCACCAGCGGACTCATGACAGGCGGACCCGGTGGAACTTCCACCACTTTGACCCGGGCGCCGTGGCGCTTGGCAATCTCCTCGATCTGCGGACGCAGCCGCTGCGCGATCGCGTGGCTCTTTTCACTGCGATGTTGTTTGTCGACCAGCGTGACCTGCAGGTCGCCCAACTCCGCCTCGGCGCGCAGATAATACTGGCGCACCAGCCCATTGAATGTGATGGGGCTTGCCGTGCCGGCGTAGCCCTGCAGATCGCGGACTTCCGGCTGGCGGGCGAGGAACTGACCGAGATCGTGCAGGGTCGCGGCGGTATTTTCCAGCGGTGTGCCCGCGGGCATGTCGACGATAACCTGGAACTCGCTCTTGTTGTCAAAGGGCAGCATTTTGAGAACCACCCATTGCACCATCGCCAGACCGACCGAGAGCATGAGCGCCGCCAGAATGCCTGCGAGCAGCAGCCACCGCTTGCGCGCGCTGGCCAGCAAGGGATTCAGGACACTTGAAAACAGGCGCTGCACGCGAGTTGTATCTGCGTGGGATTCGGCAGCGACTTGCGTTCCGTGGGCGTTCTGTGAACCTTTTGCACCATGCGCTTTCATCAGCTTGAGTGATAGCCACGGGGTCACGGTAAAGGCAATCGCCAGGGATATGGCCATGCCCAGACTTGAGTTGATCGGGATCGGGCTCATGTAAGGCCCCATCAATCCCGACACGAACGCCATCGGCAGCAGTGCTGCGATGACCGTCATGGTGGCTAGGATGGTCGGACCACCCACCTCGTCGACTGCTCCGGGGATGATCTCGCGCAGCGGCTTCCCTGGTTCGAGCGCCTGGTGTCGGTGAATATTTTCGACTACGACGATCGCGTCATCGACAAGAATGCCGATCGAGAAGATCAGTGCGAAGAGCGAGACCCGGTTTAGTGTGAACCCCCAGGCCCAACTGGCGAACAAGGTGGCGGTCAGGGTCAGGATGACCGCACTGCCGACGATGACCGCTTCCCGTTTGCCCAGGGCAAAACCGACGAGCAGGATCACAGAGGCCGTGGCAAAGGCCAGCTTCTGAATCAGCTTGTTGGCCTTCTCCGCAGCCGTCTCTCCGTAGTCCCGGGTAATCGTCATTTCGACGTTGGCCGGAATCAGGGTGTTGCGCAGGGACTCAATCCGGGTACGCGCAGCCGTCGCGACGTCGACCGCGTTTTCGCCGGGCTTTTTGGTGACGGTGAGCGTGATCGCCGGGTAAACCTGACCCGTCTCGTCGCTGGCCTGCCCGCCGGCGCTCGCCAGCCCCGGGGTGAACCAGACATAGCGCTGCGGCAGCTGCGCACCCGCTTCGATGCGCGCGACTTCCCGTAAATAGACTGGCTTGCCCTTGCTGACACCGACGATCAGATCACC
The DNA here is from genome assembly GCA_020851995.1 of Burkholderiaceae bacterium. Classification (GTDB taxonomy): domain Bacteria; phylum Pseudomonadota; class Gammaproteobacteria; order Burkholderiales; family Burkholderiaceae_B; genus Zwartia. The sequence goes on from JADZBO010000014.1 coordinate 4,254, forward strand.
GATATCGGCTGCTGACCGCAGGAACTCGCCCGACTCGACGACCAGCATCTGGCTGGAGCCGTCGTTTCGCTCAAGCACGGTGCCCGAAGGCATGCGGAAATTCGCCGCCGAAAGGGTGTTTTTCAGGCTGAGCAGATCGACGCCGCGTTCACGCAGGCGACCCGGATCGAGCCAGACATGAATCGCCCGGCCTGGGCCGCCGATGGTCTGTACCTCGCGGGCCCCCGGAACCGATTTGATTTCCTGCTCAATATTGCGGGCAATTTGCTCAAGCTCAACGCCCGGCATCAGCTCTTTGCTCCAGAGCGTGACGGCCAGCACGGGAACGTCATCAATCCCCTTGGGCTTGACGATGGGTGGCAACGCGCCCAGTTCGCGCGGCAACCAGTCCTGATTGGCATTCAGTACGTCGTAGAGCCTCACGAGAGCCTCTGTACGCGGTACGCCAACCTTGAACTGCACCGTCAGGACGGCAATGCCGGGACGGGCGACCGAGTACGTGTGTTCAATACCCGCAACCTGACTGAGCACTTGCTCGGCAGGACGCGCGACCATGTTCTGGACGTCCTGGCTGCTAGCGCCGGGGAAAGCGATCAGCACGTTGGCCATGGTGACGTTGATCTGTGGCTCTTCTTCGCGCGGTGTGACCATCACCGCAAAGATCCCAAGCAGAAGCGCCACCAATGCAAGGAGCGGTGTGATCGCGTTATCCTGAAACGCCGCGGCGATGCGCCCGGAAAGGCCAAGCGGTTCGGTGGTTGATTTTGAATCGTGCATCATTGAGCCTTAGCGTTTCGTCGAGACGGGCGCGGCGCCACTGGCCGCGGGGCGCGCCCCGGCCAGCCCTGCCCTGATCGGATCGATCGCGACCCGGTCACCCGGAGCAATACCCGCCAGCACCTCGACTCCCTCGGCGCCGAAGCTCTGCCCGAGTCGCACGACCTTGAGCACAAAGCCAGATCCGCCGACCACATACACAGCGGTCAGTTCCCCGCGGTGCAGAATGGCCGAATCGGGAAGCATGGGCCGCTTGGCTGCGTCGCCGGTAAACCGAACGCGCACTTGCTGGCCAGGAACCAGGCCCTGCAGTTCGCCAGTTGGCAAATCCAGACGCCAGTCAATGGTTTGCGCGACGGGATCGGCTGCGGACAGTATTTGCCGATCCGTTGGAGTGATCCAGCGTGCCGTCCCCTGCGCATCCGGAACCAGTACTTCAACCTTGCCCCCGTCCGTAGCCGCCGCCGACTGGGTGACCGGTACATGGACGACGGCGCGCAGCGGCGCGGGCGAATACAGCACCAGCAAGGGTCTTCCCGGGGCGGCGAGATCGCCGGCTTGCGCCATGGTTTCGGAGACGTAGCCGTCATAGGGTGCCGTCACGCGACTGTATTCCTTGGCCAGACCTGCCTGGCGCACGGCCGCGCTGGCCTGGTCCCGCCCGCCGAGCGCAGCCTTGTACTGTGTATCGGCAGTGTCGAGGGCTGCCTTGCTGACGAAGCCTTCGGACTGCAATTGACGGGTGCGATCGAGGTTGACACGCGCGTTACGCAACTCGGCCTCTGCCTGGGCAAGTTGCGCCTGGGCGCGCTGCACACCCGCAACAACCTCACGGTCATCGATGGTCAACAAGAGTTGCCCCTGGCGCACGCGCTCGCCGGCCTTCACATCCAGCGAGGCGATTCGTCCCGCGATCTGCGCCGAAATCACGCTTTGCTTGACGGCCTCGATCACGCCATCCAGTTCGAAGTTCGCCGCGACAGACTGATCACCCAGCTGGATGGTGGGCACCTCAACAGGCGTTGCTGCGGCTGATGCAGTGGCCGACGCCCCAATCGATCCCAGCAACAGCAGCGCTGCCCAGGCCGTGTGACGCAACTTTGAGAATCGTTCATTGATCAACATGCTGAATTCCTGGAAAAATCGTGCGAAGCACCTCAGCGGCAGGGCGGCTGGTGATCCGGTAGTGGATCGAATTACGCGCGCCCCGACGGGTATTCACCAAGGCGCTTTTTCGGAGAACGCCTAGCTGCTGGGAAAGGGTCGGCTGCTCGATCCCTGTGGTGGCTTCGAGCTCGGCCACACTTTTCTCGCCATTGATCAACTGGCACAGCAAGACCAGTCGATCGGAATTCGACAAAGCTTTGATGAGCAAACAGGCCTGATCTGCTGATCTGCACATCACGACGGGGTCAATGTCTTGCATTGCGATGTTTCCCTGAGCCAACTTGGATGGTGTAGGGGAAACAATATAGTACTTTGTGTTATATGTAAATATATAATATAAAAATAAATTGTAACAGTGACTTTTTCATCACAGATCGACGGTCGCTGATCAACGGTCGCTAATTAACGCGTTGAGGCTGGCGCCGTCTTTGGTCAAATTTTCTTGTTCTGTGTGGTGCGACAAATGCTGCCCGCGTGGCAGAGCGCTGGCGAAGTGCGAGCCCAACGACAGCGGGAGGACTTATCTGGACTTTGAAGGCGCGCACGCAATGCCCAGACCGGCGGACACCGTGCGCGCAAATTCATTCATGTTGCAGTACCCGGAGATGCCGATCCGGCGGATATTGAAACGATCCTTGCTACCCGCGGAGTTGGACTGACCATCCGTACGAAAAAGGCTGGTGTAGCCAACACGTGCAGCTAATTCAGTCAAGCCGCGGTTTGCTGCCACGCACGGCCAGACCAACGCATTCACGGGTTTGCCAATTTTTTCGGAAATCAGACGCCGAGACTGCGCAAGTTCGAACTCCGCCTTCTCGGAAGTCTTGCCCGGGGTGCCATCGTAGGCCTTGAAATACGAACAATTGTGCGTCATGGTGTGAGACAGAATGTCATATCGCGGATTGGCGGCAATCGTCTTTATCTCCGCCCAATTCATCGCCGGATAGACACCGACCATGCCCGCGACAATGGCGAAACTTGCCTTGAAACGATACTCGGACAGAACGGGCAGCACTTCACTCACCGATTTCAATCCGTCATCAAAATGAAGAGCAACCACTTTGCCCGTCATTTCCTTCTTGCCCGAAACGTAGTCCTCGAGTTCATTCAGTCCGAGTGTCCGATAACCGTTATCAGACAAATATCGCATTTGCTGCTTGAACATTGACAGTCGAACTGCGGAAGGCGTCGCCGAGCCTGCCTCGCCATCCTGAATGTCGTGGTAGACCAGCACGGAGACCTTACCCTTCGGACTCACCTCGGCGTGCACATCCGTCACGGCAAAAATGGCGAAACAGACGGCGGCCTGCAGAATGGCGAATGCGCCTGGCTTTGTCTGAGCGGCAAAGGAGCCGCGAACGCAGGCAAGCAACACCGCTCGGATCTGGATCATGGTCATAAGTGGTTGATGATCGCACTTGCAATTCACACAGGTCAAGCGGGAAACAGGAAACAGGAAACAGAAAACCGGCACCCTGCCCTCAAAGCGGCACCTTGCCCTCAAAGTATTGTTGTTGACACGCATCAAACGGATACCTAGAATGCCGCCTAACTGCACTGCTTCGACAGATGTGATGTTCAAGGGGAGTAGCTGATCGGGCGGTGCAATGCGCCCGATGGTCAGTCCGTCAATACGAAACTTCGGTTTCCGGGCTGTCCAGTTCGCTTTTGCCGGATGCGGCGAAGCGTTCAAGCGAGACCTTGGCGGCTGACTTTCAGACCGGCAATGGATCTGCGCGCCCATGAGCCCCTCTGTGCCAGTTTTCAATAAGCTTTGCCCGAACCCGGCGCGCAAGAGGTCACCGTGGATATTTTCTCTCTTGAATTCTTAACAGCGCTTGGCGCGATCATTCTGATCGATCTGGTGCTGGCGGGCGACAACGCGCTCGTCATTGCACTGGCTGCGCGCAGACTTCCCCCTGCATTGCAGAAAAAGGCCATTTTGTGGGGTACGTTCGGCGCGATTTTCGTTCGGGCGCTCATGACCGTCGGTGTCGTCTGGTTGCTCAAGATTCCGGGCTTGCTGCTGGTCGGCGGCCTGCTGCTCGTATGGATCGCCATCAAACTACTCGACCCCACCGGCGGCGGCGACGAACACGCAGGGGATAGCGGCGCAACGAGTTTCTTCGGTGCGATGAGAACCATCGTGATCGCCGATGCGGTCATGGGCGTCGATAACGTGCTGGGTGTGGCGGGTGCCGCAGAGGGTAGCTTCCTTCTGGTCATTCTGGGCCTGCTGATCAGCATCCCGATCGTGGTCTGGTGCAGTGGACTCGTACTTCGGCTGGTTGCGCGCTTTCCCGTCATCATCTACGCGGGAGCCGCAGTGCTCGCACTGACTGCAGCAAAGATGATCCTGAGCGAACCGCTGATCAAGGACTGGACCGAACAGTTTGAAGTCTGGTCATGGGTCTTCATCGCTGCCGTCATCGGGCTTGTCGTGGGCATCGGTTACCTGCGCGCGCAGCAGCACAAAGCATCCCAAAAGAAAACCCAGTGAAAGCGGGCTTGATGAAGCCGGGGCTGCTCCGCGAAAGGTTTCGCGAGCTGTCGAAGGCGCTCTGTCAGAACAGGCATCCGTCTTTGAACGCATGAGGCTGCCGGCCGGTTGTTTGCTTGGCGATCGTCGCGATGGCCTTGCAAACTCCGACCTTATGTCACGCGTTGCGAAGGCAAACCTTGTCCGATGAAATCGCCTACCTTCCCAAAACCAACACTGGCACTGTAGAAATCGCGTTGGCTGGCGCTCCATCGATCAGCTTTCGGCTGATGGCCAGATAAATCAGCACGTTGCGCTTCGCGTCAAAGAGCCGGTGAATGGCCGTTTCCTTGAACATCAGCGAAGTATCCTCACTAAAAACAATTTCGTCTTTCGGCATTTTGGCCGGAAGGACGATGGGCCCAACCTGCGCGCAGGAAAGCGCAAACTGCGAAGGATCTTCGGCGACGCCGAAAGTGCCCTTGATTCCGCCGGTTTTCGCCTGGCTGACATTGCAGGTTACGCCGGGAATTTTCGGATCGTCGAAGGCGTAAACGCAGACCTTGTGGTTGGCGCCAATCAGCTTCCATGCCGTGGTGACGCAACCGACTTCTTCGGCGCGAAGGGAACCGGCGAACTGGCTCAATAGAAGAAAAACGAACAGAATACGCACGGCGTGAAAATCCATCAGGCAATACAGTGGCGACCCTTGCTGGCTGTCAAGGAGGGGGGCGCTGGAACCTCCTTGTAGCCAATGTATATCACTTTTCCTGCGACAACCAGAATTGTGACGACCTACAAAACCAGGTGCACGCGCTTCTCAATACAATAGTCCGAAAGAGGGAAAAGGTATCCTCTGCGTCAGATCCGGCGTGAAATTGCGCGGACACCGTGCCATAAAGCACGCATTCGATCCCGCGCTCTCACGCCTGGCTCCTTTAAGGAAATTGGACATGCCGCTCAAGCCACGTCAAAAGACAGACTCCGTCTGGCCGGATTTCTTTGACTATTTTCGCCAGGATTTTCGACGAGAGCTGAGCGGATGGTCATACGTCATCCGATATTACGGCATGCTCACACCCTTACTGATCCTGGGGCTTGTCGCTTTGTTTCTGTATGTCGATCCGATTCCACCGCTCGTTGGCCGCCCGAATGGTGAACCGCTTTGCTGCAAGCTGCGAACCCTGGTCGAAAATCAGCACAGAGCGCCGAACCTGACTCTGCGGGAATACGCCATTGACGAGGAGTATGGTGGCGCGATCCGCGACCGTGAACAGTCGCCCCCTGCTCACGGGCCGAAACTTGAGCGCATCTGAATCCCCCAGGCATCACCGACTTTCGTCAGCACGTACAGGGATTCATACACACCAATGATCGAATCGTCAGCGCGGAAGCGGGTGTAACTTAACGCGTAATGCGCTTTGA
>JADZBO010000015.1 GCA_020851995.1 Burkholderiaceae bacterium
CAACCGTGTGGTTTACGACGTGTCGAGCAAGCCGCCGGCGACGATTGAGTGGGAGTGACTGGCAAAGACGAGCAACATCTAGTAGTCAGTCACTTTCACTTGCCCGCAAATCCAGATGGGGAAGGGGAGTCAGCGTAGGTTTTGTGACCGTGCGGAGATAAGCGTCATCAATCTCCGGAAATAATGCGGAAAATCTGATCGCCCGTTGTAGCACACAAGTGCTACTATAAGGCTCCAATCTCTGAATCGGAGTGTCTGTTATGACCACCACGACCATTCGACTTCCCGAAGATTTGAAAGCACGGGTGGCAACCGCAGCGAAACGCTCCGGGACGACAGCCCATAGATTCATTCTGGAGGCCATCGCCGAAAAGACGCAGCAGGCAGAACTGAGAGCAGATTTTGATGCGGTGGCTGAACAGCGTTACGCCGACATTGTGTCCTCCGGAAAAACCATTCCCTGGACAGAGATGCGCAAGTATCTCGAAGCCCGTGTTTCCGGAAAATCTGCCAAGCGTCCCGTAGCCCGAAAACTGGCACGCTGAAATGGCCAGGATCGAGTTGGCCCCAGAGGTTGCGGAGGACTTCGACCGTATCCTTGACCACCTGGCAACCTATCAGATCGAGAATCCTGATCAGCGAATTGGGGAAATCATCGCCGCTTTGGATGTCCTGGAGCAGAACCCCCTGATCGGTCGTCCGGTGGCGAACGGCAAACGGGAACTTGTCGTTGGTCGTCGTACCCGAGGCTATCTCGCGCTTTATCGTTATGTGCCCGAGATGGACATCGTCTTCGTACTAGCGATCCGCAGCCAGCGCGAAGCGGGATACGCCGAGCGAGTGGAAGAGGGGTAGGAGTTTGCCGAGATCCAGTCAGCGCAAGGGTTTTCGGGCGATTTGACGGTATCAGAAACTGGCCAGTTTGATGCCGATACCGTCACAAAACGATGTGGTTGTCTGCTACATTCGTGACATGGATAATTCGTCGATTTTCCGAACGTCGGCGAACGTCCGCGAAAGGTTGTTTTTCCACAATCGCCCGGAAACCCGCATGAATACTAAGTGTCCATTTCTGTTTGGTATCGTCCATCGCCAGCCAGTCAATTTTGACGGTCCGCCGCCGCACGCAAGTTGGTCCTGCAGTTGGGAAACACTTTTGCAGGCGCGCATGGCTTAGGCGCGGGGGGCATGTGCATGGCGACAGCACTTACACAGTGACTGGCATGCTGGCCCCCAGTGGCAGCGTGCTGGACCGGCTGATCATGACCGACACCGCATCGGTCTGGAAGGTGCACGAAGACTACACCGCCGTGGTTCATTTCAACGGCAGGTATCGGGCGGGCATTTGGGTGAATTCAAATTCGGCTTTGGGCACACTGCAGATGTTCTCGAGCGTCTCCTGTCTGGCATTTTGAGCCGGCTTCTCCGCTGCTCCATAGCAGACGTTCAAACGCAGCCACAACGTATTGGCGTCACTGCGTTGTGTTGGCAGGCTGCAAGCCGGAGCGCAATGCGGCGCTCATGTCAGCAGGCAAGCTGGCTACACCTTTGACTACGCCTGGGCCGCCATTGCGCCAATGAACCCTAAACTCACGCGGTTGATTGGGAAGTTGAGGCTGACGCGATGTGACGTCGAGGACGACTTCGGTGCCTCCTTCGACGAGTGATGCGGAGGAAAGCAACTTGACCACAGGTCCGAGCTCGCGAACCGCAATGGTGACAACCGTGTTGAACTGGCCACTGGACGCGCCGAGTTCCGAGGTGACCACAGCAGGGCTAAGACTCTTGACGCGCCGCAGCTCTGCGCTGGCGAAGCACTCGGAACTTGCAAAAAAGTTGCTGAGGCCAGACGCTGCTGCTGCTTCGCGAGCAGAGACATCCTTCTGTTCTTTCCTCCACTGCGGTGCCCAAAGCACAAGCGCCGTGGCTTTGCGATCACAGACGGGTGCTTGCGGCGAAGGCGATAGCGTGACGTCCGTGTTTGCGCATGCTGCCAACAGCGCGAAGCACAGACTGGCGGAGATTACCGCGGTGGATTGCGCGAAGGGTGTCAAGTTGCACTCAACGAATTATCGATTGAGAAGTATAGTATTCGTATCCACCTGAGCGTCGCACCTGGAGGTCTGCTCGATCGCGGCAAACGAGCCGTACAGCGGACAACTTGGCGGCCCTTCCAAAATAGTCAGAACTCCAACTCCACCACATATGCAAGATGCCGCTGTTGAACTCATCCTTCAGCAAGCACAGGCGTTGGGCGACAGATGGTCTGAATGATGGGTGTGCTGGCGAAATCCTTTGCGTAGGACTAGTCGAGACATCGGCAGACTTTTCCGACTCAAGAAATTCGTTTCACAATAGTCAGTGATTCGGCAGTTCATCACCCTCAGCCACAGGCGCGCTTGGAACCAAATTCATAAACCGATTAAAGTCGCTGCGGCTGCCCTTTGCGGCTTCCAGTTTGAGATAGTCCAACGTCATCACCGAAGCCATCTTCTCTGACACGGCAGCAGCAATAAATTGATTCACAGAAATCTCGTCGCGCAGGGCTAATTCTCGCACTTTTTGGTGCACAGAATTGGGCAATCTTACGGTCAATGCGGTCATGTTTTACTCCTGAGCAAAGTCAAAAATTCTGCCGGTGTGGTGTCCGACAACTGATTTCGGAGAACAACGCACGTCCATACGTTTCACCAAAAGGAGAAGACCATGACTACCAACGACACGACCAGGAATTCCGCAGCGATCAGCCGCGCTCCGGCTGCACGGATGTCACTGCGGTGCGGACGAAACTTCGATCCTGGCGCGCAAAGTCCCACTGTTCGATCAGGCAGCACGATGCTGCTTCGGCGCCGGTCTGCGACTCGTCAGCGTGTGTGCCGGAGGCTTCCCCCCAGCGCAGGATATGTACCGAGTTGGGCACCCCAGGGCGTGTGCGCGACGAGACGGCGGTCCCTGCCTGAACCACCCACAGTCGCCGCGCCAAACCTTGCTGTGCCTGTGTAAAGGGCAGATGAATATGCCCACCCAACACGAGGTCGACCCCGGCGGCCGACCAGGCCCGCAGGGCGGCAGTGTGCCCGCGCAAAAGATCGCGCCGGTCGCAAGCCGCGGTCACAGCCATGGGCTGGTGCACCACCACCACGCGCAACTGCTGCGGGCTGGCCGCGCTCAGCCGCTGGGCAATACGATCGATCTGCGCCATACACACCTCACCGTTCTTGTGACGTGAGGCGCGCGTCGTGTTGACGCCAAGGACCAGCAGATCAGGTGAAGAGTAAGCAGGTTCGAGATCGGTTCCGAACACCTTGGCGTAGTGCGCATAGGGGCGGGTCAGCCGCGTCCAAAGGTCGAACAATGGAATGTCGTGGTTACCGGGGATGGCCAGAAACGGCGCACCCAGTCGGTCGATGAAGGCCTTTGCCGCGCGAAACTGGGCGGGCCACGCACGCTGCGTGATGTCACCCGACAGCACCACGAGCTGCGGCCGCTGCCGGGCTGCCAGCGCAAGCAGGGCCGCGACCACGTGCGGTTGTTCAGTGCCGAAGTGGGTGTCGGAGATCTGCAGCAGTACGCTCATGCGGCAGTCCTCGACGTGTCTGCCGTGTCCGCTGTACTTGGTGCACCCGTGGGCTGGAGCAGGTACAGGGGTTTGTCGAGCACGCGAATGTCGATGGGCGAGCGCATCCGTGTCACCTCGCCGTCGAACGCAACCATCACCTTCTTGTGGCTCGGTGCCAGCGTAGGCTTCACCAGCATGCGATGGAATTCGAAGCTTTCCACGCCGGCGGCTTCGCCCAGTCTTCCCATCGCGCCATGCAGCATCAGCCCGATCATCGATAGCGTGCCGATGGGCCGCAGCATCAGCGCGGCCATGCTGCCGTCGCCGGGCGTGCCGGCAAGGGTATCTTCCGGCTCCGCACCGAACTGCTGCAGTTGCAGCCGGTTGTTGCCAATGAAGAGCGTCAGGGTCTGCACGTCGCGAACCGTGTCACCCATCTCTATGTGCAGGCGTAACCGGCGCTGCGCGCGCAGCAGAGTCGCACAGGCCGCCACGAACGCTACCCAGCGGCTGCGGCCGAAGCGCGCTTTGTAGGCCTCGCGGTCCTGCAAAAGTTCGGGGTAGATGCCCAGGCTGGCGTTGACCAGGAATACCCGATCGTTGATGGCCGCCACCTGTACCGGCAGCGGGCGCGCATCCAGCAGCAGCCGCGCCGCAGCCGACGGCTCGGTGGGGATACCATGGGTGCGAGCGAAGTAGTTGAATGTGCCCTGCGGCACCACCCCCATGGCGCAGCCCGCGGCGTGCGCAGCCTGCGCCACTGTGTTGAGGGTGCCATCGCCACCGACGGCAACCACGGCTGTGCGGGTGGCGATAGCCTGGGTCGCAGCCATCTGGGCCACGCGGGGCAGCTCGGCGGGGCGGCTGAACAGCAAATCCCCGCGCCGACCGCCCGCACGCAGCGCGGCTTCGATGACTTCGCGCTTCGACTCCGCGTCGCTGCTGCCCGCTGCGGCATTGATGACGAACTGCAGCGGTGACACCGGGTCGATCTCGGGGCAGGCAGCCATGGGATGGTCAGGTCGGACTCGGGCCAGGGATCTCAGGCGTGGCGCAGCAGGTCACCGAAAACGGTGTGCTCGCCCTCCTTGCGATCGGCACCCTGTGCGTCATACAGCACGAGCCAGCTCGCCTTACCTCCCCACAAGTTGGTTTGGACTCGCGAACCGGGCGCGAACTCCAGACGAACGGCGTTGGGTTTTCGGATGTTCGGCATGGGGTGAGTTCTCCAGAAGACGCAGTGCTGAGGGGGCTGCGAATTGCAGCGAATACCAGCCTCAGCCACACACAACCAAAGTTTGAGGCAGAAGCCGTGTCGTATGTTCAGTTTTTTTGGATGTTGGCGTCCTACAAATGCTGCTTTTTCAGTGCGGCCCAACAGCTTACATTGCACACGCTAACTTATTTCTCTCGACAATCGTGGCAAACAAAAGCAACCAAACACTGACCAAGCCAGAATTCCTGAAGGACAAACGACGGGCTACCGTGGAACGGATTGCCGGGGCACACTTGGCATCGATGGACGGCACATTGGCAGACAGCGTTGGCAAGAGCAATCAGCAAAGGCTAGTCTGGCTGGGTTTGCTCGCAATGCCGCTCATTTTTCCGATCGCACTACCCGGCATGTCTTCCATGGTAGGTGCTGTCTGCCTGTTGATCGCTTACGGGCTGTGTATCGGTCAGCCAGTGCCTTTGCCGGGCTGGCTCGCCAAACGAGAGATAAATGGTCGCGTCAGGATGCTGCTGAAGGGCATGATTAACCGGGCCATCCATATCATCGCATTGTGGGGGCGACCCCGCATGCTTTCTTTCAGCAACAAGCCGGCGCGAGTTCTGAACGGGTTAATGCTATCTGCCGCGGGGGTGTCGATGATGATTCCTGTCCCTATCATCAGTTTTGACAATGTACTGCCTGCGCTGGCCATCGTGTTGCTCTCGTGGGGGATACGTCTGCGAGATGGCCTGATGCTGCTGGTCGGCTATCTGGTTACTCTGGCGGCGATTGCTTCAGTGATGCTGCTCTGGTGGGGAGGCACCTATGTTGCTACCGAATTACTCTCGCTGGCCGGACTTGCTTCCAGTCGGTGATCACAGGAACTTTAGATGCAGATTCGCGATTGCTGGTCAATAGCTGATCGGTTGCCGGCAGCAAACCCAACGAGGAAGGGAGATTGCGGTTGACGACGGACCGAGGGAGATAGAATACTTTGAGAGATGCGGTTAAATTTTCCATCCTTCGAAGCACAGCGACGGAGGTCCTTTGTTTCTGTACGGCCTCATCGACGGGCTGGAGTCAACGATTGAAACGTCCATGCCCCTTTCGCGACTGAAAATCCTTTCTGCGGGCCTTGTAGCACTCTTAGTCATCATTGCCCCGGCTTCTGCAACCCTGCCACCACGCGTGCAGCTTGGTTCGTTCGCAATCGACGCGACCGAAGTGACGATCGGCCAGTTCCGCGCCTACGCCCGATCGAAGTCCCTGACGACGACGGCCGAGCGCGAGGGTGGCAGCTTTGAGTATTCCGGCGGATGGACGCGGCGGGCGGGCTGGAACTATGAATATCCGCAAGGTCAGCTGGGCTCTGCGTCCGAGCCGGCCGTCCACATCACGTGGGCTGAGGCTGACGCCTACTGCCGCCGCGCCGGCGGGCGGCTGCCAACCATCACCGAGTGGCGCGCCGCAGCCTATACAGAACAGCGCGACCAGCCGACCGACGGCTTCATCAAAGGGCGCACATACCCGTATCCCGTTGGCGACGACCCCGCCGGAATGAACAACAACCGGCGCGCGCACGTCGCGGTCGCGAGCACCAAGCGCGGCGTCAATGGTTTGTATGACATGGGCGCCAACGTCTGGGAGTGGATTGCCGACAGGCGCGCAGAAGAGGCGCTCACCGCCGGCGGATCGTGGTGGTATGGGCCGGAACAGACGCGGGCCAACGGCGCGCAATGGAAGGCCGCGAGCTTCTCTGCTGTCTACATCGGGTTTCGCTGTGCTTATGATGTCAAGGGGTGAGCCATGCGCTTGCATCTGAAACGACGGCTGACCGTAGCAGCGCTCCTCTGCTTTGCGCTCTTGGGGGCCGCGCCGCAATCGGTGTTGGCATCCGACGACGCGGCTTGGAAAACACTCGCGCAGGGGGGAATCGTGCTGTTTCGCCATGCCAATGCGCCAGGTGGGGGCGATCCTGCGGGCATGCGTATCGGTGAATGCGCAACGCAGCGAAATCTGGATGAGCGGGGCCGCGCGCAGGCGCGCCGGATCGGAGAAGCATTCCGATCTCGCGGCGTCGCAGCCGGGCGCGTTCTGAGTTCGCAATGGTGCCGCACGCGCGATACGGCGGAACTGGCGTTCCCCGGGCAGCAACGGGACGCGCCGGCCTTCAATTCCTTCTTCGATGACCACGCGAAGGGGCCTGCGCAAACGGCGGCGGCGCGGCGGCTGCTGGCAGACTGGCGCGGCCCCGGTGCGCTGGTGGTCGTGACGCATCAGGTCAACATCACCGCGCTCACTGGGATCGTGCCGGCATCTGGCGAGGGGGTCGTGATTCGGCTGGTTGGCACTGACGTTCAGGTGATCGGTACGATCAGCCCATAAGCAAGGCGTTGTTACTGACAATGCCTTTGCGCGTCCAGTATTTGTCCGGACTGGGCGTCGGGAGTGCCTCGGTTGCAGGAGTACTATTGAGTGCCAGATACGCCCGCAAGCCTTTCAGGTTGGCATTGGGTGTCTCGGCACCGCAATCGTCGATACTTATTTAAATGACTTCCCTGCTGTTCGATTTCTCTGACCCCCTGGCGGCGACGTTGTGGAACCCGATCAACGATGGCGTGATGGGTGGAGTATCCCAAAGCCAACTGCGCTATGACCCGGCAGGACATGCCGTATTTGCCGGCCAGGTCTCCTTCGAGAACAACGGTGGGTTTGCCTCGGTGCGCTGCCAGCCAATGGATATCGGTAGGCGAGATGTCACTGCCTATCTTCTGGACGTATGCGGAGACGGCAAGCGGTACAAACTGAACCTGCGCACCGATAACAGCTTTGACGGGATCAATTACCAGGTGCAATTCCAGCCACCTGCGGGAATATGGGCGACCTGCCGTCTCGCCAGCGCCGACTTTTTACCGAGTTGGCGCGGGCGACCGGTACCGAATGCGCCGCCACTCGACTCGGTCCTTGTGCGGCAGATCGGCCTGATGATCGCCGACCGGCAGGAAGGTCCGTTTGCTTTGGCCATCAGGTCGATTGCCGCAGAAATTGCCTGATCATGCTCTGGTTGCTGGGACTCATCAGTACCGTCGGTCTGTTGGCGGGTTTGCGGTGGGTGGTCCATCGCAGCCTGGCACCTGAGCGTCTGATCGAGTCGCGAACACCGGCGGATGTCGGTTTGCAATTTCAGGAGGTCACCCTTGCCACCGAAAACAGCAAATCCCTGTTCGGCTGGTTCATCCCCGCAAACCGGACGGGCCGGGCACCGGCTGTCGTGGCACTTCATGGGTGGGGTGGTAATGCCGAAACCCTGTTGCCATTGGCGGGGCCACTTCACGAAGCGGGATTCGCGCTCTTATTCGTCGATGCGCGGTGCCACGGACAAAGTGATGAGGACAGTTTTGCCTCGATGCCGCGCTTTGCCGAGGACCTCGGTCATGCCATTGATTGGCTGAAACAGCGCGAGGACATTGATCAGAATGCCATCGCAGCGATCGGTCACTCCGTTGGCGCCGGAGCCGTCTTGTTAAGCGCCTCCTGGCGTAACGATCTTGCCGCCGTGGTGAGCATTGCGGCGTTCACGCATCCGGTGGCGATGATGCGTCGCTGGTTTTCCTCCAAAGGAATTCCGTACCGGCCCGCCGGCTGGCTGATGTTGCGCTACGTTGAATGGGTGATCGGCCATCGCTTCGACGACATCGCGCCGGTCAACACCATCCGTCGGGTCGCTTGCCCGACATTGCTGGTGCATGGCGCGGAGGACACCACAGTGCCGGTCAGCGAGGCCCAGGCGATTCACGCCAACCGGTCGGGGGGCCACGTCCAGTTGAAGGTGGTGGCCGGAAGCCATGACGACTTCGCTGATCTCGATCGGGAACTTCCAGTGCTGGTGGATTTTCTCTCGAAGATCGAATGATTCTGCTTTTCAACGCATTTCAAACGCTTCCTGATGAAAACGGAACCGGCCTTGCCAGAGTCGCCCAAGTTCTTGTTTGAACTTGTCAGCCAGCCCTTGAGGCCCGCAGAACCAGATTTCCAGCCGGCGTGAGCCAGCCTGCGCGCCAGCCACCTCGGCGGCGCTCAATGTTTCGCCTTGCTGGGCACCATGAATATGCAGCTGAATGCCTGGCAACGCGGCGCAACTTGCCTCCAGGCGGGCGACAAAGGGATCCGTGGTTCGATCGCGGGTGCAGTAGTGAAGTTCTGCAGAGACCGAACCTGGTGTCTGTTGCAAGGCATCCAGCCACGCGAGGAACGGCGTGACCCCGATCCCGCCGGCAATCCAGATTTGTCGGGCGCCCGAATCCTGGCGGGTCATGTCGAAGCGACCGTAGGGTCCTTCGACCTTGACGGCCTGACCGACCTGCAGTCGTTTGCTCAGGGTACGGGTGTAGTCACCGAGTGCCTTGATCTGGAAATTGATGCGCCGATCCCCCCGATCCGCACTGGCGATCGTGAAAGGGTGAGCACCCTCCTTATCGTCAAAGGTCATGAACGCAAACTGACCGGGGCGATGGCCGTGCCAGTGCTTGTCGAGCTGGCAACTGACGGTCAGCACATCCTTGGCAGGTTGTTCGATGGCAGTCACGGTCCCGCTGGCGCTGCGCGCTCTGCCGATGCGACCGGCCAGCGAGTACAGAGCGCCATAGATCCCGGCAGCACTGAGCACCGCGATGAGCATTCCGACTGGCTGGGTCCAGTAATCGGTCGGGGAGAGCATCACTGCATGCAGCACCAGCATCAGATAGAGCACCGGCATGGCCTGGTGCGCGATTCGCCAGGTTTTGTAGGGGAATCGTTTCCACAAGGTGATGAGCAACATCGCCAGCAGCAAATAGAACGCCCATTCCCCCATATCCTTCGCAAGGTCGCGTATCACTTCAAGAAAACCGGCGAATGACTCCTTGGGTACGCGGCCTTCGCGTCCGATCAGTGCTTTGAGAATGTCTCCGACGATTTCCTTGACGAACCAGTGCACGACGGTAAAGCCCACCGCGAGAATGCCGGCCCACTTATGGGTCCGATAGACGCGGTCCATGCCGCCCAGCGGGGTTTCCAGCCAGACAGGACGTGTGGACAAGAACATCGCCAGCGACATCAACGCGATCGAGAGCAGGCCACTGAGGTAGAGCGCTTCCTGCCGGATGACCCATGGCAGGCTGCCGCCACTGCTGCCGCCCGTGGCAACGACGTCCATGCCCCAGACCAGAGTGACGATAGCTAAAAGAGAGCCGAGCAAGATTTTCATTTCAGAATTCCTGGCGAACCGAGCAAGATTTCCATTTCAGAATTTCTGGCGAACCGAGCAAGATTTTCATGTCAGAGCTCCTGCCGGATCATTTTCCAGCAACGGGTTGAGGGTTTCCCGGCTGGGGCAGGTCATCACGGCAACGCCGCTGGTTGCAGTCAGCCGAATTGCGCTGATTGGTTTTTGCATCGGTACCACTATCTTGATTACGGCTGTTGTCACGCTGCCGCTGGTTGAGGATTTCCCCCGTTTGGGGAGACACATACAACTTGATCCGCCGGCCCGTCTGATCTGTGGCTTTGACTTCATAGCGACCGCTTTCACGTTCGATCTTCTCGATGTGCCGATAGCCGGCGGATTCGAGTCTGGCGTGCACTTCGGGAATCGATAGCCATGTCGCCTGGTCGGTATTGGCGGAGCGGATGTCCTCAGCGTGCGTCGACATTGACAAGAAAATTGTAGCAAGCAGTGCAGGGATGGTTAATGGTCGCATGGTGAAATCTTCCGGTTCAGGAAAGTGTCGGTATCAGTCATTCTTCGTAGTAGCCTTGCTCTGCTGCGCTATGGCAGGCAACACAGTTCGCTTTGGTGCGCACGTCCTTGTGGCGCCACTCCCAGTCAGGCACTTTGCGATGCTCGCTGACCCATTTGGGCAGTTCCGTGATGCGTTGTGGGGCGGATCCCGGGGCAACCCCTTTGAGTAATTTGCTGCTGAAGCGCTGGCCACCTGCATCGCCGGCGTTGGCAACGAGATAACTGGTGATTTTCTCTGCCGTGGCTGCATCCAGACTGGCGTCGTCGCCGAAATGCTTGTCCAGTTCACCCATCATGCGTCGCCATGATTGAGCCGGGAGCATTGACGGGGCAAAGGCCATGTGGCAACTACCGCACTCTTCCTTGACGACCGGATCCGTCACCGGCGCGAAGAAATGACGGTCACCGGCCTGGGCACGGGCTAATATCAGGGCAGAAAAAGCCAGGGTCGCGAGGCCGATTGCAAGCGGGCGATAGGGAATACGCATGGGGGTCTCCTTTAAATGGGATTACTGACCGATCACGAAGGTGAGCCAGTCACCTTTCTCTTGCGGCGTGCATTCGCGACCCAATACTTCGGTGCAATTGCGCTTGAACCACTTTTCGACCTTGGCGGGATCTGTGTAACGAGTTGGCGTCACCGACACAGCAATCGGTTCGATGGCCTTGCCGGTCAGCGTCCGGCCGGCACCCCGGGTGTCCTTGCCGTGACAGGTGGTGCAGGACGGTGTGTCAGGTTTCCCACCCGAAAAGCTCTGCGTGTGCAGCGCCTCGCCGCGTGCCGCTGAAAAGCCACTTCCCTTGGCCGCCGCCGCATACTGGGCCAGCAGGTCCTCGCGTGGACCAGCAAAGCTGGTCATGCTGAGTATCATGGCAATAATTCCTGCGGTCACGATCGATCGGTGTTTCATGCGTTTCTCCTGGCGGTGATTGGACTTGACTGCAGAGCGCACTTTGCGCCATCCGGTCTGAACGAATGCTGAATCGCTTGTTCATCCTGCGTTCAGGTTCAAAGCGCTAAAAGATCAAGCTGGAAAGCTGCGGAGTTAAAAATGTTGTCGAGAATTGCCCTCCAGGCGCGCGGCACACTGACAGGTTTGCTCATTCGGATGATGCTTGTGATGCTGAGCATGGGCGTCAGTTACGCAGCCGACAACCACGACCATGAGCGTGCGCGCCAAGCCGTCGAAGCGGGAGATGTGCTGCCCTTGCGCACGATTCTTGATCGGGTCGAGCGTGAGTATCCCGGTCAGGTCATGGAGGTTGAACTTGACCGCGATCATGGCGTGTGGGTTTATGAAATCAAGTTATTGCGCAAGGGAGGGGCTCTGATGAAGCTGAAGATTCACGCTGGCGACGGCAGCATTCTCGGTTTCAAGGAAAAGCAAGGTAAATCGTCCAAATCAAACGACCCTGGAGAGTCTCGCTAATGCGCATTCTGGTTGTCGAAGACGAACCCACACTCGCCACGCAACTTGTTGAAGGCATTCAGTCGACGGGCTATGTCGTGGATGTGGCTCACAACGGCGTTGATGGCCATTTTTTGGGGGAAACCGAACCTTACGACGCCGTCGTGCTCGATATCGGGCTGCCGCAGATGGATGGCATCACGGTTTTGAAGAAATGGCGAGCGTCAGGACGCACCGTGCCGGTGCTGATACTGACGGCACGCGACACCTGGCGGGAGAAAGTGGCCGGCATTGACGCCGGTGCGGATGACTACCTGACCAAGCCCTTTCATATGGATGAACTGCTTGCCCGGTTGCGCGCCCTGATTCGTCGTGCCGGCGGGCTTGCCAGTACCGAGTTGGTTTGCGGTCTGCTGACGCTGGATACCCGCAGCAGCCGGGCCAGCGTGGATGGAACTGCCCTGACTCTGACCAGCCATGAATACCGGGTTCTCGCTTACCTCATGCACCATCCAGGTGAAATCGTCTCGCGTTCGGAACTGACCGAACATATTTACGCGCAGGATTTCGATCGTGATTCGAATACGGTCGAGGTATTCATCGCGCGCTTGCGCAAGAAATTGCCGGCGGGTCTGATCGAAACCGTACGCGGACTGGGCTACCGACTCAACGCAGTGCAATGAAATTTGATCTCTTGCGCAACTCTCTGCGTTTGCGTCTGCTGGCAGGGACGCTGGTCTGGGTCGTCATCTCGATTCTGGTGGCGGGCTGGGGGCTTGGGCAACTTTTTCATCAGCATGTCGAGGCACAGTTCGATACGGAACTCAAAAATCATCTGGATCAACTGACGGCTCAGCTGATTGTCGATGAACAGAATCGGGCCCAAATCCGATCACTTCCGAGTGACCCGCGCCTCAACAAACCCCTTTCCGGTCTGTATTGGCAAATAGACCGGATGGCCACAGCGGGTGAACGGTCCGCCAGGGCTGTGTTGCGATCCCGCTCGCTGTGGGACGAAACTTTGGCGGTTCCAGCCGATACCCCGACGGACGGAGAGATTCATCGGCATCGGATTGAAGGCCCGCAAGGTATTGCTCTGAGAACGTTGGAGCGCACTGTCACCATCGACACGCATTCCCTGAGGCTGATGGTCGCGGCCAACGAAAGTCTGATGACAGGACCTGTCGCGGAATTCAAGGGTCACCTTTGGCTGGCATTGGGTCTGCTGGGAATTGGCTTGACCTTCGCCGCCTTTATGCAGGTAGTCGTCGGGCTTGCCCCTTTGCGCAGCATGCGGGATGCCCTTGGGCGGGTCAGGCTCGGAGATACCCGAAAAATGGAAGGCACCTTCCCGAGTGAGATCATGCCGCTGGTGAACGAGTTCAATGCGGTACTTGCGCAAAACGCCGAGGTGGTCGCGCGTTCCCGGACGCAAACCGGCAACCTTGCGCATGCGCTTAAAACACCGCTGAGTGTTCTCGCCAATGCGGCTGATGCTCCCGACAGACGAGATGACGACCTGGCGCGTCTGGTTGCATCGCAAGTCGATACCGTTCGTAAGCAGGTTGATTACCACCTGCACCGCGCACAAGCTGCCGCATCGGTAGAAGTTCCGGGCATGCGCACCGCCGTTGAGCCGGTCATCCAGGGACTGGTTCGGGTCATGCAACGTGTGCATGCAGACCGTCAACTCGATTTCGTGGTGTTACCCGATCCGTTGAATCTGGCTTTTCGTGGTGAGGAGCAGGATTTGCAGGAAATGCTTGGGAATCTGATCGACAACGCGTCGAAGTGGGCTCGCTCACGAATCGAAATACGGGTGTCCTCCCAATCCGGCAAGCTCCGGGTGACGGTCGATGATGATGGCAAGGGCATCGACCAGTCTGAACGCAATGTCGTGCTCCGACGAGGGGTTCGCGCGGACGAGCAGGTTCCCGGTACGGGGTTGGGGCTCGCCATCACCGACGACCTGGCGCGAATGTATGGTGGTGATCTGGTGTTGGCCCAATCCCGTTTGGGCGGGCTTCAAGTTTCGCTGACACTGCCGGCAGGTTGACTCTCGCTGCGCTCGCCGGACTGAGAGGTGGGAAACAGGTTTGCGGCTTCCGCTGGCGAAAAAACAGGCGATGGAAATTCCTGAACGCCAATTCAAAAAATCATGAGTTGCCGCCTCAGTCAGCATAAACCCTACACCTTCTGGTTGAATGGCACATTTAGGACTACGATATGTGGTAGGCGTGGCGTGATGCTGTGCATCCTTTGGCGTTGCGCCGCCAGGTAATCACTTAGAAGGAGGTGATGAATATGTCCCCAGTCAAATTGACCAGGCGGCAATTCTTCAAGGTCACCTCAGCAGGGCTTGGTGGATCGTCCATCGCTTTGCTGGGATTTTCACCGACAGAAGCGCTTGCGGAAGTACGCACCTACAAACTTACACGCGCGGTCGAAACGCGCAATACCTGTCCGTATTGCTCGGTTGCCTGTGGCGTACTGATGTATTCGATCGGCGACAAGTCGAAAAATGTGCAGCAGGACATCATTCACCTCGAGGGCGATCCTGACAATCCAGTCAATCGCGGATCGCTGTGCCCCAAGGGCGCGGGACTGCTGGATTTCATCCACAGCAAGGATCGCCTGAAGTATCCCGAAGTGCGTGAGCCGGGCACCAGCGAATGGAAGCGGATTTCATGGAATGACGCTTTCAACCGCATCGCGGCTCTCATGAAGGAAGACCGCGACGCCAATTTCATTGCCAGGAACGAAGAGGGTGCAACAGTCAACCGGTGGCTTTCCACCGGATTTCTGGCGGCCTCGGCGTCGAGCAATGAGTCCGGCTATATCACCCACAAGGTCGTTCGTTCGACCGGGATGATCGCATTCGACAACCAGGCGCGTGTCTGACACGGCCCGACGGTAGCCAGTCTGGCTCCGACGTTTGGCCGCGGTGCAATGACCAACCACTGGGTTGACATCCGGAATGCGGATGTCGTCCTGGTCATGGGTGGGAATGCCGCCGAAGCCCACCCGGTGGGTTTCAAATGGGTCATCGAAGCGAAAAAGCGCAACAAGGCCAAGCTGGTCGTTGTTGATCCACGCTTCACGCGCACGGCTGCGGTTGCTGATTATTACGCGCCGATCCGCACCGGAACCGATATCGCCTTTCTGGGCGGTGTCATCAACTATTTGCTGACCAACGACAAGATTCATCACGAATACGTCAAGGCCTATACCGATTTCAGTTACCTGGTGAATCCGGGTTACAGCTTTGAGGACGGTTTGTTTTCCGGCTATAACGCTGAAAAGCGCAGTTACGACAAGTCGAAGTGGAAGTACGTGCTGGGCGACGATGGGTTCGTCGTGGTCGATCCGACTCTGCAGGATCCGCGCTGTGTTTATCAGTTGATGAAGCAGCACTACAGCCGTTACACGCCCGAAATGGTCAGCAAGGTGTGCGGCACGCCACAGGACGCGTTCCTGAAGGTCTGCGAGCTGATGGCCTCGACAGCCGGCGGCAACCGAACCATGACCATCTTGTACGCGCTGGGCTGGACACAGCACTCGCAGGGTTCGCAGATGATTCGCACCGGCGCCATGGTGCAACTGCTGCTGGGCAATATCGGCATGGAGGGCGGCGGCATGAATGCCCTGCGCGGGCACTCCAACATCCAGGGTCTGACCGACCTGGGGCTGATGTCCAATTTGTTGCCGGGCTACATGACCCTTCCAGGTGACAAGGAAACCGATTACAAGGCCTACATTGCCAGTCGCGCACCCAAGCCGCTGCGTCCGAACCAACTGTCGTACTGGCAGAACTACCAGAAGTTCCACGTCAGTCTGATGAAGGCCTGGTTCGGCAATGCCGCGACCAAGGACAATAACTGGGCGTTTGATTACCTGCCGAAGCTGAACAAAGTCTACGACGTGTTGCAGGTCTTTGAAGACATGTTCCACGGCAAGATGAACGGTTACTTTTGCCAGGGGTTCAACCCGCTGGCTTCGTTTCCGAACAAAGCCAAGCTCGGTGCGGCGTTTGCCAAGCTGAAGTACCTCGTCATCATTGATCCGCTGGCAACGGAAACATCCGAGTTCTGGCGCAATTTCGGCGAGTACAACGACGTTGATCCCTCCAAGATCAAGACTACGGTGTTCCGGCTTCCGTCGACCTGCTTTGCCGAGGAAAACGGATCGCTGGTCAGTTCCAGCCGCTTGTTGCAATGGCACTGGAAGGGCGCCGAAGGACCCGGTGAAGCGAAGACCGACCCGGCGATCATGGCCGGGATTTTCACGCGCCTCAGAGCGTTGTACAAAGAGAAGGGCGGCGCATTTCCGGATGCCATTCTGAATCTGACCTGGCCTTACCGCGATCCGGCCGAACCGGATCCCGAGGAAGTGGCCAAGGAGTACAACGGCAAGGCGCTGGTCGATCTGCTGGATCCGAAGGGCACACCAATCCGCAAGGCGGGCGAGCAGCTCGACGGGTTTGCCCAACTGCGCGACGATGGCTCCACCAGTTGCGGCTGCTGGATTTTCTCCGGATCCTGGACGCAGGCTGGCAACAACATGGCGCGCCGCGATAGCAGCGATCCATGGGGCAATGGGCAGACCTTGAACTGGTCCTGGGCGTGGCCTGCCAACCGCCGTATTCTCTATAACCGTGCCTCGGCAGATGTCATGGGCAACCCGTTCCACCCCAAGCGCAAGCAAATCTGGTGGAATGGCGCGGCTTGGGTCGGTTCGGACGTGCCCGATTTCAAGGTGGACTCCCCCCCTGTCGATGGCATGGGTCCGTTCATCATGAATCCAGAGGGTGTCGCGCGCTTTTTCGCTGTCGACAAAATGGCTGAAGGGCCGTTCCCCGAGCACTACGAGCCGTTCGAGACGCCCATTACGGTGAATCCGATGAACACCAATCCCAAGGCAGTGAGCAATCCGGCTGCCCGCGTGTTCAAGGGAGACCTGGAGCAGTTCGGCTCGGCCAAGGATTTCCCGTATGCCGCGACCACCTACCGCCTGACGGAGCACTTCCATTTCTGGACCAAGCACGCGCTGATCAATGCAATCCTGCAGCCACAACAGTTCGTGGAGATCGGTGAAGACCTGGCCAAAGAAAAGGGCATCGCGATCGGAGACAAGGTGAAAGTGCGGTCAAGTCGGGGGCACATTGTGGCCGTGGCCGTCGTGACCAAGCGCATGAAAGGCATGAATGTCAACGGACAGAAGGTTCACCATGTGGGTATTCCTATCCACTGGGGCTTTAAGGGAGTCGCCAGAATCGGCTATCTGTCGAACACCCTCACGCCTTTTGTCGGCGACGCCAACACTCAGACGCCGGAGTTCAAATCCTTTCTCGTCAACATCGAGAAGGCCTAAGGGAGAACCGTCATGGCATTGCAATCGCTAGACATAAAACAGCGTTCCGCGACGACGACCCCTTCGCCACAGGTCCGCGAAACGGTTGAGGTCGCGAAACTGATTGACGTCACGACCTGCACAGGTTGCAAGGCGTGTCAGTCAGCCTGCATGGAGTGGAACGACCTGCGTCCCGAGGTCGGCGTGAACGTCGGGGTTTACGACAACCCGCCGAATCTCAGCGCAAAGGCATGGACTGTCATGCGCTTTTCGGAGGTCGAGCAGAACAACAAACTCGAATGGCTGATCCGCAAAGACGGCTGCATGCACTGCTCGGATCCGGGGTGCCTGAAGGCTTGCCCGGCGCCGGGCGCGATCATTCAGTACAGCAACGGCATTGTGGATTTCAATGAGGAAAACTGCATCGGTTGCGGCTACTGCATCACCGGTTGTCCTTTCGATATTCCGCGAATTTCCGAAAAGGACCAAAAGGCCTATAAATGTTCTCTGTGTTCTGACCGGGTGGCCGTCAATCAGGTTCCGGCTTGCGCCAAAGCCTGCCCGACAGGTTCCATCCAGTTCGGCAGCAAAGAGGATATGAAAGACTTCGCTGAAACGCGGATCACGGACCTCAAGGAGCGTGGTTACGACAAGGCCGGCCTGTACGATCCTCAGGGCGTCGGCGGCACCCACGTGATGTATGTGTTGCATCATGCCGACAAACCCTCGCTCTACCATGGTCTGCCCGACAATCCCACGATCAGTCCGCTGGTGTCGCTCTGGAAGGGCATCGCCAAGCCGCTCGCCACGCTGGCGCTGGCTGGCGTGGCGCTCGGTAGCCTGTTTCACTATGTGATCAAGGGTCCGAACGAAGTCTCCAAAGAAATCGAGGACGAGATCGAAAAGGAGGATGCAAAATGATCCGCGATCCGAAAGACCTCAAGCGCTATGAGCCCTCTGAGCGGGCCAACCACTGGGCGGTTGGGATCAGTTTCATCCTGCTCGCACTCTCGGGCTTGGCGCTGTTTCACCCTGCGTTCTTTCCGTTGACGCAACTCTTTGGCGGCCCGGTCTGGAATCGTATTCTTCACCCCTACGTCGGCGTCTTCATGGCGCTGGCGTTTCTGGTGATGGTATTGCGGTTCTGGCGCCTGAATGTCATCACGAAGGCAGACAAGGCGTGGTTGAGCAAGGTCGGCAGCATGATCGATGGCGATGATCACAACATGCCCGAGCAAGGCAAGTACAACGGCGGGCAGAAGGTTCTGTTCTGGGCGCTGGTGGTGTGCATGTTGCTGATGATTGTGTCAGGGCTGGTCATGTGGCGTTCATGGTTCAACCTGGACGTCACTCTCGTGCGGATTGCGGTGGTCGTGCACTCCGCAGCGGGTGCGTTGATGATTGGCCTGATCATGGTGCATGTCTACGCAGCCATCTGGGTGCGCGGAACGCTGCGCGCCATGTGGTACGGGACGGTCACCCGTGCCTGGGCAAAGCAGCATCACCGCGGCTGGTATCGTCAGGTCACGCGCAAATAGGTTCAGTTTCAAATCGCCGATGCAAACACACCCGCTTGAGTTTTACCCATCCACGCAAGACATCGCGACCGTTTTGCGGCCCGTGCCTTCGGTCCTGTTTGCCGACCGGGCAGCGCGGTTCGCTGCCTTGGCGGATGGCCACAGCCTGAGCGACTGGCTCCGCTTTCTCGGTCGGTTGACCACTGCGCAACACATGGCTTCGTTGTCCTTGCCGGGTTTGTCAATGCCGGACGCCGATACGCTCGAACAGGCGCGGGATCACGGCATGCCCCCTTTGAACGCCAGCGCATTGCCGCGGCCGCCGGTTTGGCGGGAAGTGTTGCGCCAACTCGTTCAGGCCGTTGCCGCCGACGCCCCGCAGTCCGCAGGCTCAGTGCTTAATGGTCTCATGACGGCTGACGATGCTCGCCTGGAGGCACTGGCGGATTTGTTGTTGACCGGTGTGCCACAGCCCGAGGATGCTGCCACCTTGCCATTTGTCGCTGCAGCCCTGCAGGTGGTGTTCACGACGCTGGCAAGTCAACTGGACGTCAGGCAGATCAAGGGCATCGATGCCCATGGCGTTTGCCCGGTGTGCGGCAGCCTTGCAGTTTGCAGCATCGTGCGTCTGGGTGCCGTCGTCAATAATTTGCGCTATCTGCATTGCTCCCTGTGCAACACCGAGTGGAACCTGTCACGTGCGACCTGCACAACCTGCAACACGGACAAAGGCGTGGCGTTACAGGAGTTGGATGGTTCGAACGGAGCCGTACGCGCAGAAACCTGCGACCACTGTAAGAGTTACCTGAAAATGGTCTATCAGGAGAAGGATCCGCTCGTTGATCCGGTCGCAGATGACCTGGCCACACTCGCGCTCGATATCCTCGTCGATGAGGCAGGCTATACGCGCAGCGGCCCAAATTTGTTGCTGTTCAGCTAAGCGTCTCGCGACAGTCGTGAAGATGACCGCCGTGTTGTCAATCCGCTGCACATCGCCCGTAATACGACAAAGATCCAGGGGATTTATCCCACCAGGATTGAGGGGCGTCATTCCCCCATGGCCCAGGCGAATCATTCAAACACGATCCAGGTGAATCATTCAAACATGATCCAGGCGCAAAATTCTATCAATGCCGGGGTGCTGAGCATTGCATACGCCGAATCCGGCCCGGCAGATGGGCCTGTCGTGCTGTTGATGCATGGGTTTCCGTATGACATCCACGCGTATGCCGAGGTCGCACCGATTCTGGCGGCCCGAGGTTGTCGGGTGATTGTCCCGTATTTACGAGGGTACGGTGCAACGCGCTTTCTTGATTCGACGACGCTGCGTTCGGGTGAGCAAGCCGCGCTCGGTGCCGATCTGCTGGCACTGATGGACGCGCTGGATATCTCTAAGGCGACGCTTGCGGGCTACGACTGGGGTGGGCGTGCGGCCTGTGTTGTCGCGGCGCTGTGGCCCGATCGTTGCGCGGGACTTATATCGTTCAACAGCTACAACATTCAGAATATCGCAAAGGCGTTAGTCCCCGACATCCCGGAGAACGAGCGTCGCCTGTGGTACCAGTACTTTTTCCACAGCGAACGAGGTCGCGCTGCACTGCAACAGGATCGCAATGCGCTGATCCGCTTCCTCTGGCAAACCTGGTCGCCGACCTGGGGATTTGACGACGCGACGTTCGCACGCAGTGCGCCGGCGTTTGAAAACCCGGATTTTGTCGATGTGGTGATCCACTCTTACCGCCATCGTTTTGGCCTCGTCGCGGGCGACCCGGCCTATGCGGAGATTGAGCAGCGTCTGTCCCGCCAACCAGCCATCACCGTGCCATCAATCACCTTTGACGGTGCCGATGACGGCGTGCGAAGTCCGTCGCGGGCAGGGGGGCAAGGCCCCGGTTTCGTCGGGCCGCGTTCGCACCGCGTGATTCCAGGCGTTGGGCACAATATGCCGCAAGAGGCCCCGGTCGTGTTTGCGCAGGCCGTGCTTGAATTGGCTGTTAAAGGCGAATAGGGCACCGGTCGTCCCGAAGTGTCCCGGTAAAGACGCTGTGTCAATACTTTGATGATGCGCGTGGATACTTTGATGATGCGCATGGAGCGTTTCAAGCAACTTCAGACTTCAGCCGTTATCAGATGGATCAATTCCACTATGATGGTGCTTTTGCGGCAGGCGCCTTCATGACCACCAGCTCACGCCTTTTCAATAAGAACCTGATCTTGCTGATTGTTTGTCAGGGGTTGTTTCTGACAAATAATGTCACGTTCATTGCGATCAACGGACTGGTGGGTTTCAGCCTCACGCCGGTTCCATGGATGGCGACCTTGCCCGTCATGGGTTATGTGGTCGGAGGCGCGCTGTCGACTACGCTGGTGGCTCGCACACAAAGCCGATATGGTCGAAAAGTTTCATTTCAGGCCGGTTTGCTTGTGGCGGTGCTGTCTTCGCTGATTTGCGCCCTGGCCGCCTGGATCGGTAATTTCTGGCTACTGTTTTTGGGTACGTTTGTCGCGGGCTATTACAGCGCCAACGGGCAGCTTTACCGTTTTGCCGCCCCCGAACTTGTCGCGGTGGGCCTGCGCGAAAAGGCAATTTCGTGGGTGCTTGCAGGCGGGTTGATCGGTGCGGTGGTCGGGCCGAACCTCACGGTCCTGACAAAGGGCGCTCTGGCGGCTCCCTTTGTCGGATCATATTTATCGCTCGCCGTGGTTGGTCTGATGGGCATTGCCGTGATGCGGCACATCAAATTTCCGGACGACTCACGCAAACAGTCGAGCAGTGGAACCGGCCGGCCGCTCTCCGAGATCGCGCGCCAACCGATTTTTGTGGTGTCTGTCATCGGTGCGGCACTCGGCTACGGCATCATGAATCTTCTCATGGCCGCGACGCCTCTGGCCATGGATGTGTGCGGCTTGCCGTTTTCGGATACCGCGATGGTTCTTCAGTGGCACGTGATCGGCATGTTTGCGCCGGGTTTTTTCACCGGATCCCTGATCAAGCGGTTTGGCGCTTTGCAGGTGATGGGCGTGGGGCTGTTTCTCAATATCATTACGATTGGAGTCGCGCTGTCCGGGGTTGACCTGTGGCAGTTTCTGGTTGCTCTGACGCTGCTGGGGGTCGGGTGGAATTTCCTGTTCATCGGCGGAACCACGCTTGCCATGAGCGCCTATCGGCCGGAGGAAAAAGACAAGGCGCAGGGCGCGATCAATTTCTGCGTGTTCTTTGTCATGGCGATCACTTCGTTCAGCTCGGGCGCACTGGTGACGATGCAGGGGTGGTTCTGGCTGAATATGGGTTCGATCGTGCCGGTGGTTCTGATTGGCGCCTCGCTGGCCTGGCTCGCGATGTACAAGCGTCGTCGCCAGCGCAGCATCGCCTGAGGGGCGACGGTACAGCGCGCGGTGCCACGTGTCGCGCCTTGAAGGATTCCGGCGCTGCCATGTGGCGCAGTGCGCTCCATCTTGCGCGGTCGCGAAACGGCAGGTGTGTCGGCTGTGCTCGTGGTTTGTTGCGATATCGATTTGTGCAGCAGGATTTGCACGCAGTGTGAGGCGCCTATGACCGCAAAACCAACGTTAAAGCCTGGGCCGGCTGGGTCTTTAAAGCTATTTGATGATCCTGTCGCGCAGGCTCAGGAATTCGCCACCGATGGTTCGCCGACCGTTTCGAAAACAGTGCCGCCGGTCACCAGGCAGAAATCTGTACCGAAGACCAAGTCCGGCGGGCGTGCTGCGCCTGTTACCGTTAAACAAGCCTTTTTACCGGGATTGTCGCGCCGGGGGCGACCGCGCTTGCCGAACCCCGTTTCGGCCGTGCAACGGACAGCCGAGCATCGCAAGAAGCGGATTGCAGAGGGAGCGCGGCGGGTGGAAATGATTCTTGCACCCGATGTGGCAAGCGCGCTTGATGCTTTGGCGGCGCATTACCGCGAGGCGCGGTCGGATGTCGTGGCAGGGTTGATTCTGAAAGCTGCCGCCCGCGTATTGCATCGCGGGCGCGATGCGAAATCCCCGGGTCCTGCGTAGCCTCACTGCCGTAGACCGTGCTTCGGGGAATGTGCCTGCGGTTATCGTGGCGAGCGAGGGAGGCGCAAGGACTATTTGCTAAAAGAGCGCACCGCGCGCCGAAACCGGCCACACATTCTCGACGATCTGACCGCGCAAGGCGATCAGCCAATCGTGCAGATTGACGGTTGGATCACAATGGCCCGGTACCAGACGTACTTTGTCGCCAACCTGAAGGTCAGGTGCGTCACCCGACGGGGTAATCACCGTGTGCTCGTCCGAGATCGATTTGACTGTCCAGCCGTCGAGCACCATCCTGGGCAGGCCGGAGTCTACCGCGAATGTTTTGAGCCCGCCGTCCAGAACGGCGTGAGTGGGCGACACGCTGATCACCGTGCACAGGCCATAGAGCGCCTGGCGCAGCTCGGCCTCTCCTGGTGCCAGGTGATTCAGGGCGTAATCCCTGTCCATCAGTACGTAGGACCCCGGTTGCACTTCGGTGTAGACGGCGCTTGCGGCAACCAGATCATAGGTTCCCGTGCCGCCTCCCGTGACTACCGCGCAGGCGTAACCGGCCGCCGCAAGCGCATCAATGTAGGTGCGCACCGTGTCGACCGATGCCAGCACGGTAGCGGAGCGCTCCGCTGGGTCGCGGATGTGCTGCGATGCGCCGTGGTAAGCGTGCAGTCCCATGAACCGCAGCGACGGAGCCTCTGCTGCAATCAGCCTGGCAAGTTCGAGTGCCTGATCAATTGTGTGAACACCGCAGCGAGACTGACCGACATCGATTTCAATATAAATTTCGACGGTTGACCCGGCCGTGCGCGCGGCATGGGCGATCTGCGCAACGTGAAAGGGGGCGTCGACGCACAGACCAATCCGGGCTTGCCTGGCAAGCCGGGCGACGCGTTCGGCCTTGCTGACGCCCACAATTTCATTGGTAATCAGCACGTCGGTGATTCCGGCCTCGACAAAGACCTGTGCCTCGCTGGCCTTCTGGCAACACACGCCCTGTGCGCCCGCGGCGACCTGAATCCGGGCAATGTCGGGGCATTTGTGCGCTTTGCCGTGGGCGCGCAATGCCACCTTGGCGTCCTTGACGCGACTATGTACCGTTCGCAGGTTGTGTTCAAACGCATCGAGGTCGATCACGAGCGCAGGGGTATCAATGGCGCTTATCGCGTCGCCCACGGACGCCGGAGCGTCGTGCCAGTTCGTTCTGTCGGTCATCGTGTCGAAACGCCACAGCGCTCAATGGTCATGTTCAATTGGTCATTTTTTCGAGGCATCGTACCGCTGCGCGTATTTCCAGCCAATTTCGGCCAGGGGGCGCGCCTTGCTGCCGGTTTCGATGGCATCGGCAGATGCCGCGGTGCCGTCGACTGCGCGCCGCGCGATCCCCTGCAGGATCGCGGCCATGCGAAAGAGGTTGTAGGCGATGTAGAAATCCCAGTGTTCGAATCCGTCCAGGCCGGTGGCGCGCGAATAGAGGTCGATATATTCGCGCTCGGTGGGGATGCCAAGCGCCTTCAGATCCAGGCCGCCGATACCGCGCCAGAGCGTGGCCGGTATATGCCAGCTCATGCAGTGGTAGGCAAAATCGGCCAACGGATGTCCCAGCGTCGACAGTTCCCAGTCCAGCAAGCCCAGCGCGCGTGGCTCTGACGGATGAAAAACCAGGTTGTCCAGCCGATAGTCGCCATGCACGATCGTCGTCTGGTCGCCCGGCGGGATGTGCGCGGGTAGCCATTCGATCAGGGCATCGAGCGCCGGGATTTCTTCGGTGCGGGTCTCCTGATACTGACGGCTCCAGCGGGCGATCTGTCGTCCGAAATAATTCCCGGCGCGCCCGAAGTCCGCAAGCCCGACGGCGGCCGGATCGACCTTGTGCAGTGCAGCGATGACGCGGTTCATTTCCTCGTAAATCGCACGCCGCTCAAGCGGCGACATCCCCGGCAGCGATTGGTCGACCATGACGCGGCCATCGAGAAATTCCATCAGGAAAAAGGGGGTGCCGACCACGGAGTCGTCGTCGCAGAAGGCGAACACCTTAGGCACCGGGACGTCGCTGCCCTGCAGTGCCTTGATCACTTTATATTCACGATCAACCGCGTGCGCAGACGGGAGCAGTGGCCCGGGTGGTTTTTTGCGCAGGACAAATTGCTGCGCGCCGCTGATCAGCCTGAAGGTCGGGTTGGATTGTCCGCCTGTCAGGGCACGCGTGGTCAACTCGGCGCGATCCAGCAAGCCCTGATTGTGCATCCAGCGCGCCAGCGCGCCAACGTCAAAGGGGGCCTGTCCGGTCCCGCTGTTGCTTGCGCTCATAGCGAACTCACCAGATGGCCCCAGTCGACAGCCACTTCGGCTCCGGTCATCGCACGACTCGCGTCCGACGCGAGCATCAGAATCGGCCCGTCGAGGTCAGTCATTTCGCAAAACCGGCGGCCGGGTACACGGGACTGCAGGCGTTTACCCGCATCGCTGAGGAGAAAATCCCGGTTCAGGTCCGTGATGACATAGCCTGGCAGCAGAGCATTGACGCGAATACCGTGCCGTGCAAGCTCAAGCGCAAGTGACTTGGTGAGCTGGATGACTCCCGCTTTGGAGGCGCTGTAGCCAATGACCGCACCGGCGACACGAGCGCCCAGGATGGACGCCACATTGATGATGCTGCCGTGAACTGAGTGCCTGACCATACGGCGTGCTGCCTCGGTGTCCACCATCCAGACACCTTTCAGGTTGGTGTCGAGGACATCGTCCCAATCCTGTTCGGTCTGGTCCAGGGCTGGCTTGGCCACTGTGGTTCCGGCGTTGCTGATGACGATGTCGGGTGCGCCGACGCTCGCCTCGATTGCATCGAAGCAGGCGCGCACGCTCGCGGCGTCCGAGACATCGAGCGCGACCGCATCGGCGTGGCCGCCCGTGCCCCGGATGGTCTGCACCAGTGATTGGAGTCGATCGGTGCGTCGTGCGGCCACGAAAACACGAGCGCCAGCTGCCGCAAGGGTCTGCGCGAGGTGATGGCCGATGCCGCTGGAGGCACCGGTGACGAGCGCCGAGCGCCCGTTCAGGCTGAACAGCGCGGGCAGGGATGTCATTGCGGGTTGAACTGCTGAATTCATATTGGGTCGAGAGTCCGATTGCGAACAACAGCGGGATCCGGCGGCAAGGTGCGCGCCGGCGGATGGGCTCAATGCTGGGGCGCGGCGTCGAGGATCTTGCGTGACATGCTCCAGCGGTGCACCTCGCTTGGGCCGTCATAGATCCGGAAGGCGCGCATATCGGTGAAGATGCGCATCACGATGGTTTCGCCGGTGACGCCCTGGCCGCCCAGAATCTGCACACAGCGATCCACCACGCGCCACTCAGCCTCGGAGCAAATCACTTTTGCGCGGCTGGATTCGAAATTGCAGCGTTCGCCCTGATCGAGCAGCCAGGCCGTGTGCCAGATGTGCAGCCGTGCGGTGTGCATATCCATGTCGTTGTCAGCCAGCATGAATCCCACGCCCTCGTGCTTGCCGAGCGCGCGGCCAAACGCTTGCCGCGTGCGTGCGTACTCGGTCGCGATGTCATGGGCGCGACGCGCCTGGCCGAGCCAGCGCATGCAGTGGGTCAGGCGCGCGGGTGCGAGACGCACCTGCGCGTACTTGAAGCCCTTGCCGATTTCGCCCAGTACATCAGACGCCGGTACCCGCAGGTTGGTGAACTTCACCACGCCATGTCCGCCTGTGAAGCAGCTGTCCATCGCGTCCATATTGCGCACGACTTCGATGCCGGGCCGATTCATGTCGGTGAGGAACATGGTCGCTGCGCCGTCTTCCATTTTTGCCATCACGATGCCGTAGGCTGCACCCTCGGCACCGGTGATGAACCATTTGGTTCCGTTGATCACATAGTCGTTGCCGTCCTTCACGGCGGTGGTCACCATCATTGACGGATCAGCACCAGCGCCCGGGGCAGGTTCGGTCATGTTGAAGCAAGACCGTGTGCGGCCTTCGACCTGGGGGCGCAGCCAGCGCTCCTTCTGTTCGTGCGTGGCCACCATTTCCATGAGGTGGATATTGCCCTCGTCCGGCGCGTGGATGTTCATCGCAGTCGGGCCAAGGGTGGAGTAACCCGCTTCCTCGAACACCACCGCCTTGTCCACGTGCGAAAGGCCCAGACCACCCATTTCGGGCGACGCGTGCGGCGTCAGCAATCCGGCTTCGCGGGCCAGCGCCACGACTTCGGCGCGCAGATCTTCGGTCGGGCCATGCGCCGTATTGCGCTTGTCGCGCTCAAACGGAATGATTTTTTCGGCAATGAACGCGCGAGTGCGTTGTTGCAGTTCCTTTTGTCGGGCTGTGAGGGTGAAGTCCATGATGTCTCTTTAATGTTTCTCTGGTGTAACTCTGATTGTGAGTGGCTTTCCGGCAAACGACGCACGCATCAGGCTTCTGCTGATCAGGCACGAACCGAACGCTGTTCCCGCATTGTATGATCGTACGGACAAAATCCCATTTTCTCAAACCAAGGCGCGATGATTGCTCCGACGAGAGTCGCAAGCCCGGCTCTGCAAGCGCGCGGAGAAACCCTTTTAATGCGACAGATCCTGCATCCCGGCACTCCGGAGCCCGAACGGTCGAAGATCATTTCGGTTCAGGCTGAAAGCCTTGACGCGACGCTCGCACCCGGCAGCACACTCCTGGAGTCGCTTGCGATGCTGCTCGCAGCCCATGGCGCAACGAGCGGTGCACTTCGCCTCGGGGGCGGCGCCTTCCGTCCGTTTTCCTACGTCATGCCGGCTGCCTCGCCTGACAAAGAGCATGTGGCGTGGTTCAGTCATCGGTTCGAAGTCCCGGAGGGGGTTCGTTTCGTGGAAGGATCCGTGACTTTTGGGCTACGGAACGGCGATCCGTGGCTGCACTGCCATGCAATCTGGGTTGAACCCGGCGGCGCGCGCCGGTGCGGTCATTTGCTGCCGGATCACGTCGTGATTTCGGAGCCCATCAGAGTCAGCGGTTGCACAATCCGTGGGGGCGATTTCACGGTCGTCGCCGATCCGGA
This sequence comes from Burkholderiaceae bacterium, assembly GCA_020851995.1. Taxonomy (GTDB): domain Bacteria; phylum Pseudomonadota; class Gammaproteobacteria; order Burkholderiales; family Burkholderiaceae_B; genus Zwartia. The sequence goes on from JADZBO010000015.1 coordinate 27,872, forward strand.
AAGCAATTTCTCGCTGTTCGAGCCGCGTCCGGAGCAAGGCGTTGAAGCGAAACGCGCAGGAATCAGAGCGCTTGCTGTGCGCCTGCGACCCAATGTCGACGTGTGTACCGCACTGGAAACAATCTGCGTCGAACACGGATTCAACGCGGCGGTGGTGCAGGGCGGTGTCGGCAGCATTGTCGGTACTGTCTTTGAGGACGGGCGCCGGGTTTTGCCGATCGCGACGGAAATGATGATTCGAAGCGGTCGCATCGAACCCGATGCTGCGGGCAATCTGCGCGCAACGCTCGACGTCGCCCTGGTCGACGACACCGAGGCCGTCAACGAGGGGCGACTCCAGCGTGGCGATAACCCGGTCCTGATCACCTTTGAACTGGTGTTGCTGGCGGGCTGAGGTTTTTGCTGAGCTTCATTCGGGTTTGATGTTCAAACGCTGAATGATGTCCGCAAAGCGTTTGATTTCTGCCTTGAAAAACGTATCGAGTTGTTCCGGGGTTGAGTATTCGGGCTCGGCCCCCTGGGTCGACATGCCTTTGCGTACATCCTCGCGGGCCAGAGCCTTGGCGATCGATTTGTTCATGATGTCGATGGACTCCCGCGGGGTGCCGGCGCGCGCAAACAGTGCGTACCACTGGGAAAACTCGATGCCTTTGTAGCCAGCCTCCGCCATCGTCGGCACAGTCGGCATCGAGCCTGAACGCCGTGAACTGGCCACCGCGAGTACCTTGATTTTTCCCGCATTGAACAGCGGAGAGGCCGACGCGACGCCCACGAACGCGATCGGAACCTGACCGGCGGCGACGTCACCCACCGCGGGCGCATCCCCTTTGTAAGGGGCGTGAACCATATCAATACCCGAGGCTGCCTTGAACGCTTCACCGGTCAGATGGCCGGTCGAACCGACCCCGCTACTGCTGAAGGCAAGCTTGCCGGGGTTCTTCTTGCCATACGCGATCAGTTCTTCGATTGTGTTGATCCCCAGCCTTGGATCGACCGCCAGCACCAGAGGAACAAAGCCGACCATGCCAACCGGGGCAAAATCCTTAACCGGATCGTAGGGAAGGTTGGCGTAGAGCCCCGGGTTGGTACCGTGCGTGGCACTGTTGCCCATCAGCAGCGTATAGCCGTCCGGAGCGGATTTGGCCACGAAACTCGCGCCGACGATTCCGTTCGCCCCGGTTTTGTTGTCAACGACAATGCTGACATTCAGGTCACTGCCCATTTGCTGGGCCATCAGGCGCGTCAGATAGTCATTGGCACCGCCTGCGGCGAACGGCGAAATTGACTGGATCGGCTTGTCGGGGAAGGCCGCCTGGGCCGGCACGATCATGCACCCGAGACTGACCACGAGCGCCGCGGAGCGGCGTGCAGCGTTAAGAGTGGCACTGCGGAACTTGGCAATACTTGCTGACGGCATTGAAATGTCTCCCTGGCCTGTTGGCCATCATTATTTATTGTTTGTAACCGGGTCACCCGGCACGGGGTGGTATCGATCTCTTGCCACATCCCGATCCGCCAAGTTTAAGCAGATATGCAGCGTTTGTGGTGAGGTTGCGCGGTACGATACTGTGACCCACGGCACTGTAGCAACGCTTTTAAACTATGCGGAAAGCCATGCGCCTGACTGCTCCCGCTTATCAACACATTATCAAAGAGAACCGATCACATGCAGCCACAAGATCTCGCCAACCATCCGATCATGCGCCAGGTTCGGCGCGCCATTGCCCTGAACCGGAGTCCGGGATGGCATTTTTGCGGCAATTTCTTTGATGTCATCTTCACCAAAGTCGAGGGCGTCGATGCGATCCTCAAGGTGCCCGCTGCGCAGCACAACCTGGATCGGGACGGGCACCTCAGTGTCGCAATGGTCGCCATGCTGGCCGACATGGGCCTGGGCAACGGAGTCCGCGCCAGCCTGAATCCCGCGTCGCGCCTTGCGACGGTCTCGATCAACCTGCAGTTCAACGGGGCGACCTGCACGGGCGATCTCGACGCAGTCAGCAAGGGGCGTGGTTTCGTGCAGGGCATTGGCGGTTTGCAAGGCCTGAGCGACACCGTCATTACCAGTCAGGACAAGCTGATCTGTATCGGCACGGGATCTTTCATGATCATGCCGCCGCCTGCGGGTGTCGAACTTTTTCCGATTCCCTGGATCAAGACCCCTGCGCCTGTTGATCCCCCGCTGGATCTGGATAGTCTGACTGAGAAGGAAACCTGGATTATCCGGCATGCCCAGCAGTCATTGGAGACCAGCCTCGCGCGCGGCGAGGATTTCATCAGTCATTTTCTCGGCTTTCTTCCAACACCCGGCGATCGCAGCGCCTACTGTGAACTGATCAATGGTCCCCACATCGGCAATCGGGTCGGCCACTTTCAGGGCGGTATCGTCCTGGCCTTCGGCATGACCACGGCCGAAGCAGCCCTCCGGGAAGACTGGATCATGACCGGCGCGACAGCGGCCTACATCAGCCCGGGGCAGGGGGCGACCATCTCGGCGCGTTCCATCGTCCTGCATCAGGGGCGCAGTACCGCAGTCGTTCGCACCGAAGTGCTCAACGGCGATGGCCGTCAGGTACTTGAGGTCCTGACCAACCATACGCGGCGCGCCTGACTGACTATGAACAATCATCCGAATCCCGCCCTTGGCAACATCAGCACGCCGGCTGCAGTGATTGATCTTGATCGTATGCGACGCAATGTGCAGCGCATGCAATCGAAGGTCAGTGCTCTGGGCGTCCGGTTCAGGCCGCACGTCAAAACATCGAAGTGCCTGGAAGTGACGCGTGTCCAGATGGAGGCCGGTGCCACCGGCATCACCGTCTCAACACTGAAAGAAGCCGAGCAGTTCTTCGCTGCGGGAATCACCGACATCCTGTATGCCGTCGGCATGGCGCCCGGCAAACTTGGCCAGGCGCACGCGCTGATCCGGCGTGGTTGCGATCTGAAGATTCTGACCGACAGCGTCGCTTCGGCAAACGCGATTGCGGCGTACGGGCGCGATCACGGCGTCACCTTCAACGTGCTGATTGAAATCGACACGGATGATCACCGCAGCGGTATCAAACCTGAATCGGCTGAGTTGATCGAGGTCGGGCGTGCGCTCGCGCAACCCGGAGGCCGTATCGCCGGCGTCATGACCCATGCCGGATCCAGCTACGACTTGAATACGCCGCAGGCGCTGCAAGCCATGGCGGAAGCCGAGCGTGCGGGGTGTGTGCGTGCGGCCGATCGGCTGCGCGCGGCGGGATATGCGTGCGATATGGTCAGTGTAGGTTCGACGCCCACTGCCCTGTCGGCAACGAACGAAGACGGGGTCACGGAAATCCGCGCAGGGGTCTACGTTTTTTTTGATCTGGTGATGCATAACGTGGGCGTGTGTGCACTTTCGGACATTGCGCTGAGTGTGCTGACGACAGTGATTGGACACCAGCGCGAAAAGGGCTGGGCAATCGTCGATGCGGGCTGGATGGCCATGAGCCGCGATCGCGGTACCCAACGTCAGTCAAATGACTTCGGCTACGGACAGGTGTGCGATGCCGGGGGAACCCCGATTCCGGGCTATTCGATCAGTGGCGCAAACCAGGAGCACGGTATTGTGTCGCGCACTGGCACGCCCGATCCCGATATCGCCGCACGGTTCCCGGTTGGTACGCTGCTGCGTATCTTGCCGAATCATGCATGCGCGACCGGAGCACAGTTTCCGGAGTACCACGTTGTGTCGGCCGGTGGGCAGGCTGCAACCTGGCCGCGCTTTTACGGCTGGTAAGTCTGGCGTTTTAGCTTTCCGCTTGTAAGGCTTGCAGTCTGGCTTTCCGTTTGTAAGGCTCGTAGTTTGGCTTTCGGCTGTTAAGCCTGGTAGTCCGGCGTGCCTCACGGCGTCGGACTGCTCCCCGGGAATCGTATTCGGCATCCCCCCGGCTTGATTCGTCCATGGCGACAGTTGCGCATTGAAAGCATGCGTCACTGCGGAGACACTGGCGCCTGACGTTTTCAGGGGGTTACCGTGTCGCGCAATCAAGGCATTCGACAGTTCTCATCCGGCGTGCCCGACCGCAGCTCGCAATCCGGGCAAGGGATGACCGAATACATCATTATCGTGGCGCTCGTGGCGGTCGCAGCGATCGCGGTGTTTCAGTATTTCGGGCAAGTACTCAGATCCCAGACCGCGGCGATCGCCAAGGAAGTCGCGGGCGAGGACGGATCTCAGCAATCCCGCTCGGCTCAGACTGCAGCTGAGTCTGCAGCGGGGCAGGCAATGTCCAAGTCCCTCAAGTCATTCACCGGCGGATCCCCCGGGGGGCAATGATGGCGGTGGTCGTGATCGCGCTGATGGCCGTGCTCGCTATGGTGGCCTGGAAGGGCAGCCACACTTTGGGGCACCTGGCGCATGACAAAACTTCGCTCATGCGCGCGACCGATGCCGCAGCGTACAGCGCGGCGGTCGTTCAGGCGCGCGCACTCAACCTGCATGCCTATTTGAATCGTGCGCAACTTGCCCATCAGGTGGCCATGGCTCATCTTGTGACGATTGCCTCTGCAGAGCGCTTTCGCGCAATGCAGGCCCGTCAGTCGAGCGCATTCAATCCGCCAGCAACTGTGATCGGAATGCTCTTCGGCGCCGACCACGCCGCGGCCTACCTGGCTGCCCGCTCGGGTGGTGCGGATGGCGTTGCGCTTGGTCAGTTCGAGCAGGCGTTTGACCGGCACGACGCGCTCTTGCACGATGTGATTGCGGCGGCGCGTGATCAGCAGATCCGGGACTTGATGCCGATGCGCGATCATGCGATTCGTCAGGTGCTTGCGCGCAACGTGGGTGCGAGTGGCTCTTCCTTGAAATCCGGCTCACTTGAGGCGCTCGGTCTGGCCGTCACAGTGCGTCTTGACGACTGGCCGGGCAGGGTACAGCGATTCGGTGGTGACAGCCCTGCCTGGCAACGCCTGCTCTACGCCGTGTCGCGCCAGCACGGATATCTCAATGAGCGCAATTCCAACCGACGTAATCTATGGGCCGTAAGCGTGCGCTGCCCGCATAAGCGGCACGAACTGCGACGACGCGGCGAAACCTCCCTGGATCGCCAGGGTCACTGGCGCTCAACTGACACGCTGTCGTTTCATGCCTTGCGCTCGAACCAGACAATCGGTTGTTATGAACGCGAATACCCCATGGGCTGGGCGATTTTGCGTGCAGACGGTCTCGTGCCAGGTTTGGCCACGAGAGTGTCGTCTCGCACTGGCCCCGACGGTTCGCAGTCCATTCACGCTTCAGGCGGCACACTTGCGTCGAATCATACGATCGCGTCGCTCAGCAACGACGATGAACCACTTCAGCGGTTTTCAGACCAGGCATTCTGGCGCTGGGTCGGGCAGCAGGCCTCGCCTGGCTGGGATATTTTCAATGGTTCAGATAACCGGCTTGCCACGCGATGGGGTCAAGGGTCTGGTATTCATTGGGCAACGCGGGGTCGTCCCGCTCACGCTGACCTTGCGCCCGACCAACGTGGGCCGTTGCGGGTAGTGCTTGATGTCCATCAGGCTGCTGCAGGTCGCCAGCCGGCGCGCACAGCCGTTCCGCGGCTCACCACAGCGAAACGATCAGGTATCTCCGCGGATCGCGAAAATCCAATCCGGGCAACCGCAGCGGCACACGCCTATTTTGCGCGTCGCCACCGTCGTGTCGATGGCCGTGAGGAGAGACCAAACCTGTTTCATCCCTACTGGCACGCGCGACTGATCCCCGTGCCTGAACAGCCTTCGGAATCGACTGCAGAGCTGGGCGCACGCTGATGGAAATGACTTCGCAGCGTGGGCAATCCCTGCTTGAGGCGATGCTCGGCCTCACGGTACTTGGCTCCCTGGGTATCGCAGTGCATCTCACAGGGCGCTGGCATGATGTATCGATCAGTGCCCTGCAAGGCAGTGCATTGAGCGGATTTCTGCGTACGTTCGGTCAGGCAACCGGGCAGGGAACTCGTCTCGAGTCCGGTCAGCCAGGCATTCAGTCCGGCGGCCCAGTTCCGGTGTTGATGAAGGAATGGAATATTGGCGATGACGGACTGGTCGTTGCCGATTCCGGCCCGGTCGACGTCGTCAGGCAAGTGCAGCTTCCCACCTGGGCACCTAAACCTGAGATTGCACGTCGTACCTATCTGCACGGTGGTACCGGTCATGGTCAGTCCGACGCGCATATTCAGTCGCACACAGGGTCGTCGAAGACGGCGTGGTCTGCGGCAGCCGAACATTCGGCAGAACTCGTGCGTCAGGCGGGCGCGACGATGCGTCCTGTCGATTCACCCTGGCGCCGTCCCGCACCGGACTCCGACTGGCTGACGCACTGGGCCGGCTTCGTGCCCGCCAGACTGCTGCGCAGGCCGTCCCAATGATCTTTGATTGTCCGGCGCGCCCGCTTTCCAGGATTCTTGTTGCAATCGGTGTGTTCGTCACTGTGGCCGGCATTCCGATGTCCGCGCATGCCGCCGGAGCGTCTGCGAATGCCGACAGCCTGCTGGCGGCAATTCGCTTGCCGGATGGCGTCGAGTCGACCCCAGTCCTCGACGGGGTTCACTGGCAGGGATTCCTGCTCGAACTGGTTGCGCTGGAGATCCCTATGACGGTTGAACATTTTCTTGCCCAGCTTGCAGCCGTGGTTCCCGAGCGAACGCTGCTTTCAGTCTCACAGGGAATTTACATCGTCCAATGGGAGGTCGACCGGGCGTCGATCACGGTCCACGTGGTGCAGGCTCCACAGAATCGGGCGACCGGGGTGCTTACGGCAATGCGCTTGCGCCCCGAGGCGGCATCGCGCGTTTCCTTGCAGACGCAATGTCGTGACCCGGTCGAGCGGCATATCGCCGGTCAGAAGCAAGCGCATGCGCTGTTCGATCTGATCGATCCGGCCGATGCGCGCATCGCGGAATTGAACGGATTCAGCGATTGCCTGACGTTCGATGCAACGCGTGCTGCGCCCGCTCCAGGGCAGCAATCCATCGCCCGAATCAGAGGCTTTGTACTGAATGCAGGAGTCGATGAACTGAGCGCGCGCCTGCTCCGCGCAATGCCGCGCGATGGCTGGACCAACATGCACCTTCATGCGTCGAGTCGCCCGATGCGCAGTGTTTCGATTGAGACGGCCTGCGGGCATCGCCGCCTGCGAATGCATATTGCCCAACTCCACGGGCGCACGACGGTCATCGCGTTTGAGACGGATGAATGGCGATGAAACTTACGCAATCGGGTCGTGTTTGGACGTTGCTCGCCATATCCACGGCGCTTGGCGGTATGGCGGCCTGGGCCATCGACCGGCATCTTGAGCACAAGACCCGTGAGATTGAGCGCACCGAGCAGGGACACCAGGTTGCGCGTTTGGTCGCGGCGCACCGAATCGAGCCGGGAGCGATCCTGCATCTGTCCGATCTTGCCACGCGTGAGATTCCGTCGCGCTGGGCAGATCCAGGATCGATTGCCACCGAGGAAGTCGCGCGCGTGGTCGGAATGCGTGCGACTGTCGAACTGATTGCCGGGCAGCCCATCCTGAGCGCGCATCTCGAGACGCCCGCCGAGGCTGGGTTGGCCACACGGTTGGCAAATGGCAAACGTGCTGTGACCATTCCGGTCGACCAGATCAGTTCCCTGTCCGGAATGTTGAATCCGGGCGACGTCATCGACTTGTACGTGTCGTTTGCGCACCGTGGTCAACGCCTGACGGCGCCCTTGCTGAACGAAGTTCAGGTGCTGGCAACCGGGCGCCAGCAGGTTGCTTATTCAGAGGATCGAGCCGGTGTCAGGCCTGCGGAGTACGCGACGGTTACGCTGGAGACGACTCCGGCCGAGGCGGTCAAGCTTGTTGCCGCGCGGCAGGATGGCACCCTGACTGCAGTGCTCAGTAATCGGGGGGTCAGGGGCGCGCACGCTCTGTCAGCGGACAAGCCCACCCAGGGTGGTGGCCATCTTGCCGGATTACTGGGTCTTGAGCAGCCCAGGGCACCCGCTCCAGTGCCGGTGATCTACGGCGATCGATTGCTGGCTCTGGATCAGGGAGAGTCATTTGAAGCCGACTCCGGTCTGGCGACGCAGACCACCGGGCAATCGTCACGATGAGGGGAAAACAGAGCCTGAATCGGCTTCTCGCCATCCTGCTTGCGCTCACCCCGCGCGTCGGGTCGGGCGTTGAGGCATCCGTGGCCCGTGATGCTACGCCCATCTCACTGGAAACGGGGGCCTCCCAGGTGCTTCGACAACCGGGCGTCACCCGGATTGCAGTGGGAAATAGTCATGTCGTTCAGGCCACCGCGGTTAATGGCCGCGAGGTGCTGGTCTTTGGAAAAATGCGCGGGTCTACCACCGTTGATCTCTGGAACGCCTCCGGGCATCGGACCTCCTATGTCGTTACCGTGACACCCGAGGGGCTGCGTCGGATTCATTCGGAAATTTCCGGATTGCTCGGCAAAATTCCGACTGTGCGCAGCGTGATCGTCGGGGACAAGATTGTCATCGAGGGGGAGGATATCGCCGACGCTGACCAGGCGCGAATTGCAGCGTTGGCATCCCGGTATCCGGATGTCATCGACTTCACAAGTCGGGTCGGCTGGGATCGTATGGTGCTGCTTGATGTCCAGGTCATTGAGATTCCCACATCACGGATGCAGGAACTCGGCATTCGGTGGGATCCTTCGAGCGGCAGTGGCATGAGTACAGGCCTTGCATGGGATGCAGGCTCCGCGCGCCTGGACCAGCGCCCCGGCGACGCGGCGCTTGGCGCGGCCTTCCCGATGAAGCAGGCGGCCGGATACCTGGGTGTCAACGCGCTCCTGTCGGCAAGGTTGGCTGCCATGTCAAAGTCGGGCGAGGCTGTCGTGCTGGCGCAGCCTCAACTGTTGGCTCGCAGCGGGTCGACGGCATCGTTTCTTGCCGGCGGCGAAGTGCCCTATGCGTCATCGGACAAAGACGGCAAATCCACAACCACCTTCAGGAAATATGGCGTGTCGCTCAACATCACGCCACATGCGGATCGCGCGGGAGCCATCCGGTCCAGGATCGAGGTCGAAGTCAGTTCGGTCGATCAGACGATCACTTTGCCGGGTGGTCCGGCGCTCAAGATTCGCAAGGCTTCCACGGAATTCAATGTTCGGTCTGGCCAGACGCTTGTCGTGGGCGGATTCCTGTCGCGCGAGCGTTCGTCGGAGCGCGACGGATTGCCGGGTCTGTCCAGATTGCCTTTCGTGGGAGGACTGTTCGGAATCGACCGCACTCATGCGCGTGAAACCGAACTTGCGATTTTTGTAACCCCGGTCATCGTCGACGCGCAACACCCCGATCTGCAGGCACGTGTGACCAGCGGTCACGCGATCGTTTCGAGAGCCTTTCCCGAGGCAAACCAACTAAATCATCCAGTCCGTGCGCTCGGTCCGGGCGCGTCCAGCCCATTTTCGCCGGGTTCCTCCTCCCAATGGGAGGAGGATGACGATTTGTCTCGCCCACTGCAAAACGAGTACGACTTTGATGATTCCAATTGATTGAAGTTTGCAGCCGATATGATTGAATTTTCTATCCAGTTCGAAGATGGACGGCGACAGACCAGACGTTGTGCAAGTCCGGTCACGATTGGACGATCAACGGGCTGTGAGCTCCAGATCTCTCATTGGCGAGTTGCCCGCCGTCACTTGCAGGTTCGGATTGTCGCCGGCCAGGTGCATGTCGAGGATCTCGGATCGCTCTCCGGTACCAGAATCAACGGCCAGCGGGTCTGGCAGTACGGACCGGTCAAGCCGACCGATGAGTTGATTGTCGGCCCCTGCCTGATCGCTGTTCGGACTGCTGGCGAGATCGCCGCTTTGCACGAGAGCAGCGCAGTGACGACCGCGTCGGCGGACGTCGCTGGTTCACCGGCTGTTGCGCCCGAGCAGGTTCCGGGTGACCGAATGGCCGAGAGCCGTATCCCCTTCGATCCGTCCGTGTGCCTTGCGGACGACGAGCGGTTGATTCGCCAGGATCTGCACGCGGCACTGCTCAAGGCAATCGATTTGCGTCGTCGCGATCTCGCTTCATGCACCGATGACATGCTGCGAACGGAGTCTGAGCAATGCGTCAGTGAACTGCTTCGCAAAGATCCGCGCATTGTCAGTGAATCACAGCGCAACAGGTTGCTGCGCCTCGTCGTCGACGAGGCGGTCGGGTTGGGCGTACTCGACCCGCTGCTGGAAGATCCGGCCGTGACCGAAATCATGGTGAACCGTCACGACGATATCTTCGTCGAACGCGGGGGCAGGCTGACGCGTCACACACAGCACTTCAGTTGCGACGCCGCAGTACGCAGCGTGATAGAACGTATCGTCTTCCCGCTCGGACGTCGTATCGACGATGCATCGCCGATGGTCGACGCACGACTTCAGGACGGTTCACGGCTAAACGCGGTCATTGCGCCCATTGCGATCGGCGGTGCTTGCCTGACGATCCGTAAATTTCCGGCAAGTCGACTGACCATGGCGGCTCTGGTGGATCTTGGTGCCATTGACATCGCGGTTGCCGACTTCCTTCGATTATGTGTGGAATTCCGGCGCAACGTTCTGGTTTCAGGCGGAACCGGCTCTGGCAAGACCACGCTGCTGAACGTTCTCGCCTCCTGCATCCCTCAGGACCAGCGCATCATCACGATTGAGGATTCCGCGGAAATGCGCATCGATCATCCCCACGTGGTGTCACTGGAGGCGCGTCCGGAAAACGCCGAGGGTCAGGGGCTCATTACGATTCGACAACTCGTGCGCAACGCGTTGCGTATGCGTCCAGACCGCATTGTGGTTGGGGAGGTTCGCGGGCCTGAAGCCGTGGACATGCTCGCCGCGATGAATACCGGCCACGAGGGATCGCTTGCCACCTTGCACGCCAATTCCCCGCGCGATGCACTTGCCCGGCTTGAAACGATGGTCCTGATGGCGGGACTCGGGTTGCCCGTCACCGCAATCCGGGAGCAAGTCGCCGCTGCCGTGCACATCGTCGTGCAACAGTGTCGGTTGCCCTGCGGAAAGCGGATCGTATCCTCAATCGCTGAAGTGACAGGTCTGGAATCGGGCACGGTGCAACTGCAACCCTTAGTAGGCTTTGATGCGCAATCAGGACGCTTCCGCGGATCAGGCCTGCCACCTGCATTTCTGATTCAGGCGGCGCAGGGTATGACCGCATCCGTACAGGAATGGTTCGCGCCGTGATGGCACTGCTTGCGATGCTGGGCGCAGGCATCTCGGTTGCGCTGGCCAGTTGGGCGGGACATCGCATGGTTTCGCATGCGCTGATACAACATCGCTCTCTCTTTACCGATGAAGCCTCGTCCAGTCTGCGGGATCTGTTTGTGTTCGTCGACGTTGCTCGCCTCTGGCCGGCGTTGATTATTCTCGCCGCAAGCAGCGGCCTGGTTGCCTGGCTCTTGACAGGCAGCGTCCTGTTGGCCTTGATCGCTGCAGTGATTCTCCTGGTATTGCCCAGAGTGCTGCTCGCCCGTGCCCGGCGCGCGCGTCTGGCGCGACTCGACGCGCAACTCCCGGAGGCTTTGACCGCGCTGGGCGCGTCATTGCGGGCGGGAGCCAGTCTGGGCGTCGGTTTGCAGACCGTACTTCAGGATGCCCAGGCTCCCTTGACTCAGGAGTTTGGTCTGATGTTGCGCGAGCAACGCATGGGCCTGACCCTGGCTGCTGCCCTAGGCAACTTGTATCAACGAATGCCTTCGGAGAGCGTTCAGATGGTGGTGGTCGTGCTGCAGGTTGCGGGCGCGACGGGAGGTTCGGTTGCCGGATTGCTTGAACGCCTCGCGGAAACCTTGCGTGCGCGACAGCATCTGGACATGAAACTGGAAATGCTGACATCGCAGGGCAGGCTGCAGGCCTGGGTCATCGGTGCGCTGCCCTGGGTCTTGTTGTTGGCCCTGACTCAGGTCGATCCGCATTCGGCGGAATTACTGATGGGAACTTCGCGCGGCCATGCCGTATTAGCGGCAGTCGTCGGGCTGGAATTACTTGGCGCGATCATGATGCGTCGGATTTTGCGCATCGTCACTTAATGAGGTCATCATGTGGCTTTCGATCGGCTTGGGTTGTGTTGCGCTCATGGTGGTTACTGCTGTGCCGCTCATGGTGGTCGCGGCGAGGACTGCTCTGAATCCGCAGGAGCGCGCCCGACACGCGAAGACCATTTCCGTGCGTTGCGGTTTGCTGTTTGACTGCCTGGCGAGGCTCGTCGATCCGTTGACCACCTGGAGCTATCGGCACCGGGTTGCTGGTGCATTGCAGCGCGCTGGTGTTGTGGGATGGACGTCGGCGCATTTGTTTGCGCTGCAACTGGTCTGTGCGATTGGCCTCGCCGTCGTGAATCTGATGACGGTGTTCAATTTTGCTGAGACACCTGTTGTGGCCACCAGTACTGCCGCGACATCAATTCTTGGCTGGCTGATTCCGGCATTCTGGATGCGTTGTCGCCGTCGTGCGCGGATCGCGGAAATTACGCGGGGGATGCCATCTTTTCTGGATCTTCTCTGCCTTGGACTGGATTGCGGCATGAACCTGCAGAGTTCTGTGCAGCTTGCACTGGATCATTTGCCCGCGGGTGCGTTGCGCGCGGAATGGAGTCGCATGTTGATGGATATGCGCTCTGGGATGACGCGGGCAGAGGCGTTGCGCCAACTGTCGAACCGGGTTGACGTTCCCACCATCCGGCAACTGGTTGCCTCGCTGGCACAAAGTGAGCGGGTGGGACTCAGCCTGACGCGGATTCTTGGCGACTTTGCCCGCCACGAACGCGCCAGGCGAATGATGGCGGCAGAGAAGCAAGCCATGCGTGCCCCCGTCAAGATGCTTGTACCCCTGTCCTTGTGCATCTTCCCCTGTACGTTTCTCATACTGGGGTTTCCGGTGTTTATCGTCGTATCGGACCTGGCACCTTGAGGCCCGTGGCCTTGCCCGATGCCGCGCAGCCTGCCGCGCTGATTTTGCGCCGTGCTTTACTTTGGCACGAGCGGGCGGCGGGTTTGCTCCGGGGACCGCCTTTGCTGCCTGGTCACGGTCTCTGGATTGCGCGCTGTCGCGCAGTACACACGATTGGAATGCGTTATCCGATTGCGGTCTTTTTTCTGAACGAAAATGACCTGGTCACGAGCGCAAGGGGTGTTGTGCGGCCTTACTCCTGGGCGATCGACCACGCTGCGGTATCGGTGATTGAAACACTTGAGGTCAAGGCAGGCGATTTGTGCCCTGCGATCGCCCGCGTCGAGCAATCGGTGCTCCTCGCGCGTGGCTCGCGTTGAACACGACACTAGCTGCTTGCGGGAGTCTCCGGAGGCACATCGGTGCGATTCGATTCGTCCGTACCACCCGGTTGCTCAAAGACCGACACATAACTGGGGTAAAAGCTGCAGTAAAGCACGGCACCGGCGATCACATTAAAAGGCACTTGCGCCGATGCTGCGATGCTTTCCGGTAACCCGATGGCAACGAGGAGCGTGGCGGCAAGATCGATTCCAATAAAAATGCTGCCCCAAACCAGTCCATAGACCAGAAACGCCCACTTGTTGCGCCAGCAGGCGATGCCGCTGAAAAACAGGGACTGCCAGAGTGGCGTATCCCACCAACCGACCAGCGCTGGTGCATACCAGAACAAGCCGGCAAGTAGCACATAGAGCACACCGAAGATCGTCATCGGCGTGCGGGCAGCGTCAAACAATGGCATCAGATTGTTGGTGGTGGTTGCCGACTGAACCGCATCGGCGATTTCGGTCATGAAGGGCAGGAAAGACAACAGACCAACCAGAAGGCACACCAGCATATAGAGTGCACCCATGCCGAGCAGCCGTTTGACGATGCGGGGCGGACGCAGCGGCGCCAGCCAGAGGGCCGGCTGCAGGCGCTTGCCGGCAACGGCCTCGCGGCACGCGGCGAGGCTCACAAACGTGACGAGCGGCATCAACACGACAAAAACGATGGGTCCGATGGGTGGGGTTACGCTGGCTAGCATCAGGATCATGCTGACAAACATCGTCCAGGCAAAAAATGCGACCGGCTGCGAACGGAAAATCCGCCAGCCTTGCTGGACCCACAGTGAACCGGCACGGGCCGGCAATGATGCTGCTTGCATCAGGTGCTCCCGGGCAGGGGTGAAATCGGACCACGCGTGCGTGCCGCCAGTACGCGCTCGAAATGCGTGGGATCGTGGGGTTTGAGCGTTTGGGCGGGCCGTGGCAGATGAAAATCGTAGAGCCGGGATATCCAGAACCGCAGTGCGGCCGCGCGCAGCATGACCGGCCAGACCCGTCGCTCGGCCTCGGTGAACGGACGCACGCTGGCGTAGGCTGTCAGCCACGCATTGACCAGCGCAGGAATCAGGTCACCGGTGTTGCGGTCGATGCACCAGTCGTTGACACTGACTGCGACGTCAAAGAGCCAGTGATCACAGCCTGCGAAGTAAAAGTCGATGAAACCACCCATCTGCGGGCATTCGCGGGTGCCGGCAAACAGCACGTTGTCGCGGAACAGATCGCAATGTGATGGTCCCTGCGCAAGCGATGCCCAATCGGCAGTATCGACCGCCCGCACCTGTTCCGCCAGCGCCGTCTGCAGAACGGCGCGCGTGTCTGCAACCAGGTAGGGATAGACGATCGGAGCAGTCTTCTTCCACCAGTCGATACCGCGAAGATTGGGCTGGTGAATCGGGAAATCAACCGCCGCGAGATGTGCCCGTGCAAGCGTCTGACCCGTCAGACGGCAATGTTCAACAGTGGGTTCAGGCTCGTAGCCACCCGGCAGACGCGTGACGATTGTGGCCGGCTTGCCGTGCAGGTTGAACAGACGGGTACCATCCTTGCGCGTTTGCGGTTGGGGCACGGGTATGCCACGCCCTGAAAGATGGTGCATCAATTCAATGTAAAACGGCAGTTGAGTTGCAGTCAGAACCTCAAAAATCGTGAGGATGTATTCGCCGGTGGTCGTATTAAGAAAAAAATTGCTGTTTTCGATCCCTGCGGCGATCCCCCGCAATGAGATGAAATCGCCCAGTGTGTAATCCGTCAGCAGATTGCGGGCATCTTCGTCGCTGACAGGGGTAAATACGGCCATGTATGAAAATCGTGACGCGTTGGTCGGGTGGCGACTGCCACCTGCGGTTGTCGGCGGAAAACTCTTGCGCTTGGAGAACTTGCCTGAGCGTTCTCCGGTTGGATTTTAGCAAGGTTGAATAAACCGGTATTGCGGCTCGCGCTTCTGCGCTCAGAGTTCTCGACCGATGCCGGATAAAATGCCCTTTCATGATCTTTCGCCGCGGTGTTCCTTTTCGATGTCCACGAATGACTTTCTTCCCAACGCCGACTTGGCTGCATCAGAGGCACCTGACGCGCGAGGTACCTTCTGCGTGAGTACTGACGGTCGCAACCGGCAGTCCGCCGACGACTGGAGGCTTTGCGTTGCCCCCATGATCGACGTGACCGACAGGCACACCCGCTACCTGCATCGGCTGATCGCACCCAGGGCGCGTGTCTATACCGAGATGATCACGACCGGCGCGCTGCTGCATGGTGATCTGGCGCGTCACCTGGATTTCAATCCGCAGGAGCACCCGGTGGCGTTGCAACTCGGTGGCAGCGATCCGGCGGATCTCGCGCACGGTGCCCGGCTTGGCGCACGCTGGGGCTACGATGAGATCAACCTGAATTGCGGGTGTCCGTCCGAGCGGGTGCAAAAGGGGGCCTTCGGAGCTTGTCTGATGGCCGACCCGGGCCTGGTCGCGGATTGTGTCAAAGCCATGCGGGACGCGGTGGACATCCCGGTCACGGTTAAACATCGACTCGGGCTGGATTACGACACGAGTTACGGATTCGTGCGCGATTTCGTCGGCACCGTCTACGACGCGGGTTGTCGCATCTTCGTCGTCCACGCACGAAACGCGGTGCTCAAGGGGCTGTCGCCGAAGGATAATCGCGATGTGCCGCCGCTTCGCTATGACGATGCGGCGCGCCTGAAGGTGGATTTTCCCGATGCGCTGGTTATCCTGAACGGCGGGCTGACATCGGCAGCGATGTGCGAGAGCGCGTTGAGGAATTTCGACGGTGTGATGCTCGGGCGCGCCGCCTGGCACGATCCAGCCTTGCTTGGGACGCTATCGGACGCGCTCTGGCCGGAACTTGTACGAATCGGCGAAACGCAACTCATCGAAACGTTTACGGCCTATGCAGCAGTACAGATGTCGCAAGGCGTGCCGCTACACATCATCGTGCGCGGTTTGCTGGGGTTGTTTGCCGGTCGCAAAGGCGCGCGAATCTGGCGCCAGAAATTGTCGGATTCCAAGCTGCTCAGACGCTCCGCGGCCACGTTGATTATCGACGCATGGCGTGAGTTAGGTTCGACCCCGGCTTGAACGCTTCACGCCTGAACGCTTCAACGCCTGAACGCTTCAACGCCCGAACGCTTCAAAGCCCGAACGCTTCAAAAACAGGGAGACTGGCGCCTCCTGACCGAACACCGACTGAAAGGCAAAAGCCAAAGGCGAAACTCGTAAGGCAAAAGCAAAAGGCGTAACCCGAAAGGTCAAAGGGCCGCCGCTGGCGACCCTGAGAGTTCAGGCTGCACCCTGTCCCGTGGGCCAGTCGCGGATATAAGCCTTGAGCATGTTGTTCTCGAACTTTTGCGCGCCAACGATCGCCTGCGCCATGTCGTAGAAAGAGATCACGCCCATCAGCGTCGGACCGTCCATGACCGGCACGTAACGCGCGTGGTTTTCCAGCATGAGGCGCTGTACTTCATCCGCGCTGGTGTTTGGCGTGACGCTGATGGGCGCATCGTCCATGATGCTGCGGATCGTGGTCGTACCGACAGACCCACCATTGGCCTGCAGATGGCGGATGATCTCGCGGAATGTCAGCATGCCGACGAGTTCACCGTGCTCCATAATCACGAGCGAGCCGATATCCAGCTCGCTCATGGAGCGTACCGCGTGGGCAACCGGCATGTCGGGTGACCCTGTAAACAGGGCGTTGCCCTTGATTCTGAGGACTTCACTGACTTTGAGCATGGTGAGCCTCCGCCTTATTGTTGTGGGTGGGTCGGCTATTGTAGTGGCTGGTCTTGCGCGCTGTCATGCGGCGACAGCACATTTTCGATGGTCGGAGCATTGTTGCCTTGCACCAATTCGACGATTGCATTCGCCAGACGCGGGTTGTGCTGCAGACCGCAGTGGGACCGATCAATGGCCAGGCGGTCAAACAGCGGGCCGAATTTCGCGGTACGTACATCGCAAACCATCATCCAGCGGTCGGCACGCGTGGTCTGCGTGGCCGCAATCAGGCCGAGACTGGCAAGCGTATTGAGCAGTCGCATCAGCGATTCATGCTGAATTTCCGTGCATCCATCAAGCTCGCTGACCGTCAGGCCGGGTGGCTTGTTTTTCCGTGCGTTTTCAAGGGCATCGAGCAGGGTAATGGCATCAATCAGATCCGATCCCGGTCGGGCCACCGTGTACATCCGATTGCTGCGGATCAGTGGCAAATTCGCGGCCAGCGTCGCACCCAGCAGCACACCGATCCAGGAAATGTAGATCCAGGCAAGGAATACCGGCACCGCTGCGAAAGTGCCGTAGATAATGGTGTATGTGGGAAATTGGGATATGTAAAACGCGAAGCCGATTTTCATGGCTTCGAGGATCACCGCGGTCAGCACACCGCCGGCAAAGGCATCGCGCCAGAGCACTTTACAGTTCGGCACGACGACAAAGATGGCGGTGAAGCCGAGGATCGTCAATGCGAAGGGGACGGCTGATATGCCGAGTTCGTCCAGTACGGGGATCTGCGCGACCATGCCGAGTGACTCGCGGGCCAGGTGGGTTGACGCCCAGAGGCTTGCGCCCAGCATCACGGGCCCAAGCGACACGACCGCCCAATAGACCAGAATGCGTTGGGAGATCGGACGCTGGCGCTTCAGGTGCCAGATGTTGTTCAGTGCTGAATCGATCGACATGATGAGCAGCAGCGCGGTGATGACCAGGAAGCCACTGCCGATGGCGGTCAGCCTTGAGGCCTGATGCGCGAAATCATTGAGATACTGCATGACGGTATCCGACACCGCAGAGGGCATCAGGTTCGTCGCCAGGAAATCCTGCAACGCGTCGCGATAGTCCTTGAAGAGTGGGAATGCGGTAAAAAGCGACAAGGCGACTGCAAGCAGCGGAACGATCGAAAGCACGGTGGTGAAGGTCAGGCTGGCGGCAACCTCAATGATCTGATCCTGGAGGCTGCGCGCAACGGCGAAGCGGGCGATCCTCACCAGCCGTCGCCAGCCACTGACGGGCAGGCGCTCAATTCCGGCCCCGGAGGTATGGTCATTCATTCGCTGTTCCTGTGTGCAGGCGATAATAGCAGCATGACTTACAAAGATGTAACGAACAGTATTCCATCGTTCGCAGATGCGTCGGAAGGATCGCTTAGCACAGGTCTCGCCCGTACCGCGCTGGCAAGCCTGCTGGCGCTGATCTTGCTTTGCGTCCTGTGGGAAACCGTCCTGGCGCCGCTTCGGCCGGGCGGCTCGCTGCTATTGCTCAAGGCCCTGCCGCTGGCATTCGCGGTGCGCGGAGTCGCGCGTCGCAGCCTCTATACGATGCAGTGGGCGTCAATGCTCGTCCTGCTTTATCTGATGGAGGGCGTGGTGCGGGCGATGTCCGATCCGCCTGGCTTCTCGAGGCCGCTTGCCTGGCTTGAGATTTTGCTGTCGACGGTGTTTTTTCTGAGTGCAATCCTGTATGTGCGACCTGCAAAGCGCGCGGCGAAGCTTGCTGCGAAACAGGCGGCACAATGAACCGTATCATGGGTACCGGTGCAGACGCCGCAACGGCAGCACGCACAACTGCACGCACAACAGGACGCACAACTGCACGCACAACTGCACGGGCAATTGCACGTACGATGGCAGGGCTTGCCGCTGGCCAAGGCGTGCCCGGACAGGAGGCTTTCCGATGACTGCAGCCAGGCGTCTGGGTGACCTGAGGGTGGCCAACTCGTTCGCCGGCCTCCCGGAGGATTTTTATACCCGGCTTGCGACACGCCCCCTGAAGGCACCTCGTGTGCTTCATGCCAACTCTGCGGCGGCCGAACTCATCGGGCTCGATCCTGAGGCATTCGCCCATCCTGAGTTTCTTGAGGTCGTCAGCGGCACAAGCCCGCTGAGAGGAGGGCAAACGTTAGCGGCGGTCTACAGCGGTCACCAGTTTGGCGTCTGGGCTGGCCAGCTGGGGGACGGTCGCGCGCATTTGCTCGGTGAAGTCCTCGGGCCCACCGGTGCATGGGAATTGCAACTCAAGGGTGGCGGGATGACGCCTTATTCCCGCATGGGCGACGGGCGGGCGGTGCTGCGATCGTCCGTGCGCGAGTATCTGGCCAGCGAGGCCATGCACGGTCTGGGCATCCCGACCACTCGGGCGCTGGCGCTCGTTTCAGCGGATGATCCTGTGATCCGCGAAACCGTCGAAACCGCTGCGGTGGTGACCCGCATGGCGCCTTCCTTTGTCCGTTTTGGCTCGTTTGAACACTGGGCTGCCAATCGTCGCCCCGATCATCTGCGCACTTTGGCCGATTATGTCATTGACCGCTTTTACCCTGAATGCCGCGGCGCTTCAGGCGCCCAACGCCCTTCGCGCCCGAATGGCGGCTCAGGGCCTGAGGGATACAGGGGAACGGAGGGTGCGATACCCGTGCCCGGCTTGGTGAGCGGCGATCCCTATGTGAATCTATTACAGGCAGTCACTGAGCGTACCGCCGAACTGATGGCAGCCTGGCAGGTCGTCGGGTTTTGTCATGGCGTCATGAACACGGACAATATGTCGATCCTTGGACTGACACTTGACTATGGACCCTATGGATTCATGGATGGGTTCGACGCGCGCCATATCTGCAACCATACGGATGTCAACGGCCGCTATGCGTGGCATGCGCAACCGTCAGTCGCACAGTGGAATCTGCTCCGCCTGGCAAGCAGCCTGCGCGCGCTCGTTGCGGACGATGATGCGTTGCGCGCGGCGCTCGGGCGATTTGAGCCCGTGCTGCTCGATGGGATGCAACGGCGGATGATGGCTAAACTCGGTTTTGCCGACTGGCGTGCCGGCGATGAGCAACTCGTCGATGATCTTTGGCGGTT
Organism: Burkholderiaceae bacterium; assembly: GCA_020851995.1. Taxonomy (GTDB): domain Bacteria; phylum Pseudomonadota; class Gammaproteobacteria; order Burkholderiales; family Burkholderiaceae_B; genus Zwartia. The sequence goes on from JADZBO010000015.1 coordinate 48,016, forward strand.
GATGCATGAGCACCACGCGGATTTCACGCTCACCTTCAGGCAACTCGCCCATGCGCCAGGCCTGACCAATGCAGCCCCGGAGCGTGTGCTCGAGGATCTGGGGGGCACGGTCGGTCCGACGCTGACACCATTTATAGACCTTTTCACTGACCGGGACGCTGCCGGGGCCTGGCTGACGCGCTATCGCGAGCGGATCCTGGCCGAAGGGCGGCCCTGGCAGGAACGTATCGACGGTATGCTCGCGGTCAATCCGCTGTATGTCTTGCGCAATTACCTTGCGCAACAGGCCATCGACGCGGCCAAGTCGGGCGATGTATCGGAAATTGATCGCCTGATGCAGTTGCTTGCGCACCCCTGCAAGGCGCAACCTGGCATGGAACGCTACGCCGCGCAACCGCCTGCCTGGGCAAATGGGATCGAGGTCAGCTGTTCGTCCTGACAGGCCTTGATCCGGTTTGGTCCGCGGATGAGTGTGCCCCGTGTCCGGAATGCGATAATGGCGCACCGACCGCTCTGCAAGCTCAAAACACCATGTCTGGCAATACTCTCGGCACACTCTTTTGCGTCACCAATTTCGGCGAATCCCACGGGCCGGCGATCGGCTGCGTGATTGATGGCTGCCCCCCCGGCTTGCCGCTGACCGAAGCGGATATTCAGGGTGATCTGGATCGCCGCCGCCCGGGCACATCGCGCCACGTCACGCAGCGCCAGGAAACCGATCAGGTTGAAATCCTTTCCGGTGTCTATGAGGGCAAGACAACAGGTACGCCGATTGCGCTCCTGATTCGTAATGTGGATCAGCGCAGCAAGGACTACAGCGAGATCGCCCGAACGTTTCGCCCCGGTCATGCGGACTTCACCTATTACAGTAAATTTGGCCTGCGTGATCCGCGTGGTGGCGGGCGGTCTTCCGCGCGCCTGACCGCGCCGACGGTTGCAGCGGGGGCCGTCGCCCGTCAATGGCTCGCTGCGCAATATGGCGTGGTGATCCGCGGTTACATGAGCCAACTGGGGCCTATCCCGATGCCGTTCTCCAGTTGGGAGCACGTCAGCACCAACCCGTTTTTCAGCGCCAACGCGGATGTCGTACCCGAGCTTGAGGCGTACATGGACCAGTTGCGTCGGGATGGCGACTCGGTCGGTGCGCGCATCGAGGTGGTCGCCGAACACCTGCCTGCGGGTTGGGGCGAACCCATCTACGATCGCCTCGACGCCGATATTGCCCACGCCATGATGGGTCTGAATGCGGTCAAGGGCGTGGAAATCGGCGCCGGGTTCCATAGCGTGACCCAGCGCGGATCCGAGCACGGTGACGAGATCACGCCGGCAGGCTTCGTCGGCAATAATTCCGGCGGCGTGCTTGGCGGGATATCCACCGGCCAGCCGATCACGGTGAGCCTCGCGATCAAGCCCACGTCCAGTATCCGTATCGAGCGTCGTTCGGTTGATGTCGAAGGCAAGCCGCTGTTGGTACAGACGTTGGGCCGGCACGACCCGTGCGTGGGCATTCGTGCCACGCCGATTGCCGAGGCTCTGCTGGCAATCGTTCTGGCCGATCATGCACTGCGTCACCGAGCCCAATGTGGCGAACCGGTCAAGCGCGTCTAGGCACCGCGCGCGCTATGGCATAATTGTTGGTTCTTCCCATAAGACGCGGGTTCTGGCGCGATTCTGACGCTCGGGTTCCGTGTCGACCGACACTTCGAGACAAACGCCGCGCCATGAATAAAACCCTATACGACAAGCTTTGGGATGCCCATGTGGTTCGCCAGGAACCCGACGGCACCGCGATTCTTTATATCGACCGGCACTTGCTGCACGAAGTGACCAGTCCGCAGGCTTTTGAAGGGCTTGAACTGGCCGGGCGCAAGCTCTGGAGGCTGAACGCCAACCTCGCGGTCGCCGATCACAACGTCCCTACGATTGACCGTAGCGAAGGCATTTCGGATCCGGTCTCAAAGCTGCAGGTCGATACACTGGATGCCAATTGCGCAAAGCATGGCGTGACCGAATTCCGCATGAATGATTTGCGCCAGGGCATCGTTCACGTCATCGGGCCGGAGCAAGGCGCCACCTTGCCCGGGATGACGGTGGTTTGCGGTGATTCGCATACTTCCACACATGGCGCGGTCGGTGCGCTGGCATTTGGAATCGGTACTTCCGAAGTCGAGCACGTCATGGCCACGCAGACGCTGCAGGCCAAGAAAAACAAGAATATGCTGGTCCGTGTCGAGGGCCCGTTGCCTGCGGGCTGTACGGCCAAGGATGTGATCCTGCACGTGATCGGTGTGATTGGCACCGCGGGTGGCACAGGCCACGCAATCGAGTTTGCCGGCAGCACCATCCGCGGGCTTTCGCTGGAAGGTCGCATGACGCTGTGCAACATGTCGATCGAGGCCGGGGCACGCTCGGGCATGGTCGCGGTGGATGACAAGACCATCGAGTACTTCCGCGGTCGTCCCTTTGCGCCGACCGGTGCGCTGTGGGATTCCGCCGTCGCTTACTGGAAGACGTTGCACTCTGATGAAGGCGCGCACTTCGATCGTGTCGTTGAGATTGACGCCCGGCAGATTGCGCCCCAGGTGACTTGGGGTACATCGCCCGAGATGGTGCTCGCCGTGACCGAACGCGTGCCGGATCCCGATCGGGAAAAGGATCCTGTGCGGCGCAGCGGCATGGAGCGCGCGCTTGAGTACATGGGCCTGAAGCCGAATACGCCTCTGGTTGATATCAAGGTAGACCGGGTATTCATTGGCTCCTGCACCAACTCCCGCATCGAAGATCTGCGCGCCGCGGCTGCGGTCGCACGTGGCAAGCGGGTTGCCAGCAATGTGCGACAGGCACTGGTCGTGGCCGGCTCTGGTCTCGTCAAGCAGCAGGCCGAGCGGGAAGGCCTGGACAAGATTTTCATCGACGCGGGTTTCGAATGGCGCGAACCGGGCTGTTCCATGTGTCTGGCCATGAACGCTGACCGGATCGAACCCGGTGAACGTTGCGCCTCGACCTCGAACCGCAACTTTGAGGGACGCCAGGGGCAGGGTGGCCGCACCCACCTGGTCAGCCCCGCGATGGCTGCTGCAGCAGCAGTTGCAGGCCATTTTGTCGACGTACGCAACTTCCGGTAAGAGATCATGGATAAATTCATTACGCACCAGGGCCTGGTCGCCCCGCTTGACCGCGAGAACGTTGACACGGATCTCATTATCCCCAAGCAGTTCCTGAAGTCGATCGCTCGTACCGGGTTCGGACCGAATCTGTTCGACGAATTGCGCTATCTGGATCACGGTGAGCCTGGCATGGACAATTCCAAGCGCCCCCTGAATCCGGACTTCGTCCTCAACCAGCCGCGTTATCAGGGCGCTTCGATTCTTGTGTCGCGCAAGAATTTCGGTTGCGGCTCAAGCCGTGAGCACGCACCCTGGGCGCTGGCACAGTACGGGTTTCGTGCTGTGATCGCACCTTCGTTTGCGGACATCTTCTTTAACAACAGCTTCAAGACGGGCTTTTTACCGATTGCCCTGACCGAACTGGAAGTCGCTCGCATCATGGACGAGGTCAAAAGCTTTTCCGGATACAAGCTGACGATCGATCTGGAACGTCAGGTGGTGGTGGCGCCGGACGGTCGCGAGATGCATTTCGACATTGATGCGCACCGCAAATATTGCCTGGTGAACGGACTCGATGAAATCGGTCTGACCTTGCGTCATGCCGACGAAATCCGCGCTTTCGAGGCTGAACGCCTGGCCCGCCACGCCTGGCTGGATGTGCGTCCGATCGTTTCACGCTAAAGCCTGCGAGGGGCCGGCTTGCCGGCCCTTTTCGCCTGAACAGTGTCTGCCCGTGCCCTCATTGCGCAGGGCTGACCATTCACCTTTGAAGGATCGCATCCGATCATGACGCAGAAAATTGCAGTGCTTCCCGGCGATGGCATCGGGCCCGAAATCATTGAGCAAGCGGTTCGCGTGCTGCGTGCGCTGAAGCTTCCGCTCGAGATCGAGCAGGCTCCCGTGGGCGGTGCTGCCTACGACTTGCACGGGCATCCTCTGCCGCCAGCTACGCTGGAATTAGCTAAAAATTCGAGTGCTGTACTTTTTGGCGCTGTAGGCGACTGGAAATACGACAAGCTGCCGCGCGAGCACCGACCCGAGCAGGCAATTCTCGGTTTGCGCAAATCGCTGGGGCTGTTTGCGAACCTGCGTCCGGCGATCCTTTATCCCGAACTCGCCAACGCGTCTTCACTCAAACCGGAAGTGGTTTCGGGTCTGGATATCCTGATTTTGCGCGAGTTGACCGGTGATATCTATTTCGGCACGCCGCGTGGCGTGCGCGAAGCGCCAGATGGTCCTTTCAAGGGTCAGCGCGAGGGGTTCGACACGATGCGTTATGCCGAACCGGAAATCCGTCGCATCGCGCATATTGGGTTCCAGGCGGCGCAAAAGCGCAGCCGCAAACTGTGTAGTGTCGACAAGGCCAACGTGCTGGAGACTTCCCAGCTCTGGCGCGACATTGTGATCGACGTCGCTAAAGACTACCCTGACGTCGCGTTATCGCACATGTATGTTGACAATGCCGCCATGCAACTCGTGCGCGCACCGCGCGAGTTTGACGTGATCGTCACCGGTAACCTGTTTGGCGATATCCTTTCGGATGAAGCCGCCATGCTGACGGGGTCGATCGGGATGTTGCCTTCGGCGTCGCTGAATGAATCAGGCCAGGGCCTCTACGAGCCGAGTCATGGCTCCGCACCGGATATCGCGGGCAAAGGAGTTGCCAATCCGCTCGCCACGATCCTCTCGGCAGCGATGATGCTGCGCTATTCGCTCAGCAACGCCGTTTGCGCCGACCGGATCGAGAAGGCTGTGCGCACGGTGCTCCAGCAGGGCCTGCGAACCGGGGATATCTACGAGGCGGGTACTACGCGGGTGGGTACAGCGGAAATGGGTGATGCTGTGCTCAAGGCGTTAAACTGAAACACGGTTGATATCAGGCAACCTCAGGATTTTTAAGAATTTTTTTGTTTATTTACTGGTGATGTGACATGAAGCAATCTGTCGGCTTGATTGGCTGGCGCGGGATGGTTGGCTCGGTATTGATGCAGCGCATGCGCGACGAAGGCGATTTCGCGCTGATCAATCCGGTCCTGTTCTCGACGAGCAATGCGGGCGCGCGGGCGCCGGAATGGGCTGGCGCAGGTGCGCTCCAGGACGCGTTTGATATCGATGCGCTCAAGAAGCTTCCCATCATCGTGACAGCGCAGGGCGGCGACTACACGTCTGCGGTGTATCCCAAACTGCGCGCAGCCGGCTGGCAAGGCATGTGGATTGATGCCGCCAGCACACTGCGGATGAAAGACAACGCGATCATCGTGCTTGATCCGGTCAATCGTCCGGTGATCGATGCGGCGCTCAAGCGTGGCGTCAAGGACTTCATCGGCGGAAACTGCACGGTCAGTTGCATGCTGATGGGCCTGGCCGGTCTGTTCAACCAGGACTTGATTGAATGGATGACCAGCATGACCTATCAGGCTGCTTCGGGTGGCGGCGCGCAACACATGCGCGAACTGCTGAACCAGTTTGGCCTGATCAACGCGGCTGTCAGGGCGGGGCTCGACGATCCGGCATCGGCAATTCTCGAGATCGACCGCGGCGTGCTCCAGATTCAGCAAGGCGGGCAGTTGCCGACCGAGCAATTCGGTGTGCCGCTCGCGGGTAATCTGATTCCCTGGATTGACAAGGATCTGGGCAACGGGATGTCGCGCGAAGAATGGAAGGGCGAAGCCGAAACCAACAAAATCCTGGGTCGCGGCGAGGCGTTTGGCACCCGGCCCACGCCCGTGGATGGCCTTTGCGTGCGCATCGGTGCGATGCGCTGCCACAGCCAGGCCCTCACAATCAAGCTCAAGCGCGATGTGCCCATGGACGAGATCACCGATATCCTCCGCCAGGGAACTGACTGGGCGAAGGTTGTCCCGAACAATAAGGAAGACACCCTCAAGGCGCTGACGCCGGTTGCGGTGACAGGCACGCTGGATATTCCGGTTGGTCGCCTGCGCAAGCTTTCAATGGGTTCCGAATACCTTGGTGCATTCACGGTTGGCGATCAGTTGCTGTGGGGCGCGGCCGAACCGCTGCGTCGCATGCTGCGCATTGCGCTGGGCGAGCTTTAAAGCGCTCGCGCGCGATCGCGGGGATTTGCGTTGATGACAAGGGCTATGGATATGCGTGGTGATTCCCGTTCAGTGGTGCGTCAGCGGTTCAGCGCCGGTTTGTCGCTCAGCGCGTTATGCCTTGCGATGTCATTCGTAAACCCTGCTCTGGCAGCCAGACAGGGGCACGGTCGAATCGTCTCGGCTCCGGGGAAACCGCTCGAAGTCGCGATTTTGGAGATCGAGCTGTCGGATGCGGACGTCGCGGCTCTCAAAGCAAGTGTCGCACCGGCTGCAAAGTGGGCACAGAATGGACTGACACCGCCGGTCGCGGTTGAGAGCATGCGTGTGACGATCGCTCCAGGTACCTCGGCCTCCTCGCGCACGCTGGTCGTCAAGTCCGATCAGACTGTGGATATGCCAGTGGTCGATATTCTTCTGGATGTAACCACGGCCAGTGGCGCGGGTCAGGTGCAGGTGAGCTTTCTCGTGCCGACGCGCGCCGCTGCGGGAGCAGCCGGCGGCAGCGTTGTGGTCGTGCGCGGCGAGACGCTATTCGCGATTGCGAAACGCCATGCAGTGGAAGGAACGTCGATTTACCAGATGCTGTGGGCGCTTTATCAGGCCAATCCGCAGGCCTTCAGTCAGGAAAACATGAATCTCCTGCGCACCGGGGCGACGCTGACAATCCCCGATGCTGATACGGTACGGGCGGTCGATTCAAAATACGCGCAGGAAATGTATGCGCGACATCAGCAGGCCTATACGAGGTTGCGTGGCGCGGGTTCATCGACGGCTGCCGCACCGGTGCGGGTGGCGCCCGGCAATGCGCAGTCTGGTTCTGTCACACAGAGCAAAGGCGTGGCTCCGTCCAATAGTGGGAATCAGGTTCGGGTGACGGCTGTGAGCCCCGAGGAGCAAAAGCAGGATGCCAAGGTGGCGGCGGCCAAGGAACTCGCAGAAATCCAGGCGCGCGTGGATGCACTTCAACAAAACGTCAAACAATTGAAGGAGTTCCTGGGTGAACCGGTCGTGGGTGCCGCGGGCGCGCCGGGCGCGGCCGGTGCCGCAGGAGCGGCTGGTGCAGTGGGCGCGGCTGGCGCTCAGGGTGCTCCCGGTGCTCCTGGTAATCCTGGTACTCCTGGTACTCCTGGTACTCCTGGTACTCCTGGTACGGCCGGTTCACCTGCAACTGCGGGTGCAACAGGTTCCTCTGGCGGCGCAGGGTCCTCGTCGGGCGGAACCAACGCAGCCGCCGTGTCGGCAGCAGCATCGGGCAACGTGGTGTCGGGCGTATCCGGCGCAACCGCCTCGCTTGATCGCTTCACGACAGCGCTTGCGAACAATATCCTGTTCGTGATCGCCGGCGTTCTGGCTCTTTGTGCTTTCGTGATCGCCTGGGTGATGCGTCGGGCGGGATCGCGTCGTGACGAGGAGAATGAGGATATCGATGCGGCCAGCGATCCCGGGCCCGCGGCGACGGCAGCTTTCGAACACAAGATGCAGTCGATTGATCTCAATCTGGGCGATCCGCCTGCTGTAAACAAACCGGTGACTCCGGCTTCCAAGGCCTAGTCGCGGCCTGCCGCTGATCTTTCGAAGGCGTAACGATGCCGCGCATCGCGCTGGGGATTTCGTATGATGGCCGGCCCTGGCAGGGTTGGCAGACGCAGCCTCACCGGGTCACCGTGCAGGATGCCCTTGAAGACGCGCTCTCACGATTTGTGGCTGCTCCCGTGCAGACGGTGTGCGCTGGCAGAACCGATACGGGCGTGCATGCGATCGCTCAGGTCGCGCATCTGGATTGCGCCGTGCAGCGGTCTGATGAATCCTGGATTCGCGGCGTGAATGCACATCTGCCTTCATCGATCGCCGTGCAATGGGCGCAGAAGGTTCCGGCCGAATTTCATGCGCGGTTTTCTGCGCGCGCCCGTGCATACACGTACGTGATCCTCAATACCCGCGTCCGTCAACCGTTGTGGAGCGGCCGCGCGGGGTGGATCTTTCAACCGCTTGCGACCGGCGCCATGCAGGAGGCCGCGCACCACCTGCTCGGCGAACATGATTTCAGCAGTTTCAGGTCGTCGCAGTGCCAGGCTCCGTCACCGGTGCGTACCGTGGTTCAGGCGCAGATCGAGCGCCGGGGTGATCTGGTGCTGTTCCATGTGCGTGCCAATGCGTTCCTGCACCACATGGTGCGGAATATGGTTGGCGCGCTGGTGCAGGTTGGGCTTGGGCGCCAGAAAGTTGATTACCTTGCGACTCTGATCAATGCCCGAGACCGAAGCCAGGGGGCGCCCACCTTTGCGCCGGACGGGTTGTATCTGACAGACGTGGTATACCCTGATTTCGAACTGCCGGGCGTTGAAACTGGCGGGTTTGGACTTGACTGAACCACTGACGACTTTATGACATCCACCCGCACCCGAATCAAAATCTGCGGCATCACCCGCGTTGAGGATCTGGCTGCCGCCGCTGCGCTGGGAGCGGATGCGGTGGGCTTTGTGTTCTATCCGCCGAGCAAGCGCTGCGTGACGCTTGATCAGGCGCGTTTCTTGCGAAATCACGTTCCCGCGTTTGTCAGCACGGTTGCGCTTTTCGTCGACCCCTCGCGCGAAGAGGTCGACGCGGTGCTGCGCGCCGCCCGGCCCTCGTTGCTGCAGTTTCATGGTGACGAAACACCGGAAATCTGCGAATCGTTTGGCGTGCCCTATATCAAGGCGTTTCGCGTGGGGGCTCCGGGTTTGGACACTCCGGAAGGCGTTGCACAAACCTGTGCGCGTTACCCGGGCGCCGATGGATGGTTGTTCGACAGCTACACACAAGCCTATGGCGGTAGCGGAAAATCGTTTGATCACGCGTTGCTCAGCGATCTCCGCAGTCTCGACACGCAAACGCAACGCCCGTGTGTGGTGTCCGGCGGTTTGACACCAGAGTCGGTTGCTGACGTTGTCAAAGCGCTTCACCCCTGGGCTGTTGACGTCAGCAGCGGAGTGGAAGTGTCTGCAGGTGTGAAATCGATCGAGCGAATGAGGGATTTTGTGTCGGCTGTGACGGTTGCCGATCGCACGTTTTGACAGAACCGGAACAAGACCGATATAATCTTGGACTTCGCAGGCGGTTAGCTCAGCTGGTTAGAGCGCCACGTTGACATCGTGGAGGTCGTTGGTTCGATTCCAATACCGCCTACCAGGCATTTCCCGAAAAGCCCCGTAAATCGGGGCTTTTCCATGTGGATTCAACCGTACCGCATCATATTGCTTGATTCAGCGCAAAACGTCTGTGCCGATCAAGGGAACTCAAGGCTTCCTGAATATCCGCACAATGCGTCGAGACACCTTTTTGGTGCTTTTCACAGGTTGTGGTGTCGCATTGCAGCATCGTTGCTGCGCTTGGCGCTAAACTCACGCGAGTTGGCGGGGATGCACTGACCACCTTCCCGCCAATCCTGACATCGGCCATGTCAATTGCCTGGAAATATCCATTCGAGAGTAATCGTATGTCACGGGAACAGGTTCTCGAGGTGATCAACAAGCAAAAAATCGTCGAGTCGCTCGTGCGTGGGCAGGATATGCCTCGTCACCAACTCGTCGAGACGATGCTGCATCGCCAGCACCAGGCAGAGATCGGCACGCTCCTGAGCCATGCGCCCATCGGGGATATTGCGACGGCGCTCATGGCGATGCCGGCCGAGGGCGCGCGCGCTCTCTGGCTGAACGTGCCCACAAGCCGCAGGGAGGAACTCCTGCGCGAACTACCCGAAAGCGTGAGTGAACGATTGATGACCGAAGAAATCCAGCCCGAATCCGAAAGCCAGATCATCGCGTTTGAACTGATCGAAGGACGCTTGCGAAAAAAGCAACTCACACTGCGCGACTCGCTTGAGGGACTCAATCCGGTGTGGATTGATTTGCTGAATTCGTCCAAGGCAGAACGGTCTTTTATCGGCGAGCATTTTGGCATTGATCTTCCGGATCAGACTCAGGCTGGTGACCTCGAGGTCACGTCACGATTCCATGTCGAGGATGACGACGACATTCATTTGCATTCGAACTTCCTGCTCGACCGAGAGGGAGCCTCCCGCAGTATTCCAGTGACCTTTATCCTGCATCAGGGCATTCTGTTTTCGATCCGCGAGGAAGACCTGCCAGTTTTCCGGTTGCAACGCAGGCGCGCCGCGATTCAGAAGGATTACGTGACAGATTGCCTGGATGTCTTGCTGGATCTGTATGGTGCGGATATTGAATATTCCGCCGATTCGCTTGAAGATATCTACCAGACGCTGGGCAAGGTCGGCCGGCACGTGTTGTCGGAAGCCATCACCGATGAGGACGCCTCGTCGATTCTGGCCGATATTGCTGAGGAGGAGGATCTCAACGGTCGCATCCGCGCCAACATCATGGACACGCAGCGGGCCGTTTCCTTTCTGATGCGATGCAAGGTTCTTTCTGCTAACCAGTTTGATGACGCCAAACAGGTGTTTCGCAATATCGAGTCGCTCAACAGCCACACCGCGTTTCTGTTCGATAAGATCAACTTCCTGATGGATGCGACGATCGGCTTCATCAACATCAACCAGAACAAGCGCGTGTCGCAACTGACTGTGTTCGGGGTCGTGTTCATGCCACTTAACATTCTGGCGGGTGTCGGCGGCATGTCTGAATTTTCGATGATGACTGAGGGGATTCCCTGGCAGTTGTCCTACGGCGGCGTCATCGTTGCGATGGGCTTGCTCGGTTGGGCCACTTTTGTCGGTGTGCGCGCGTGGGAGAATCGAAAGATGCGCAATCGCACCAAGGATAAACGCAGGCAGGTCGCGGCATGAACCAGACGGGCGGGTCTACCGAAATGGATGGCACCCTGGATGCGCAGCGTCTCATCGAACTCGAAATCAAATCGGCACTCGCCGATGATGCTCTCGACCAGTTGAGCCAGACTCTGTTTCGGCAACAGGAGCAACTCGATGCTCTCGCCAAGGAGGTCATTCGTTTGCGGGATCTGATTTCCCGGATTGAAGCCGACTCGCCGCGCAGCCTGCGCGATGAACTGCCGCCGCACTATTAGAAGACTGCGCCGGGCCTGTTGGAGCAGACTGTGCGGGGTCTGTTGGAGCAGACTGTGCCGGGTCTGTTGGAGCAGACTGTGCGGGGCTACCTGGTGCCCGATTTGCCGTACCGGTCCAGCGCATATTGCAACATGCCGCGGGCGAGTTCGCCTTCACCTAAAAACACCCTTCCCAGGCCTTCCTGCTCGAGCATTTGGGCCTCTTCCTCGTTATGGGTGCGAAGCACGACCTCAATGGTCGGGTTCAAGGTGCGGGCCGTCGTAATCATTTGTCGGGCGGCGATCGGATCGGGCGTTGCAACAACCAGCATATCCGCATGCATGATATGGGCCTGGATCAGGACCGCCGGATCGCTCGCGTTGCCATAGACTGCGGCAATCCCTAGTTTGCGCAACTGTTCCACGCGTTCGCGATCCTGTTCGGCCACGACATGGGGAACGCCGTGTGCGAGCAGGGCGTCGGAGATTCGCCTTCCCACACGGCCGTAGCCTACCAGCACGACCTGGCCGGACAGGTATTTGTGGTCTGTCGAGGTCGGCAATTGGGATAGTGGATCATCTGGCATTTCAAGCCGGCGGGCGAGCGCGGATTTGTCTCTCAGCCAGGACTGCAATGGCCCGATTGTCTTGAACACCAGTGGGTTGAGGGCGATCGAAATCAGTGCGGCGGCGAGGATCAGGCTGCGACCATCAGCGGGCAATAGCCCGAGGCTGACACCGAGCCCCGCCAGGATGAATGAGAATTCGCCGATCTGCGCGAGGCTCCCCCCCACGGTGAGGGCGGTATTCAGAGGATAGCGGAAGGCCAGCACGATCAGCGCTGTGATGATCGGCGTGCCCAGCATGATCACGCACAGAATGAGCAGGATACGCAGAGGCTGATCCAGGATCACCGTCGGATCGAAGAGCATGCCGACTGAAACGAAAAACAGTACCGAGAAGGCATCCCGCAGCGGCAGGGATTCTTCGGCAGCACGGTGGCTGAATTCCGATTCCCGCATCATCATTCCCGCAAAGAACGCGCCGAGCGCGAACGACACACCGAACAACTTTGATGCCAGAAACGCGACCGTCACCGCGCCCGCGATGACGCAGAGCGTAAAAATCTCGCGCGATCCGGTGCGCGCCGCCTGCCAAAGCAGCCAGGGAAATGCCTTTCGGCCCACCACCACCATCAGCACGATGAACGCAACGACCTTGAGGAGCGTAATTTCGATGGTGAACCAGAGAGAATCCTGCGTCTCGGTGGGCGCCGCACCCGAAATGAGCCCGGCCAGCGGTGGAATCAGAACCAGCACCAGCACCATGGCAATATCCTGCACGACGACCCATCCAACGGTGATGTGTCCGTTCATGGAGTCGAGTTGTCCCTGGGCCACAAGCGCCCGCAGGAGAACAGCAGTACTGGCCACGGAGATCGAAAGTCCAAAGACCAGAGCAGCGCCCGCACTGAACCCCCACAAGTGTGCCAGCCCAGCACCGAGGGCTGTCGCGGCAGCGATTTGCAGCAGCGCGCCCGGAACGGCGATTTTGCGTACCTTGAGCAGATCGTCCAGCGAAAAGTGCAGCCCGACACCGAACATCAGCAGCATGATGCCGATTTCAGAGAGTTCGCCGGCAATTTCGACGTCCGCGATATAGCCCGGGGTAAACGGTCCGATCAGAACGCCGGCCAACAGGTAGCCCACCAGCGCTGGAATGCGGATCCGGACCGCGATGAAGCCCATGATGAGCGCGAGCCCGAGCGCTGAGGCGAGGGTGGTAATAAGCGGAAGCTGGTGGGACATGTCAGATTGCTTGGTCGGTCTTCGACTGGAAAGGCAAGTGCTATTTAACCACTACAGCGTCACGGAACTCATGCCGACCTGCGTTAACATCGTGCCGTCGGCCGGCATCTCGCCCGCATTGAACAATTCTTCGGTGCGCACTCGGAACAGCATTGCAAGCTCATGTCACGCATCAAGGTACTGACCATCTTCGGAACCCGCCCTGAAGCCATCAAGATGGCTCCGCTGGTGTGTGCGTTGCAGGCAGATCCACAGGTTGAGAGCGTGGTGTGCGTGACGGGTCAGCATCGCGAAATGCTCGATCAGGTGATGCAGCTATTCGCGTTGCGCGCTGATTTCGATCTTGAAGTGATGGTACCCGACCAGACGCTCAACGGGCTCTTTGCCCGCGTGATCGATCGCATCGATGGCGTAATTGCGCAGGTGCGGCCTGATTTTGTGCTCGTGCATGGTGATACCAGTTCTGCATCTGCTTGCGCGCTTGCCGCATTTCATCGTCGCATCCGGGTCGGCCATGTTGAAGCAGGCCTGCGCACCGGTGACCTTGAGCGTCCGTTTCCCGAAGAAATGAACCGTCGGGTCGTGGATGTGGTGAGCGATTTCATGTTTGCTCCAACTCAGACTTCCCGCCACAACCTGCTGACCGAGAATCTGTCAGGGAAAATCGTCGTGACCGGGAATACCGTGATCGATGCGCTTGCGATGACGACGGAACGCTTGAAAACAGATCCGGCGCTGGCTGACCAGGTCAAGGCACGGTATCCATGGATTGACGCACAGCGCAAGGTCTTGCTGGTGACTGGCCATCGCCGGGAAAGTTTCGGCGAGGGCTTCGTTAATATCTCTGATGCTCTTGCTGATCTGGCCGAAAGGCCGGATCTTCAAATCATTTATCCCGTTCATTTAAATCCGCAGGTTCGCGGTATCGTGATGCCCCGTTTGGGCGATCTGCCCAACGTCCACCTCATTGATCCGGTCGATTATCTGGATTTTGTCTGGCTGATGCAGCGGGCCGACCTGATTCTCACTGACTCTGGTGGCGTTCAGGAGGAAGCTCCGTACCTCGGCAAACCTGTGCTGGTGATGCGCGATGTGACCGAGCGCCCGGAAGCTGTGCAGGCAGGTACCGTTGCCCTCGTGGGAGCGGATCGGCGGCGAATTCATCAAGCGGTTGCCCGTTTGCTTGACGATGAGTCGTCGGCAGCGGGATTTCAGCGGCGGATTAATCCCTATGGGGACGGTAGGGCGTGCGGACGGATCGTGTCAGCGCTTCTTGGCAGGACATTTGAAGAGTTTTCTACTGCCGCCGAACGCGCCGTTTGAAATTGATTCAGTTGAGTCGATCCCCGATTCTGGAGAGGGATTGGAACTAAGTTATATAACCAAAATTAATCAAAGATATATATGCTTTTACTACTAAATTAATATTTAATAGTAGAATCCCTAGCTTATCTGATTATCCGTCAATACTTTATGCGCAAGTCAACAATCGATACGATCTCCGAGGCGACATTGGCGAGATCGTTGTTGCAGTTGCCGCGCCCAATCAAGCGTCTGGTCGCGTTGGCCGTCGATGGGTTCATGTGCATTTTCGCCACGTGGGCAGCGTTATCGCTCCGCCTTGAAACGTGGGTCGGGTTAACTCCGCAATTCCTGGTTGCGTCTGCTTTGTCGCTGGTGGTTGGACTATATCTTTTTACACGATTTGGTCTGTATCGGGCGATTTTCCGGTATTCGGGCTGGAATGCAATGATGGGGGTGATCAAGGCCTTTGTACTTTATGGCCTGATTTACATGGTGGTGTTCACGTTCGTCGGAGTCGGTGGCGTACCGCGGACAGTTGGCATTATCCAGCCCATGCTGCTGATCATTGGTGTCGGCACGAGCCGTGTGCTGGTCCGCCATTTACTCAATGCTCATAATCAAAAGATCCGTTCAAAAAACAAAGCGCGCGGCGTCCTGATTTATGGCGCGGGGTTTGCCGGGCAGCAACTGGCGGCCGCCATGGCCGCTGCGCCAGAGTTCCGGGTTGTCGGATTCATTGACGATGACAAGCGGATGCAAGGCCATCACCTCGATGGCAGGAGAATTCACGATCCCGCCAGCCTCGGCGAATTGATTCGATCCCGGGGCGTGGACGATATTCTCCTGGCGGTTCCCTCCGCCACAAAACTTCAGCGTGCGGCGATTATTGAAAAGCTGCTTGCCTATCCTGTACAGGTGCGCACACTGCCCGCCATCACCGATCTGGCGTCCGGTCGGGTGACGCTGAGCGATGTGCGCAATGTCGAAATTGAAGATCTGCTGGGGCGTGATACGGTTGCACCGGACGACAAGCTGCTGGCGATGCATAATCGCGGCAAAGTCGTGATGGTCAGCGGGGCCGGGGGGAGCATCGGCGGCGAGTTGTGCCGGCAGATTCTGCGAACCGGGCCCTCCCGACTGTTGCTGGTCGATCACAGCGAATATGCGCTCTACGAGATCCATCAGGCATTGCTTGCAATGGCCCAGTCGTTGCGTCTTTCACAGACGGTGGTGGTGCCACTGCTGGGATCGGTGCTCGACGAAACCCGCATGCGCGACATCATGCAAACCTGGCATCCGGCTACTGTTTACCACGCTGCCGCGTACAAGCATGTTCCGATGGTCGAGCATAACCTCGCCCAGGGTCTGCGAAACAACATCATCGGCACCTTCGTGCTTGCGCGCGCATCGCGCGAATTCAACGTCAGTCAGTTTGTGCTGATCAGCACGGACAAGGCCGTGCGCCCGACCAATGTCATGGGCGCCAGCAAACGGCTTGCCGAGCAGCTTCTGCAGGCACTTGCCACGCAATCGATGTTCAGCGGTTCAGCAAACCCGGCAACCTGTTTCTCGATGGTCCGATTTGGCAATGTGCTCGATTCGTCGGGATCCGTGGTGCCGCTGTTTCGTAAGCAGATTCAGGGCGGTGGGCCGGTCACGCTGACGCATCCGGATGTGACCCGCTACTTCATGACGGTCGAAGAGGCGGCGCAACTTGTCATTCAGGCGGGTGCCATGGCTCAGGGCGGCGAGGTGTTCGTGCTTGACATGGGCGATCCAGTCCGTATCGCGGATTTGGCCCGCAGGATGGTTGAGCTTTCCGGTCTGAAAATTCGTGATCAGGACTCGACAGAGGGGGATGTCGAGATCCGTGTCACGGGCTTGCGCCCTGGCGAGAAACTCTACGAGGAACTACTGATCGGCAATAATCCCCAGCCGACAATCCACCCAAGGATCATGAAGGCCCACGAAGAGTTCCTGCCGTGGGATCAGCTTGAAGTCCGGCTCGATGAACTGGAAGTTGCACTTGAGCGCAATGACGTGTTGCGTCTGAGCGAGATGCTGATCGATTTGGTGCCTGATTATCAGCCTTCCGTTGAGTTGGTGGATTGGGTCTACGTCGGGCGGCGCGAACAGCAGCGGGCATGACCCGGATGGCTGGGTCCGGGACTGCGCTGTCGGTCCCTGGTGTTAAAATCGCGAAGTTTTCCGAATCATGGCGCGGCTCGGCCGCGCTTTTTGTGACCCAAATACCCAGATGATCGTCATTACCTTGCCCGATGGCTCGCAGCGCCAGTACCCTGGTCCCATCACCGTGGCCGAAGTTGCGCAATCCATTGGCACAGGCCTGGCTCGTGCGGCTCTGGGCGGACGCGTCACCGAGTATGGCAAGACGCGTCTCGTCGACACCATTCACCGCATTGAGCACGATGCTGAACTTGCCATCATCACCGCCAAGGATCCCGAAGGGCTGGATCTGATCCGCCACTCCACCGCGCACTTGCTCGCCTATGCGGTCAAGTCGTTGTTTCCGGATGCGCAGGTCACCATCGGGCCGGTGATCGAAAACGGCTTTTATTACGATTTCTCGTACAAACGCCCGTTCACGCCTGAAGACCTCACCGCGATCGAAAACAAGATGGCCGAACTCGTCAGGAAGGACGAGGTCGTGACGCGCGAAGTCTGGCTGCGCGATGAAGCGGTTGCTTTTTTCAAGGGACTCGGCGAGAACTACAAGGCCGAACTGATTGCCGCCATCCCGGGGAATGAACCCATTACCCTGTACCGTGAGGGCGATTTCGTCGATTTGTGCCGCGGCCCCCACGTGCCGAGCACAGGCAAGCTCAAGGTCTTCAAGCTGATGAAGCTTGCGGGTGCCTACTGGCGCGGCGACAGCAAGAACGAAATGCTGCAGCGCATCTACGGCACCGCCTGGGCGACCAAGGAAGATCAGCAAGCCTACCTGACCATGCTCGAGGAGGCTGAGCGCCGCGATCATCGCAAACTCGGCCGCGACCTGGATCTTTTCCACTTCCAGGACGAAGGCCCGGGTCTGATTTTCTGGCACCCGAAGGGCTGGGCGATCTGGCAGCAAGTCGAGCAATACATGCGCCAGGTCTACCGTGATAACGGGTACCAGGAAGTCAAGGCACCGCAGATTCTTGATATCTCGCTCTGGAAAAAGACTGGTCACTGGGACAATTACCGTGAGAACATGTTCACGACGGAGTCCGAGAACCGCATGTACGGACTCAAGCCCATGAATTGTCCGGGACATGTCCAGATTTTCAACGCGGGCCTGCGGTCCTACCGCGACCTGCCGTTGCGCTATGGCGAGTTTGGTCAATGCCACCGCAATGAGCCCTCAGGGTCGTTGCACGGCATGATGCGTGTTCGAGGTTTTACGCAGGATGATGGTCACATCTTCTGCACCGAGGATCAGTTACAGGACGAGTGCGCGGATTTCACTTCTCTGTTGCAGAAGGTGTATGCCGATTTCGGTTTTACCGAAGTTCTTTACAAAGTCGCCACGCGCCCCGAAAAGCGCATCGGCAGCGACGAGGTTTGGGATAAGGCGGAAGCCGCGCTCATGGAGAGCCTGCGGCGTACCGGGTGTACTTACGAAGTGTCACCGGGCGAGGGTGCCTTTTATGGCCCGAAGATCGAATACACCCTGAAGGACGCGATTGGCCGTCACTGGCAATGCGGCACGATTCAGGTCGATTTTTCGATGCCGCAACGCTTGGGCGCCGAGTTCGTCGATGCCAGCGATCAACGCGTGGCGCCAGTCATGTTGCACCGCGCGATCCTGGGTTCGCTGGAACGATTTATCGGTATGTTGATCGAAAACCACGCTGGCGCGATGCCCGCTTGGCTGGCGCCCGTGCAGGCAGTCGTGTGCTGTATTTCAGAGCCAGCGGCAGACTATGCGGCGCAAATCACACAAGGCCTGAAAAAACAAGGATTTAGAGTAGAATCCGACTTGCGCGGCGAGAAAATTACTTACAAAATCCGCGAACACAGCTTGCAAAAAGTTCCTTATATTCTGGTGGTTGGTGAAAAAGAGCGCCAGAATGGGGCTGTTGCAGTGCGCGGTCGCGGTGGCCTCGATCTGGGCGTGATGTCCATCGGGGAGTTTTCTGCGCTGCTTTCCGAAGACGTGGCATTTCGCCGCAATTCTGGTTCGCCCGTGACGAAGGCGTCCTAACCTTTACAGGAGTTGTCAAACATCGCAACAGATAAACCCCATCGCATCAACGGTGAAATCCGCGTTCCCGAGGTGCGTTTACTAGGTCTTGAGGGCGAGCAGCTCGGCATCGTCAAGACGTTCGATGCGGTTCGCATGGCCGAAGAGGCTGAGGTTGACCTGGTCGAGATCGCGCCCAACGCCGAACCGCCGGTTTGCCGCCTGATGGACTACGGCAAATTCAAATACCAAGAGCAGAAGCGCCAGGCCGAGGCCCGCGCCAAGCAGAAAATCATCCAGGTCAAGGAAGTCAAATTCCGTCCGGCCACGGATGAAGGTGACTATCAGGTCAAGCTGCGCAATCTCAAGCGATTTCTTGACGAGGGCGACAAAGCCAAAGTCACGCTTCGATTCCGCGGTCGTGAAATGGCTCACCAGGAACTCGGCATGCGCGTACTCGAACGCGTTCGCGATGACCTGACCGAAATGGCTGTCGTCGAGGCGATGCCCAAGCTGGAAGGTCGTCAGATGGTGATGGTGCTCGCACCTCGCAAGAAGGGCCCGGCCAAGAGCGAAGCGGCGGCATGATGCTGAACGTGCTGTTCGTGCTGGATCCGCTCCTCGAGCTCAAGGCCTACAAGGACAGTTCAGTGGCCATGATGCGGGCTCTGGCCGCCCGCGGGCATGCGATCAGCGTGGCGATGCAGGGGGATTTGTTCATCCTGGAAGGGCGGGTGTACGCGCGCGCGCTCCCGATTTCAATGATCCCGCATGCCGATCTTCACACCCATGACTGGTGGCAGGCCGCCGGCGACGAAGCCGACATTGCGCTTGACCAGTTCAGCGCGGTGGTGATGCGCAAGGATCCGCCTTTCGACATGGAATACGTCTACACGACGAACCTGCTCGAATACGCGGAACTCACCGGCGCGCGCGTGTTCAACGGCGGCGCAGCAATTCGCAATCACCCTGAAAAGCTGGCGATTACCGAGTTTCCGCAGTTCACCGTGCCGACACTCGTGTCGCGGGACATGCTGCGGATCAAGGCGTTTCATGCGCAGTATCAGGACGTCATCGTCAAACCGCTTGACGGTATGGGCGGGACGGGGGTTTTCCGACTGGGTACTGGCGATCCCAACCTGAATGCGATTCTTGAGTCACTGACCGACAATGGCCGTCGAACCATCATGGCGCAGCGCTACATCCCGGAGATCAAATCCGGTGACAAGCGCGTCTTGCTGATCGGTGGTGAACCAGTGCCGTATTGCCTGGCACGCATTCCGCTGGCCGGGGAAACCCGGGGGAATCTCGCCGCAGGCGGGCGCGGCGTTGCGCAGCCGCTTTCGCCACGGGATTGGGAAATCGCCCGCGCGATTGCGCCCAAACTGAACGCGCGCGGCCTGATGCTCGTTGGTCTGGACATCATCGGTGAATATCTCACCGAAATCAACGTGACTAGCCCGACCTGCTTCGTTGAGATCACCGAACAGACTGGATTTGACGTTGCGGGCCGGTTTGCTGACGCACTTGAAGCCGCGGTCTCGACCGGGACCGCCGGATGATTGCGATCATGGTGGTGGCCCACTCGCCGTTGGCGAGTGCGCTGGTTGAAACCGCAGCTTATGTACTGGGCCGCGACCCGGACGTCACTGCCGTCGATGTCCTGCCGAACGAATGTGCGGTGGACTGCAGCGAAGCGCTTGCGCGCCGTATGATGGACGCTGACCGGGGTGATGGCGTGCTCGTGCTGACCGATCTGCCAGGGGCATCGCCGGCAAATATCGCGTGCGCGGCCAGCCAGCGTGCCCGGGCCGACGGCACGCCCTGTTGCGTTCTCGGTGGTGTGAACGAATCGATGTTGCTGCGCGCGATCAATTACCGGCAAGGCAATCTTGAAGATGTGGCCACCAGTGCCCTGGCAGGTGCCACACAGGCATTGTTGCGTGTAGACTGACGTCCGTGGCGTGCCAGTGTTTGCACAGGGACAGGGCAGTTTCCGACCCCGGCGCACCATTTCGACCCATCACTGATCCGATCGATTGCACTCCAGACCAACTATGCCCCAGGTAGACATCGTTGTATCCAACAAGTTGGGCTTGCATGCCCGTGCTGCGGCCAAACTGACCCAGTTGGCCAGCCGGTTCAGCAGCGAAATTTACATCGCCAAGGGAACTCGGCGGGTCAATGCCAAGAGCATCATGGGTGTGATGATGCTGGCGGCGGGTCTTGGCACCACGGTGGTGGTCGATGCAACGGGCGGCGATGCGGATCGCGCGCTCAGCGAAATCCAGGCGCTGTTCAATGACAAATTCGGCGAAGGCCAATAGCGTCACAAGCCCCCACGGTGGCGGCCCCCTGTTGTGCCTGTATGGGCAGGGCGTCGCGCGGGGCTATGCGATCGGGCGAGCGGTGGTCATGGGCGCTACCGCGCTCGAAGTCATGCACTACCGTATCACTGACGACGCTGTGGCAGCCGAAAAAGAACGTCTCAAGCGCGCGATCTACATGGCAAGACGCGAAATCCAGGAACTCGGCGATACGCTGCCCGACGATGCACCGCGCGAACTTGGCGCATTACTCGGTGTCCATGGCATGTTGCTGGCTGATCCCTTGCTGGCCGAAGAGGCATACGCCCTCATTGAAAACAAGCATTACAACGCCGAATGGGCGCTGACCACGCAGGGTCAGTTGCTGGGCGAACAGTTTGCCGCGATGGAAGACGAGTATCTGCGCGAAAGGGCCGCTGATGTGCGTCAGGTGATTGAGCGTGTTTTGCACGAACTGGCCGGTACCCGCGGAATCATGTGTCTCAGCCATGAAGAGGATTCCGACGATCCGCTGATCGTGGTCGCGCACGACATATCCCCCGCCGACATGATTCGCCTGCGCGGCGCACGATTCGCCGGGTTTGCGACAGACCTCGGGGGCCCGACCTCGCATACCGCGATCGTTGCGCGCAGTATGGGCGTGCCCGCCGTTGTCGCTCTGGGGCATGT
Organism: Burkholderiaceae bacterium; assembly: GCA_020851995.1. Taxonomy (GTDB): domain Bacteria; phylum Pseudomonadota; class Gammaproteobacteria; order Burkholderiales; family Burkholderiaceae_B; genus Zwartia. Next base: position 69,499 of record JADZBO010000015.1, read on the forward strand.
GCGTAACCTGGTGCGCGATGGCGACATCATCGTCGTCGATGGCGCCAACGGCGCTGTGCTGGTGAATCCGCCGGATCGCGCGCTGCAGGAATATCGCCAGTTGCAGCGCGAGTACGTTGACGCGCGTGCTGAGCTCGCGCTCCTGCGCGATGTGCCGGCGGAGACGCTCGATGGCATCGCAATCACGCTCCACGCCAATATCGAAATGCCCGAGGAGGCTGAACTCGCGCTGGCTAACGGCGCAACCGGGATTGGTTTGTTTCGCAGTGAATTCCTGTTCATGGGCCGCCCTGATCTGCCCACTGAGGAAGAGCAGTACATGGCGTATGCTGCGGTCGTGCGTGTGATGAAAGACCGTCCCGTCACGATCCGCACGCTGGATATTGGCGCTGACAAGACGATTGATGGCGAAGCCACCGTTGCGACCAACCCGGCGCTTGGCCAGCGTGCGATCCGCTATTGCCTCGCACGGCCGGAGCTCTTTGCGACGCAGTTACGCGCCATCCTGCGCGCTTCGGCGCTTGGCAACGTCAGAATCCTGATCCCGATGATCGCGCACATGCACGAGGTGATGGCGACCAAGGACGCGATTGCGGCCGCCAAGCGCGAGCTGGATGCACGGGGTCAGGCCTATGCCAGCCACATCGAACTCGGTGCCATGGTCGAGGTGCCTGCCATTGCCATCGCAATCGAACCTTTTGCGAGCGCGCTGGATTTTCTGTCGATCGGAACAAACGATCTGATTCAATACACGCTGGCGATCGATCGTGCAGATAACGATGTGGCTGGTCTTTACGATCCGCTGCATCCTGCAGTGCTGCGCCTGATTGCCAATACGATCAATGCCGGCGTTGGCGCAGGTAAGCCTGTGTCGGTTTGCGGTGAAATGGCCGGAGATCCTCTCCTGACCCGGCTGCTGCTCGGCCTGGGTCTGACCTCTTTCTCAATGCATCCGCAGCAACTGCTCGACGTCAAGCGTGAGATCCGCGGTGCCCATTCAAATGCGCTTCGCATGAAGGTCGCTGCGTCGCTCAACCGGGGCCATGCCGTCGACCCCGTCGCTCTTTAGCTCAGAGCGCTGCTTCTCCAGTTTCGCCCGTGCGAATTCGTACGGCTTGCTCCAGGGGAGCGACGAAAATTTTGCCGTCGCCAATCTTGCCGGTTCGGGCGGCCTGCTCGATCGTGTCGATGACCTGATCGACCAGGTGATCAGCGATCGCGGCCTCGACCCTCAGCTTTGGCAGAAAATCGACAGCGTACTCGGCACCCCGGTAGAGTTCGGTATGGCCTTTCTGGCGACCGAAACCCTTGACCTCGGTGACGGTCAGGCCCTGCACACCAAGTTCAGAGAGAGCGATGCGGACTTCGTCAAGCTTGAAGGGCTTGATGATTGCGATAACGAGCTTCATGGAAATGTCCTTGACGATAAGGGATTTGATGTTCCTGAAGCAAATAGTGTGCCAGTGATGTCCAGCGCGGCTGGACGCCATCGCGTTGTTGAGATGCGCCATTTAATGATCCCATCCGTGCGAGCTGAACCGAATCGTGTACTCTTTGCACTAATATGGTGCATGAGTTGGTGCATAAGTTGGTACATGAGTTGGTGCGTTAGTTGATGCATTGGTTGGTGCATACTGAGTCCGGATTTTGGTCGGACTGCACGCGCCTTTCCAGGGCAATCCGCTAAAATAACTTGGTCTACATGCTGGAGAGCACAATGAACCGCAATGCCTGGTTTGAAGATTTTCAAAAGAACGTCTCCGACCTGATTGCCCGGAGTCCGGCTGCGGATATAGAGCGCAATGTGAAAGCATTCGCCGGTCAGGCCTTCAACCGCATGGATCTGATCACGCGTGAAGAGTTCGACATTCAGGCCGATTTGCTCAAGCGGGCGCAGCAGCGTGCCGATGACCTGGAAAAGCAATTGCTCGCACTTGAGCAACGCGTCAACGCGATGGAAAACAACCGCGGCTGACATCCGCCTCGCATGGTGGATCAGATGGTCCTGCCCTGCTGACGACTTGCCGGGTGTTGTCTGATACTTCCGGGCTTTTGCCCGGAGGCGTTGATGTCGCTCGCAGTACTCCTCAGTCGTTCCCTTGTTGGCATGGATGCCCCGGTCGTTCGGGTCGAGACGCATCTTGCGCCAGGGCTGCCGGCGTTCACGATGGTGGGGCTGGCCGACGCCGAAGTGCGTGAAAGCCGCGAGCGTGTGCGCGCGGCCATTCACAGCAGCGGTTTTGCCTTTCCGGCCGGTCGGCTCACGGTCAATCTTTCCCCCGCTGATCTGCCCAAGGAATCCGGTCGTTTCGACTTACCCATTGCGCTCGGGGTGCTGTTGGCGTCGGGGCAGATCGATTTGTCGTCAAGCCACGCGACCCCGGGTCCCGTCGACGCACTTTCCGCCCGTGTCAGGGCGGAAAATCAGCACCCACTTGAATCATGGGTCCTCGCAGGCGAGTTATCACTGACGGGCGTGCTGGTGCCTGTGGCTGGCGCAATCGCGATTGCTCTTGCTGTCGCACGCAGTCAACCGTGTGCCACGCTGGTGCTGCCTGCCGAAAATGCCGCGCAAGCGGCGCGGGTGCCTGGATTGCGGGTTCTGGTCGCGCATTCACTGGCAGGGGTCGTGTCGCATTTGCGCGGGCAGTCCGCGCTGGTCCCTGCGGTCGCACTGCCAGCGGCTGCCTCGCCTCTGGCGAGGTCGTGTCTTTCTGATGTTCGGGGGCAGGGCGTTGCCCGGCGAGCGCTCGAGATCGCCGCTGCGGGCGGACACAGCCTGCTGATGACTGGAGCCCCGGGTGTGGGCAAGAGTATGCTCGCGCAACGGTTGCCCGGAATCCTGCCGCATCTCACCGAGACCGAGGCACTGGAAGTTGCAGCGATCGCCGCCTTTGCCTGCGAGCGTGAAACGCCCTGGCGTGTAAGACCTTTTCGCTCCCCCCACCACTCGGCGACCCTGGCCGCGGTGATCGGTGGCGGTGCACGCCCCAGGCCGGGCGAGGTGACCCTGGCGCATCGGGGCGTGCTCTTTCTGGATGAAATTCCGGAATTCGACCGGCGGGTTCTTGAGGGCTTGCGCGAGCCTCTTGAAAATCGCTGTGTCAGCATCGCCCGGGCGTTGATGCGGGTTGAATTCCCGGCGGACTTTCAACTGATCGCGGCCATGAACCCTTGCCCTTGTGGTTGGCTGGGTCACCCGCAGCGCCACTGTCACTGCTCCCGCGAGGTGGTCCATGCCTATCAGGGGCGACTTTCCGGGCCGCTGCTGGATCGGATCGATCTCGTCGTGACGATCGCCGATACCGAGAGCAACATGCTTGAACTTCCGCCCGGCGAGACCTCTGCCGAGGTGCGCGAGCGCGTTGTGCAGGCGCGCACACGCCAGACCGCAAGGCAGAACGCACTCAATAGCGCGATGCCGGCGGGAATGATCGATGCGCACTGTGCCCTGGATTCAGGCGGACGTGCATTAATGGCTCAATTACTTCAGCGCTATCGGCTTTCGGCACGTTCAATCCATCGTTCGCTTCGCGTGGCAAGAACCTGCGCTGACCTGGCGGATTCCGTTGCGGTTGGCGCGGTGCATCTCGCGGAGGCATTTCAGTACCGAATACGGTCGCGGAGCAGTTAAGATGACAGGCAAAATGGACAATAACGAAACCAACAAAATGGCGACACAAAAATTTGACGTGGTGATTCGAGGCGCCCACGTGGTCGATGGCACGGGCGCGCCCGGCTTCGATACGGATGTGGGGATTACTGGTGAGCGAATCGCGAGCGTGGGCAACCTGGCCAATTGCGATGCGCGCCGGGAGATCGATGCGCGCGGCCTGACGTTGACGCCTGGCTTCATCGATGCCCATACGCACGATGACCGACTGCTGCTCTCGGATCCGTCAATGACGCCCAAGGTCAGTCAGGGCGTGACGACCATCATCGGTGGCAACTGCGGGATCTCGCTGGCTCCGATGCCGGGCGTGGTACCCAGTCCGGTTACCCCGCCTCTCGATTTGCTTGACGATACCGGACGCTGGTTTCAGTTTGCGACGTTCGCGGAGTATCTGAACCGATTGCGCTCCGAACCTGCGGCGACCAACTGCGCCATGCTGGTGGGGCACACCACGCTGCGCGTGATTACGATGTCGGACGTCAGGCGGGCGGCGACGCGGGACGAAATCGCCGTGATGCGCCGACACGTCGAGGAGGGCCTGGATGCCGGGGCGATCGGGGTATCGACGGGGTTGGCCTATCCGCCTGCCATCAGTGCGCCGACTCAGGAGGTCATTGAGGTTTGTCGTCCGCTGACGTCGCGCGAGGCGCTTTACTGCACCCACATGCGCGATGAAGGGGATCGCGTTGCAGAGTCGCTCGAAGAAACCTTCGAAATTGGTCGTCAGCTGGGTGTTGCGGTCGTCATCTCTCACCACAAGGTCGTTGGCGAGAAGAACTACGGCCGCTCTGCCGAAACTCTGGACTTGATTCGTAAAGCGATGCAATCCCAGCGCGTGTGCCTGGATTGCTATCCCTATGCCGCGTCGTCGACGATCCTCGCAGCGCATCTGGCACGCACCTGCAAGCGCGTGACAATCACCTGGTCGCGGGGGATGCCGCAGTATGCGGGCGCCGACCTCGACGAAGTGATTGCGCGGGTTGGCGGCACGATGGAAGAAGTCATTGCAAAGCTGCTGCCCGCCGGGGCGATCTATTACCGGATGGACGAACCGGACGTTCGCCGCATCCTGGCGTTTGACGAGACGATGATCGGTTCGGACGGTCTGCCGCATGATGAAAGGCCGCATCCGCGCCTGTGGGCTACTTTTCCAAGGGTTCTGGGGCATTACGGCAGGTCGCTCGGACTGTTTTCGTTTGAAAAGGCGATTCACAAGATGACTGGCCTTACCGCACGCAATTTTGGTTTGACCGACCGTGGCGAAATCCGGGAAGGCGCCTACGCCGACCTGGTGTTGCTGAATCGAGATACGGTGGCCGAGGGAGCAGATTATCCGCACCCCATTGGCCCCGCGATCGGAATCGACACGGTGCTGGTGAACGGGCGTGCGGTCTGGACGCAGGGTCAAGCGACGGGCGAGCGTCCCGGACGCGTTCTGGGCGGTCATTAAGGTCAGCGACAAGGGTTCCCCTTTTTGCGCGAATGCGTGTGGCTGGGAGATGCCCGGGCATTGCCCGGCGATTCGGCGCGTGGGCATCCCCCGGGGTGCGTGTCAGTCGGCGCCGTTCTGTGATGCACGCGTCGAAAAAATATCGTATAATCAAAGGCTTTCCTGAAAAACCTTCGGGAAAGTTCAAGTGGTAACCACAAAAGTGATTCTGGGGTCAACAAGACTTGCCCGTATGGCAAGGCACCTTTCAGGGCACAAGCAAACAGGAACTTCATCATGCCCAAGATGAAAACCAAGAAAAGCGCCTCAAAGCGCTTTCAGGTTCGCGGCAGCGGATCCATCAAGCGGGGTCAGGCGTTCAAGCGTCACATCCTCACCAAAAAGACTACCAAGAACAAGCGCCATCTGCGCGGTTCGGCAGCAGTCCATGAAACCAACGTGGCGTCAGTTCGCGCCATGATGCCTTTCGCCTGATAGGAGTCACACATGCCTCGCGTCAAACGTGGTGTAACGGCACGCGCCCGTCACAAAAAAGTCATCTCCAAAGCCAAGGGCTACCGTGGTCGCCGTGGTAATGTATTTCGTATCGCCAAGCAGGCGGTCATGCGCGCAGGCCAGTATGCCTACCGCGATCGCCGCAACAAAAAGCGTACGTTCCGCGCCCTCTGGATCACGCGTATCAACGCGGCGGTTCGTGAGCACGGTGTCACCTACAGCGTGTTCGTTGCCGGCCTGAAGAAAGCCGCGATCGAACTCGACCGCAAGGTGCTGGCCGATATGGCGGTCAACGACAAGGCAGGTTTTGCCGCTGTCGTCAATCAGGTCAAGTCGGCCCTCGCTGCCTGAACCCTGTCGCCAGGCTATCAGTGCATGCAAACGGGGCCGTTGGGCCTCGTTTGCATTTTGTAGCAAAGATTTGTTGAGGCTCTCCCTTCATGACCGATATGGCCGATGATCTGATTGAACAAGCGCGAGCCCAGTTTGCGGCGGCCGCGGATGCTGCTTCGCTTGAGAACGCCAAAGCGCGATTTCTCGGTAAGCAGGGGTCGCTGACCGAACTGCTTAAAGGGCTGGCCAGGCTCGACCCCGAACAAAAGCGTGCGCAAGGTGCACGTATCAACCAGATCAAGCAGGTGATCGAGGCGCTGCTCAACGCGCGCCGTGCCGAGATGGCGCAGGCCGAGCTTGACGCGCGTCTTGCCGCCGAAACCATCGATGTCACGCTGCCTGGTCGCGGTCGGGGCATGGGTGGCATCCATCCGGTGATTCGCACCTGGCAGCGCGTGGAAGAAATCTTCCGCTCGATTGGTTTTGACGTGGCGGACGGCCCGGAAATCGAAAACGACTGGACAAACTTCACCGCCCTGAACAATCCGGAAAACCATCCGGCGCGTTCAATGCAAGACACCTTTTACGTCGACATTCAGGATTCGCAGGCGCTGCCGCTGCTGCTGCGCACGCACACCAGCCCCATGCAGGTGCGTTACGCGCGCATGCACAAGCCACCGATCAAGGTGATTGCCCCAGGGCGCACCTACCGGGTGGATAGCGATGCTACGCATTCGCCCATGTTCCATCAGGTCGAAGGTCTGTGGATCGACGAGGCGATTTCGTTTGCGGATCTCAAGGGTGTGTACACGAATTTCCTGCGCTGTTTCTTCGAGACCGATGATCTGGAATTGCGTTTCAGACCGTCATTCTTTCCGTTCACCGAGCCTTCCGCTGAAATCGACATGATGTTCACCTCGGGTCCCAACAAGGGCCGATGGCTTGAGATTTCGGGTTCCGGTCAGGTGCATCCCGATGTCGTGCGCAACTTCGGGCTCGATCCCGAGCGCTACATCGGCTTCGCGTTCGGCTCCGGGCTCGAGCGCCTCACGATGCTGCGTTATGGCGTAAACGATTTACGCCAGTTCTTTGAAGGCGATCTGCGCTTCCTGCGTCAGTTCAACGTTTAATTCGTCAGCACCCAACACGGTACATCATGCAATTTCCCGAGTCCTGGCTGCGCACACTGGTCAATCCCTCCATCGGCACGGATGAACTCTCCCATCGCCTGACGATGGCAGGGCTCGAAGTCGAGGAAGCCAATCCTGTCGCACCTGAATTTTCCGGAGTGGTCGTGGCCCGAATCGAATCGGTCGAGCCGCACCCCAATGCCGACAAACTGCGCGTGTGCCGCGTGGATGCCGGGCAGGGCGCCTTGCTGCAGATCGTCTGCGGCGCCCCCAACGCAGCCGCGGGCGTTAAAGTCCCGCTGGCGACAGTTGGCGCCCGTCTGCCTGGCGGAATGGCGATCGGTATCGCCAAAATGCGTGGGGTCGAATCATCCGGCATGCTGTGCTCGGCGCGCGAACTTGGTCTTTCCCAGGATCACGCGGGCCTGATGTTGCTGGCCGATGATGCCCCCGTCGGGGCAAGCCTGCGTGAAGCCCTGCTGCTGGACGATACGCTTTTTACCCTCAAACTCACGCCGAATCGCGCCGACTGCCTCTCGATTCTGGGCGTGGCGCGTGAAGTGGCCGCGCTCACTGGCGCGACATTGCATGAACCGGTGGCTGCGCCCGTGCGACCAACGCTCACCGAGGTTCTGCCAGTCCGGGTGCATGCGCCGGATTTGTGCGGCCGTTTTGCCGGGCGGGTCATGCGCGGGGTCAATGCCCGCGCAAAATCCCCTGATTGGCTGGTGCAGCGTCTGGAGCGCTGTGGACAGCGCTCTGTGACAGCGCTGGTGGATATTTCAAACTACATCATGTTGCTGGTCGGTCGTCCGACCCACGTGTTTGATCTTGACCGGATCGGCGCGCAGTCACTGGATGTGCGCTGGGCGCGCCCGGGCGAATCACTCGCACTGCTCAACGACCAGACGATCACCCTGGAATCCACCATGGGTGTCATCTGCAGTGGTGATACGCCGGAAAGCCTGGCGGGCATCATGGGCGGTGCTTCAACTGCGGTCTCGCTGGACACGACCAATATCTACATGGAGGCGGCGTTCTGGTGGCCAGAAGCGATCGCGGGTCGTACGCGCAAGCTCAAAATCAGCTCGGAGGCCGCGCACCGGTTCGAACGCGGCGTCGATTTCGAAAATGGGGTGGCGCATCTTGAACTCATGACCCGCCTGATCATCGACATCTGCGGTGGCGAGGCCGGCCCCATCGATGACCAAATCATCAATTTGCCGCAGCGCGCGCCGGTACGCCTGCGCCTTGCGCGTTGTCGCAAGGTTCTGGGCATCGAGGTCGCTCAGGAGCAGGTGGCACAGGTGTTCCGACATCTTGGCCTGGCCTTTGCTCAGGATGGCGACGATTTCATCGTCACACCGCCTTCGTACCGCTTCGACATCATGATCGAGGAAGACCTGATCGAGGAAGTCGCGCGTATTGTGGGCTTTGAGTCGATTCCGGCGGTCGCGCCGATTGCCCGTGCCATCATGCGTGCGCATCCCGAGTCACACCGTACGGCTCACACGATCCGGGCCGACATGGCAGCGCTCGATTATCAGGAAGTCGTGAACTTCGCGTTTGTGGATGCCGACTGGGAAACTGAAATCGCAGGATGTGCTGCTCCGATCAAACTTCTGAATCCGATTGCGAGCCAATTGGCCGTGATGCGCTCGACGCTGCTGACCGGGCTGATTGCCAATATCCGCTACAACGCAAACCGCAAGCAATCGCGTGTGCGCGTCTTCGAACTCGGGCGGGTGTTCATGCGCGATTCCTCGGTCGCCGATGGTCCGTTGACGGTTGCCGGTGTGCATCAGCCTCAGTATCTGGCGGGCGCTGCGTGGGGGCCTGTGGCCGATGAGCAGTGGGGTCAACCGGCCAGGGAAGTCGACTTCTTCGATGTGAAGCGCGATGTCGAATCCCTCTATGGCGTGCGTGCCTCGCAACTGACGTTTGAAGCGCAGTCGCATTCCGCGTTGCACCCCGGGCGCAGTGCCCGAATTTTGCTGGCGGGTCAGGCGATTGGATGGATTGGGGAACTCCACCCCCGGTGGGTCCAAGCCCAGGATCTCTCATCGGCCCCGGTGCTCTTCGAAGTCACCCTCGAATCACTTCAATCGGTGTCATTGCCGGTTGTGGGCGAGCTTTCGCGCCAACCGGTGGTTCAGCGTGACCTGGCCGTATGGGTGCCTGCAGGGGTTGAAGTCGGTGCGATGCTCGCGACGATTCACGCGGCGATTGCGTCGGATCCGACACTTGCAGTGGTGCGTCAGGTCCGGTTATTCGATGTCTGGCGTGATCCGTCTGCGCAGTCTGCGCAGGAGAAGAGCCTCGCATTCCGGCTCTGGTTGCAGGATTCCGACGTGACGCTTGACGATGCAAGGGTTGACGAGTGTATCGGTCGGATTCGCGTGGCGCTAGAATCCGCTCATCAGGCTCGTCCGCGTTAAAGTTTTCCCCCGTTGCCCTTTAGAGATCTACATGATTGAACCGCGTACACTGACCAAGGCTGAACTGGCCGAGCTTCTATTCGATCGGGTTGGGCTCAACAAACGCGAAGCCAAGGACATTGTGGACACGTTTTTCGAAGAGATCCGCGACGCGCTTGCGCGTGGCGAACCTGTCAAGCTTTCTGGATTCGGGAATTTTCAGGTGCGTAACAAGCCCCCGCGGCCCGGGCGCAACCCCAAGACAGGGGAAACGATCCCGATCGCGGCACGCCGTGTCGTCACGTTTCACGCAAGCCAGAAGCTCAAAGTCGCTGTCGAGCAGCAATCTATGGCTGCCGCCGCTTGATTTTGTCATCCCCGAGTTGCCTCGGGGCGTGAGACTGTGTAACCTAAGAAGCCCACCAGTCGAACCAGAACAAGAGCAACATCGTCCCGACAACCGGCCATGACTATTTCTGACAAGACTGTTGTATTGCCCCCGATTCCCGCCAAACGCTACTTCACCATCGGTGAAGTCAGCGATCTTTGCGGCGTCAAACCGCATGTCCTTCGGTATTGGGAGCAGGAGTTCACCCAACTCAAGCCCGTCAAGCGACGTGGAAATCGACGCTATTACCAGCACCACGAGGTGCTGCTGATCCGCAAGATTCGCGAGCTGCTCTATGAGCAGGGTTTCACGATCAGCGGCGCGCGCAACCGGCTTGGCGACACGCGGGAAGCGCCCCAGGACCCGGATGCCGCCGTCCGTCTGACTGCTGCTGAACTGCAGGCGCTGCGTTCTGAATTGACGAGTGTGAGTGAACTGTTGACCTCGGCATTGGATGCCAGTGCTGCGCGCGCGCAACTCGAGCTAAGCTAGCGCAGTGTTCGCTGCGCAACACGTATCAACAGGCTCTTCACGGGCAGCGAAGGTTCGCAAGCTCTGATATACTTTCGGTCTTCGGGGCGTAGCGCAGCCTGGTAGCGCACTTGCATGGGGTGCAAGGGGTCGCGAGTTCGAATCCCGCCGTCCCGACCAATAAAATCAATGGGTTAGCTCTCACGAGGAGCTAACCCATTTTTCATGTGCCCGCCTTCAATTGCTGACTGCCAGCGAAACGTCGGTATCAGGGTTCAAAAGCCGATGCCGTATTGCTGATGCCTTACGACTGACGACCCTGCTGAGTGGCCAAGTCAGGATCCTGCCGCCTCGCCCCAGGTATCCATCGAAATCGCCTTGTACCATGAAGCGCCGTACTCGGCCTCATGTTTGCGGTAGGCCGCGTCAGCGTCGCGCGGACTGATGCCCACGGACCCTTTGACTTCCGCGATCTTGTTGTCCTGGACATCGAAGACGCCGGCAATCGAGATCCCATAGTCGGGCGCAATCAGGCTGTAACAAGTGTTGGCCCAGGACGCCTGCGGCATGCTCTGGCCAGCCAGCACTGCCACGATGGCGGCAGCGGCGACTTTGGCTTGCGCGTTGGCGCAAAAGGCAGACTTCGGCATGGGTGCGGCAATTGACGCGTCGCCGACCACGTAAATGTCGGGGACAAGGCTGGATTCAAATGACATGGCTTTCACGGGTACCCAGCCGCTCTTGTCCACTGTGCCTGCCCGCTCAGCAATGAGGCCCGCTTTCTGAGGCGGAATCACATTCAGCACAGACGCCTTATGGCGTTGGCCAAATTCGGTTTCGACTTCAAGGGCCTTGGGCTCAACACGCAACACGGTGCCGTCCTTGGTGGAAGGTACCCACTCAATCATGCCGTCGTAGAATTTTTTCCAGCCGTCCACGAACAGACTCTGCTTGGAAAATGACTCCTTGGCATCGAGCACGAGGATCTTTGACTTTGGCTTGTTCGCTTTCAGGTAGTGGGCGATCATGCTGACGCGTTCGTACGGGCCGGGCGGACAGCGGTAGGGGTTTGCAGGGACGGACAGGATGACCAGGCCGCCATCGGGCATGGCTTCTAGCTGGCTCTTGAGCAAGATGGTTTGAGGTCCGGCCTTCCAGGCGTGCGGCGCCAGCAGGGATGCGACCTCGTCATAACCGGCGATCGCACCCCAGCGCATGTCGATGCCGGGCGACAGCACCAGCTTATCCCAGTGCAGTTTGCCACCCCCCGAAAGCGCCAGAGTCCGGCCGGTTGAGTCCACGTCAGCCGCAGCCTCGGCGATGACCTTGATGCCGACCGCACGCAAGCCGTCAAAACCATGGCCGATCTGATCCATGCTGCGTAAACCACCAAGCACGAGGTTGCTGAACGGGCAGGTGAAGAACCGCGCGGCGGGTTCGACCAGCGTGACATCGAGCGACGGGTTAAATAGCTTGAGGTAGCGGGCGGCGGTTGCACCGCCAAAGCCACCGCCCACCACGACGACGCGACCTGCAGCCCCACCCTGTGCCCGCACCATGGACGGGCCGATGCCTGCCAGAGCGACGGCGCCTGCGCTGCCCAGGGTCGACAGCACATGACGTCGTGTGATTCGGGAATCCGGGGGGCTCACGGCTTGGCTCCGGCGCTTACTGCGGCGGCGGGTTTCATGCGCGCATAGTAGCGAGCCAGATCGGCGATCTGCGCGTCGGAATAGCCCTTGGCGAGGCGGTTCATGATCGTGGTGCCGGCAGGCGGCGTCTCCGACTTGAATGCGATCAGCTTCGCTTTGAGCGCATCTTCGGCAAGACCCGCGATCGGGGGAATGGCACCGGGAGAGCGACCCTCCGGGCCGTGGCAGTTGACGCAAGAGCCCGCCAGAACCTGCGCGTCAAGCCCGGCGGCACCCGTAGGCGAGGCCGCCATCGCGATCAGCAACGCCAACTTCGTCCGGATCCTCACCTGCCAGGTCATGCATTGTGATGATGCATTGATGGGAAGTTTGTTCATGGCCATGTCCCCGGGTCGTGACGTCAATGGCTCAGGCAGGGAGGGCTGGACTGTTACGCAAGTGCATTACTGCGGACCACTGACTGCCTTGAGAACGCGTCCGAAAAATCCATCGGCATGTTCGGGATTCAGCCATCGCACAATGACGACCATGCGCTGCTCAGGCTCGACCCACGTAAATGAACTACCCGCTCCGACCGCGAAATAGCTGGACTCCGGCAGGCTGGGGAACACCTTGCGTTCGTGATTCAACCAGATCAGGAATCCGTAGAAGGGGGCGATGGAGCAGGGCGTACGCATCAGGCGAATCCATTCGGCCGAGAGCACCTGTGTGCCGTTGGCCTTACCTTCATTGAGCAACATTTGCCCGATCAGCGCCTGGTCTTCGCTGCAGATCGACATGCCACCTCCCCAGTGTGTGCCACCGGGTACGGATTGCACGCGCCGCCCGGCGATGTCGACCCAGGCGTTGTCGTAGCCGACCCAGCGCCAGTCGTCGCTGGCGCCAATCGGCTTCATGATGGCTTCAGCAAAGACCTCGGGCAACGGGCGCTGGAAGAGATTCAGCAGCGCAAGCGAGAACTGGTTGATGCGCACATCGTTGTATTCCCAGTAGGTTCCGGGCGTCTGGAGCGGGCGCGCATCACCCTTCTTGCCGTTCGGGGCCTTGGCAAATGTCACTGCACGATAGCGATCGGCCTGATCCGCCACGCCAAAGCAGGTTCCTTCCCACTCGCTGGTTTGCTGCAGCAGCATGGCCCAGGTGATTTGCGCGTTGTGCGGGCTGTCGAAACCGAACCCAGGCACGCGCACGTGCACGGGTTCGTTGACATCTGGCAGCAAGCCGCGATCGAAGGCAACGCCGGCGAGCAGCGCCAGATATGTTTTAGCCACACTGAAGGTCAGGTCGGCGCGTCGGGGTTCGCCCCACGATGCCAGATGCTTGCCGTCGAGCAGGATGGTGCCAGACACCGGGCCACGGTCATGCACGGGACCCAGGAGTTTGTTCCACGGTGGGGGGTCGTTTACGTGCACCCCCCAGTTACCATGAACGCTGCGGTCCCAGGTGGATTCGTGGTCGATCGCGAACTGGATCGCTTGCTGCAGTGCGTCGTTGGACATCGGTTTCTCTTGCGGGCCGGATGGTTGATCGCTGGGAATATATCGTCAAATGACTTCGCTGTGGACATATTCCACGATGCGGGATGGGTTTGGGGTCTTTGGCGAATTTCACTCACGACTCGTCTGCTTTGATGTTAAATGGGCGAATGACTGACCCACGGATGCTGAACCAATGAAGCTGATGATGAATGGACTGCGTAATTCGATCGGGCGCAAACTGGCGCTTGGAACAGGGACGGCCGTATTGGCCGCCCTCATGGCTGTATCTGCGCCGGCCTCGGCCAACAAGAAGGCTGATACGCTGCGCATGGCCTATGATCAGGCGCCGGAGAACGTCGACCCCTATTTCAACAACGTGCGGATCGGCGTGATCCTGGGCGCGAACGTCTGGGATACCCTGCTGTTTCGTGACCCGGTGTCGGGTGAATACAAGGGCCAGCTTGCCAAGGCCTTCAGGCAGATCGACGACCGCACGATTGAATTCGATCTGCGCGAAGGGGTCAAATTCCATAATGGTGAGGAGTTTGACGCGGATTCCGTGGTCTACACCCTTACTTTTGTCTCGGATCCTAAAAACAATGCGACGACGCAGGCCAATGTCGCCTGGATTGACCGGGTCGAAAAGCTCGACAAGTACAAAGTACGCATCATCAGCAAGCAGCCCTTTCCTGCTGCAAAGGAATACCTGTCGACCACGGCGGTCATGCATCCGCCTAAGTACTACAAGGAGGTCGGACCGGCCGGCATGAACGCCAAGCCGGTCGGCTCGGGTCCTTACAAATTCGTTGAACACATCCCCGGCAAATCGATCACGCTTGAGCGCAATCCTGATTACTTCAAGGATTCGCCCAAAGCCCAGCCCAAAATCGGCAAGGTCGTGATTCGCATCATCCCGGATCGTCAGACTCAACTCGCTGAAATCATGTCCGGCGGGCAGGATCTGATCATGAGCGTGGCCAACGATCAGGCCGAAAAGCTCAAGTCCGTGCCCTCGGTGTCGGTGATCAGCGCGCCGACCATGCGGATGGTCTTTCTGCAGATGAACGTGCTTGAAGGCGGCCCGGCGCCGGAACTCAAGGATATCCGCGTGCGGCGCGCGATCGCTCACGCGATTGACCGCGACTCGATCGTGAAGAACATTGTCGGCCCGGGCGGCGAGGTGCTTAACGCCATTTGTTCACCGTCCCAGACGGGTTGCACGCAGGATGGCGCGACGGTGTATGCGTATGATCCGGCGTTGTCGCGCAAGCTGTTGGCCGAAGCGGGTTTTCCCAATGGCTTCGCGCTGGACATTGTGGCCTACCGCGAACGCAATCAGACCGAGGCGATCATCAGCTACCTGCAGGCGGTCGGCATCAAGGCGAAGTTGACGACGATGCAGTACGCCGCCATGCGTGAAATGGTGCGAGCCAACAAATCGGCGCTTTCGCATCAGACCTGGGGCTCGAATCTGGTCAATGACGCGTCGGCATCGACGCCGGTGTATTTTGGCTTCAGCGCGGACGACATTACCCGTGACCCCGCAGTGCGGGATGCGCTGAAGATCGGTGACACGACGATGGATCCGGTGGCGCGCAAAGCTGCATACCAGAAGGCCTTGGCGCGGATCACCGAGCAGGCCTGGGCGATTCCGCTGTGGCTGTTGCCGGTCAATTATGTGACCAGTAAAGAACTGGTATTCAAACCCTATCCGGATGAATTGCCACGCTTCTGGGACATGAGCTGGAAGTGATGTCGTCCGGTCTTGTGCAGATCCGACCGACGGGGGCTTCGCCCGCGTCGGGGCGGGGGTAGCGAGCGATGCTGGTATTCATCAGCAGGAGGATCGCGCTCGCGATCCTGGTCGGCCTGGCAGTTTCATTGCTGGCGTATCTGCTGCTCTTCCTGTCCGGCGATCCGGCGATTGCGCTGGCGGGGGATAGCGCCCGTGAAGCGGATATCGAGCGGATCAGGATCCAGTACGGGCTGGATCGCCCGATTCTGGTCCAGTACGGTGATTGGCTGTGGAATCTTCTGCACGGCAACTTTGGCAATTCGGTGTACTTCAAGACGCCGGTCGCTCCGCTGATCCTCGATAAGTTGTTCACGACGCTGATTCTGGGTGTGTGTTCCCTGGCAGTAGCGCTGGCGATCTCCGTGCCGCTTGGCGTACTGGCGGCGATTTACCGCCATAGCTGGATCGACCGGGCGTGCCTGGCGGTCGCCGTGCTGGGGCAGGCGCTGCCGAACTTCTTTTTTGCACTGCTGCTCATCATGTTGCTGTCGGTGACCTGGCAAATCCTCCCGGTATCGGGCAGCGACAGCTGGGAAAATTTCATCATGCCGTCGATCGCACTTGGCTATTATGTGGCGCCCGCATTCATGCGTTTGATCCGCGCCGGGATGATCGAAGTGCTGGGCGCCGATTATGTGCGCACGGCGCGCGCCAAGGGTTTGCCGGCCTCGACGGTGGTCTTCAAGCATGCGCTGCGCAATGCGATCGTTCCGGTGGTGGCGCTGGCCGCCGTGCAGCTCGGCTTCCTGCTTGGCGGGTCCGTGATCATTGAAACGATTTTCGCGCTCGACGGCTTGGGCTATCTGGCCTATCAGAGCATCACGTACAAGGATTATCCGGTGATGCAGGTGATCGTGCTGGTGCTTTCGGCGATCTATGTTCTGCTGACGCTGGCGGCAGATATTGCCAACGCGTGGCTCGATCCCAGGCTGAGGGTCGGTTGATGGCTGGTAAACGCAATCATCCCTTCGCGTGGATGGCCGGTAACCAGGCGCTGGTCATTGGTCTGGGTATCCTGCTGGTGATCGTGCTGATCGCGGTGTTCGCGCCGTGGATCTCCCCCTATGACCCCTATGTGCAGGATCTTGATCACCGCACCATTCCGCCAGCCTGGTACGAGGGCGGATCGTGGGCGCACCCGCTGGGTACGGATCAGTTGGGCCGCGATTACCTCTCCCGCCTGTTTTTTGGCGCGCGGATTTCACTATTGATTGGTATCAGTGTTGCGCTGATCTCGGGTTTCATCGGCACACTGATGGGACTGATGGCGGGTTACTTCGGTGGACGCACGGACATGGTGGTGTCGTTTCTCGTGACCACCCGTCTTTCGATGCCGGTGATTCTGGTGGCGCTTGCGACCGTGGCGATTGTCGGCGGATCGCTGCCCGTGGTGATCCTGGTGCTCGGTCTGCTGAAATGGGATCGCTTCGCGGTGGTTATGCGCAGCACGACGCAGTTGGTGTGTTCGCAGGAGTACATTGCCGCAGCCAGGGCAGCCGGTGCTTCGACGCCCCGCATCCTGATGGCGGAGGTGCTCCCTAACGTGATGCCGCAGCTGATCGTGATCGCCACGCTCGAAGCAGCCAGCGCTATCTTGCTGGAGGCGGCGCTGTCTTTCCTGGGGCTGGGCGTTCAGCCGCCGTTACCTTCATGGGGACTGATGATTTCAGAAGCCAAAGCCTATATGTTTTTTTCGTTCTGGCTGATTGCGATTCCCGGTTCGGCGCTGGCGTTGCTGATTTTTGCCATCAACCTGGCGGGCGACGGGTTGCATCAGGCGTTGACGCCGCAGGGCAGGGGCTGACCGTGCCAATGGATGACACGCCGGTACTTGATGTTCAGGGACTCTCCGTCGACATTGCCACGCGTTCGGGGCGACTGCACGCGGTCAGGGATGTGTCGTTCGCGGTGCGGCGAGGCGAAACGCTTTGCATTGTTGGCGAGTCGGGCTGCGGGAAATCCATCACGTCGCTGTCGATCATGGGACTGCTGCCAACGGCAGCTACCCGCCGGGCGCGCGCGCTGCGGTTCCTCGGCGAAGACCTGGAAACCGCGACCGCATCGCGTGTCAATGCGTTGCGCGGCGACCGCATGGCGATGATTTTTCAGGAGCCGATGACCGCGCTGAACCCGGCCTATACGATCGGCGATCAACTGACCGAGCATTATATTTTTCACCGGCGCAGCAGTGCGCAGGAGGCGCGCGAGCGCGCTGTCATGTTGCTTGAAAAAGTCGGCATTGCCGGCGCGTCGCAGCGTCTGGGTCAGTACCCTCACCAGCTCTCGGGCGGTCTGCGCCAGCGCGTGATGATTGCCATGGCACTGATGTGCGGACCGGATCTGCTGATCGCCGATGAGCCAAGCACGGCGCTGGATGTGACGATTCAGGCGCAGATCCTGCGCCTGCTTGCCGATTTGCAGCGCGAACTGGGTATCGCCATGGTGCTTATCACACACGATTTGGGTGTGGTGGCCCGGATTGCGGACCGCGTGGCGGTCATGTATGCCGGGCAAATCGTCGAAGAGGGGCCAGTGGCTCCACTCTTCGGGCAACCGCGCCACCCTTATACGCAGGGGCTGATGCGTTGCATTCCAGTCCCGGGCAAGACGCCGCCCGGTGGCACGCTGGGAACAATTCCGGGCGTTGTGCCAGCCCTGTTCGGGGAGTTGCACGGATGCGCATTCCGGGATCGGTGCGAGTACGCTGCGCCGTCCTGTGCGTCAGCGATTCCGTTGCGTCGTGATGAAGGGTCGCACCGCTGGCGCTGCGTGCTCGAACCCGGAGAACGCACATCGTGAGCGCGCTGATCGAGGCTGTGGGGTTGACGCGTACCTTTGAGGTCAGTGCTGGCATGTTTCAGGCCAAGCGCTTGCTGCATGCAGTCAATGGCGTCGACTTGTCAGTCGAACGTGGCGATGTGCTTGGCATCGTTGGAGAGTCGGGCTGCGGCAAATCGACGCTCGCGCGGATGCTGCTGGGTCTGGTGCCGCCCACGCAGGGGTCGGTCCGGATCGACGGGATCGCGCTTGAGCGTATGGATCGTCGTGAGAGGGCGCGTCGGGTTCAGCCGGTGTTCCAGGATCCGTATTCGTCGCTCAATCCGCGACGCACGATCCAGTCGATCGTGGAGTTTCCGCTGGCGGTCCACGGGATTGGAACGTCAGCGCAACGCCGTGAGCGCGCCATTGAGATGCTGGCGCGGGTCGGCTTGCCGGATCGCCTGGCAGGTCAGTCCGCCGGGCAACTTTCGGGCGGTCAGCGACAACGCGTGGCCATTGCGCGGGCGCTGGTCATGAACCCCGAAGTGGTTGTATGCGACGAACCTACGTCGGCGCTGGATGTCTCGGTGCAGGCGCAGATCCTCAATCTGCTGATGGACCTTCGCCGCGAATTCAATCTGACGTACGTGTTCATCAGTCATAACCTGGCGGTCGTTGAGCACATTGCCACGCAGGTTGCGGTGATGTATCTGGGTCGTGTCGTGGAATTCAACGACGCAAAAGCCTTGTTCGCGACGCCCAGACACCCTTATACACAGGCATTGCTCGCCTCGGTATTAACGCCCGAGCCGGGCCTCGGGATTCCGGACATGGGCCTTGGGCTGTCCTTCCCCGACCCGACCAATCCGCCCTCCGGTTGCGGGTTCCATCCACGGTGTCGTCAGCGTTTAGCGGTGTGCGAGACGCAAATGCCGGGCTTGCTCCCTTGCAACAATGGGACAGGCCTTGTGGCCTGCCACCTGGATCGGGACCCCGCCTAAGTGCGTCGGAGCCTGAGCCGCACTTCATGACAGTTACGTCCAGATGTCAGGGGAGTTCCATACATGAAGCCTTATTAAATGCTATTATCGACAGATATTTGTTGAACATGCAATCTGTTGAGCTAAAATATGCTGCATAGCTACGCGTTCTCAAACTTCCAATCGTTTCTCGGAAGAGCGGAAGTCGACTTGACTCTGAGCCGAAAAACGCATCTGACGGATTGGATGTGTGAGGTGCCGACAGGCGAGCGTGTGTCTAAGGTGATGGCCGTTATTGGGCCAAATGGCGGAGGTAAAACAGCGCTACTGAAGCCTTTGGCGTTCATGGGCTGGTTTGTCGGACACTCGTTCCAACAACTTGCGCATGATGCGTTAATCCCCGTTGCACCTCATGCTGGAGCCGCCAATCAACCATCAACGTTTGAATGTATCGGTGATTTCGATGGCAAATTATGGCGGTACGAACTGCGATGCACACCGCAGCGTGTTCTCCACGAGGCGCTTTATCAGAAGCGCGACCGTTTCGGATACGTTTTCATTCGGGATTGGGATGAGGCCACAAACAGCTACGTCATAAAGCAGCAAGACTTTGGCCTTGCACCGCAGGAAGCCCGTAAGGTCAGGCAGAACACGTCTCTGATTGCCTGGGCAGCGCAGTATGGGGTCGCTCTTGCGCAGCGCATGGCTGCGTCTTACATCATCACGAACGTCAATGTGCTGGGGCGAATGCACATGGATTTCAGCCTGTTGCAGACTGCTGCTGAACATTTTTCTCGTAGCCCAAGTCAACAAGGCCGGATGGAAGAGTTATTGGCACGCTGGGATTTTGGTCTGTCGGGCGTGAGCCTGAGGCAAGTCCCTGCTCCGGCGCAAGAGGAAGCAGGTCGTCAAGTCTGGATGCCGTTTGGCAAGCACAGCAGCGCGACCGGAGAGTTTTCCTTACCTTTTTTGCTCGAATCCAGTGGAACGCAAAGTGCGTTTGTATTGTTGTCGCGACTACTGCCAACGCTCGAAATGGGTGGTCTAGCAGTCATTGATGAATTCGAAAACGATCTGCATCCCCATATGCTTGGCGCAATTCTTGAATTGTTTGCGAATGCCTCAACCAATCCGCTTAACGCCCAACTTATATTTACCTGCCATGCCGTTGAAGTCTTGAATCTTATTCACAAATCTCAAGTCATCCTGGTTCAGAAAGATCACAATTGCGAAAGCTCCGCCTGCCGTCTGGATGCGGTTACTGGAATCCGCAATGATGACAATTTTTATGCCAAATACATGGCAGGTGCTTATGGCGCTGTTCCGGAGTTGTGAGGACTCCGGCGTGAATAAATGGGAGAAAGTTGCGACCCTGCTTCTTGTGGGCGAGGGTGCCACTGAGGTGGCTTTTCTAAATCACGTCAAAGCGACATATGTAGCGCGTGGTGCGGGTCTTCGAGTCACGGTGAAAAATGCGCATGGGAAGGGTGCCAAACACGTCATTGAGTGGACGATTCGTCAAATCGGTGATTTTGACTTGAAAGCCGCACTACTGGACACGGACCAAGACTGGACCGCGGCGGTTGCAAAACGCGCGAAGTCAGCAAAAGTGAAGGTGCTTACATCGGAACCTCAGGTAGAGGCGATGTTGCTCCGCATGCTTGGACAAAGCGATTCAGGTGATCCCCAAACCTTGAAAACGCGGCTTGCCCCGTTTGTGCGCAATCAGGCGCTGGTTGCTGAAAATTATGCCGATCGATTTGATCGCGCATGCCTGGAGGCGGCTCGTTTGCGCGAGGCAACGCTTGACGAGTTGTTGCGGTTGCTGGAAAAACCGCCGCAAGTGAAACCCGCCAAGCGTAAGGTCACTCGGGATTCATGAACGCACCGTCATCCAGAAGTACGTCTACTCCGCCTTGACGTTGGCAGTCTTAATGACCTGCTTCCACTTGGCGATTTCGTCGTCGAGGTATTTGCGTGCCTCCGCCGGCGTATTGCCCACCGGGATGATCGCCAACTCGGCAAAGCGCGCACTCAGTTCGGGTGAGCGTACGGCCTGAGCAACCGCATCGGACAGCCTCTTGACGATGTCGGGTGGTGTGCCCGCGGGCGCAAGGAACATCACCCAGCTTGCGGATTGAATCGGTGGGCCGCCGGATTCCGGCAGCGTCGGCACGTTGGGCGCTGCGGGCAGGCGTTTGGACGCGAACATGCCAAGCGCTTTCACCTTGCCGGATTCCACATGCTGCATCATGGAACTGGGCACATCGACGAGGATCTGCACGTTTCCGGAGATGAGGTCTGTGACAGCAGGCGCGGTACCCTTGTAGGGAATATGCACCATCTGGATCTTGGCTGTGTGCGCGAGCAGTTCCGAAGTGAGGTGCGCAGCAGAACCCACGCCGGATGAGGCGAATGAGACTTTGCCCGGATTGGCTCGCGCGTAGGTGATGAGTTCACCCACGGTATTTGGCGCAAACGCTTTGCTTGCCGTCATGATCAGGGGCGAGACTCCCACGAGGGAGATCGGGATGAGGTCGCGTGTTGCTGGGTTCGCCATGCGCTCCTCATAGAGCGATGCGTTGGCGGCATGAGCGGTGATCACCGTGAGCAGGGTGTAGCCATCAGGCGGCGCCTTGGCGACCGTCTCGACGCCAATGATGGAATTTGCGCCGGGCTTGTTTTCAATGACGATCGTCTGACCGAGGATCGTTTGCAGTTGTGCGGTCACCATCCGGGTGACGTTATCGGTGAATCCGCCCGGGGTATAGGGGACAACCC
Organism: Burkholderiaceae bacterium; assembly: GCA_020851995.1. Classification (GTDB taxonomy): domain Bacteria; phylum Pseudomonadota; class Gammaproteobacteria; order Burkholderiales; family Burkholderiaceae_B; genus Zwartia. Next base: position 91,302 of record JADZBO010000015.1, read on the forward strand.
AACGGATTGGCTTGGTCGGGTAGGCCTGCGCGAAGGCGCCGGTCGCGGCGAAGGCGAGGGTGGCGCTTAGTAAGAGTTTCGACAGTTTCATGCGGTTTTGTCTCCAGATGTGTTGCGGCGTATTCGTATCCGCCTGTTTTTATTGCGGGTTTGGGGCCTGTTGGCACAACGACCATGCTGTAGGCGACCGGATGGGGCTGACCTCTGCGCAGCCTAGCGGTGCCAGCCGCCGCCGCGCCAGTATCCGCCCCGCCAGCCGTATCCGCCCCAGCCACCGGCCAGGACACCGACCCCGACTCCGATTCCGAACGGTACGATGGGATTGTATGCGCCAACGTACGGATATGGGTTAGGGTAGTAAGGGGGTACGTAGGCCACGGGCGGTGCATACACCACGGGTGGCGGAGTGACAAATACCGGGGCCGGCACCGGGACAGTCGCAACCGGGACAGTCGCAACCGGGACGGCGGGCGGCGGTGGCGTCGGCACGTAGACCGGGGGCGCCGAGGGTGCGACGACCTGCGCCGGAGCCGCGTTCTGCGTGGGTGGCGGCGCAGCATAATTTGCACCGCCCTGCACGCGGATCCGCGGGCCGGGATCGCTGGGCAGATTGACGGTGTAGCGCTTGCCCTGGAATTCGTACGTGACGACGTAGCGCACGATACGGGAACTGGAGGTTCCCGGGATGGGTTCCACGACGGGAGCCGACGAAATGACCCGCGCGAAATCGTCTGCCGCAGCCGCGGAGGCGACCAGAAGGAAGGCGGCAGCCACATAGCGTGTTTTCATGATCACTCCGGAGGATGTCGGTTGGGCTCAAAAACGGGCGGAAAGTTCCCGTTTCACTGATCCCTGATGTTGCCCTCCCGTACTATTTTCCCCCATTTGAGGCGGTCGGCATTGATTTGCGTTAAGGCGCGGGAATACGTGCTCGTTGCCCGTCATCCTCAATCCGCCTTGCGCGCAAAACTGCGAAGCCACGGCTGCAAGTGCGCGATTTCGAATTGGCCCGCATCAAACATTTGCATCATCTCCGCGTAGACCTGCGTCGGTGGGTGTTTCAGCTGCCATCCGTTAATCCTCAGAAACACATCCGATGCAGCAAAGGCGGTGCGCTTGAAGTGCCGCCAACACTTCGGGTGCGGCTTGCGACGAGAACTTCTCGCGAACGACTGAGCGCATTTCAGCCGTCCGGTACAATTTTTCAAACTTAAACGGAATGCTATGAAGACAAAACGACTGTCGGTGATCGTGATTGGCCTTTTGCTGGCGGCAGTCTGCGCCTGGCTTGGGGCCAGTGTTTATCTTGGCCGCACGACGACAACCGCACTCAAGCGGGTGCTTGCGGAAACCCCGCGCCAGAACACAGTGCGTTTCGTGAACCTGCAACACCAGCAAGGGCTGTTGTCCTCCAGCGGCCAGGTGGAAATCCGCTTCAATGATCTGGGCGCCATCCCGTCGACGGGAACCCAACTCGTCGCGTTGCAGCTCGAGTACCGCATGACCAATCTGCTTTTGCCGGCTTCTTCGATGCGCTTCGAGTGGCGCATACGCCCGGCAGGCGATGCCGGGGTCGAACTCAACCGGCTCTTTGGCTCTGAACTTGCGCTCACTGGTGCGGGCTCGGTGGGGTACGGTGGCCTCACGCGCTCTAGCCTGGCAATGCCGGAACTTGTGCTGCGCGAGGGCAAGGATAAGCTGCAGATTTCCCCGTCATCGGGATCGATCGCGTGGGATAGGAACGCCCTGGCGCTTTCCTGGAAGACCGCGCGGATCTCGATTCGCGGGGAGGGCGCGGCGCTTGACGTGCAGGACCTGAGCTTCGACACGCAACTGACGAACTGGCGGCGTGGCACAGGCACCGTGCGCCTGGCCATCGACAAATACAGCACATCGTACGGGAGCGCGCAGGGGCTTGAGGTTCAAGCCTCCGTGCTGGAGGAGGGCGATCGCGCCGCGATTGTGGTCGTGCCGAGGCTCGCGTCGCTTGAGACGGCGGGACATAAGCTTCGCAATGTGGGTCTTGAGCTTGCAGTGCGTGGGCTGGATCAAGCCAGTATCGATACTTTGTCTGCTGTTGCCGAGGATTCGGGTGACTTCCAGAATTTGACGGCGGATGAACGCAGGCGCGCAGCGCAAGCGATGCGCAAACTGCTGGATCGCGGCTTTGCGATCACGGTGTCGAAGCTTGCGGCCGAGATCGGCGAGGGTGCCCTGACCGGCGATCTGCAGTTTGAAGTCAGGAAATCGGACGAGCAGGGCGCAGCGCCATTTTCGATTGCCAAGCGGATCACTTCGGCTGGCAAGCTCACTTCAACCGGCAAGGCGCTCGGTGCCATGCAAACCCGCCTGTTGGTCATGCTGGGCCTGGCGACCGATTCGCGCGAGGGTTTGCGCTCGGATTACGAATTCAAGGACGGCAAACTGCGCGCCAACGGACGAGATTACGATCTTTCAACCGCGCTTGGACAACTTGATGCTCAGATCAATGCGGCCCTGACGCCCTGACGCCCGGTTTCTTCATCACAAGGTAGATCCCGGCGGCGGTCAGTGCCATGCCTGGCCAGGCCATGACCGGCAAAGGCTCATTCAGGAAATGCCAGGCAAACACTGCCGCCGTGGGTGGCACGAGGAAAAACAGCGCTGAAACCCTGGAGGCCTCGCCCCGCCGAACCATGGCGAGCAGCAGGGTGATCGAAATCAGCGAGTTGCAGACGATCAGATAGGCCAGTGACCAGAACAGGCCAGCGGTCCATTCGATGCGCATGGGTTCAAGCGCAAGGGCGAGTGGTGCCGTCGCCAGGAACCCGACACCGTACTGGACGATATTTGAGGTTAGCGGATGGATATCAGCGCCATGGCGCTTTTCCCACAGCGTGCCCCCTGTCATACAGAACACCGCCAGTACGGCGCAGACAAGCGCTGCGCCGGTCAGGGCAAGGCTGCTTGAGCGCGACAGGATCACGATGACCGCACCTGCTACACCCAGCAGGAGTCCAGCCCAGCGCCTGCTATCGACGCGCTCGCCCACCGTCAAGGGTGCGAGCAACCCCACCAGGATCGGTTGTTGCGATGTGATGACCGCGACTACGCCGGCCGACATACCCAGAGCCAGGCTCAGGTAGGTGAATGCGAAATAGCCCGCCTGCACCAGCAGCGCTACGACGGTGAGGTTGATCCAGGCGGCGCGTGTCGATGGCAAGGGAGGGCGCAGGATCAAAAAGGGCAGCGCCAGCAACAGCACCACAAGCAGGTAGCGCAGCGCCAGAAATGTGAGGGGGTCGGCGTAGGCAAGGCCGAACTTCAGGGCGATAAAGCCCCCGCTCCACAGCACGAGGAAGATGAAGGGCGCGGCACGGAGCCAGGCCGGGTGATCGGCCGCAGGCCGCGCCACGGGAGTCGTGTCGGGGTTCAAGATGGTAATGTGTCCGAGTCGACCCCATCGGACAACGTGGATTCGATCTGTCTGGCGACAATCAACGCCTAGGCTGGTGCAAACATAGGCACAGGCGGCCCATCCTTGTCCGTCGGCTTGAATGTCACGCGGACTTTCTGCCCGATGCGCACCGCTGCGAGGTCGCAATCGACGATCTGGGTCATCATGGTCACGTCCTCGTCAAGCGTCACGTAGGCGATGCAATACGGATTGGGGTTGCCGCGCTGCATGACGCTCAGTGAGTAGATGGTGCCGAGACCCGTGGCTTGCTTCCAGTCGGTTTCACCGAAGCAGAACGGGCACAGTGTGCGCGGGTACCAATGCGTCTTGCCGCAGGATTTGCAGAATTTGACCATCAGCTTGCCTGCGCGCGTGCCATCCCAGAAGGGCTCGGTACCGGGTTCGATCGTGGGGGCCGGGTAGACGTTCGGTTTGTACATCATCGTCATGGTTATGCTCGCTCGAGAATCAGGGTGGCACTTGCGTGGCGCGATCCCAGGAACCCACCCGTCCCGTGGGCCAGGGCGATGTCGCAGTTTTTGACCTGGACGGCGGGGTGCGCCTCGCCGCGCAACTGTCGCACGGCCTCGATGACCTTGGTCATCCCGCCGCGGTTAGCCGGGTGATTGTTGCAAAGACCGCCACCGTCCGTGTTGAAGGGTAATTTGCCCACGCCGGAGATCAGGTTGCCGTCGGCGACGAACTTGCCACCTTCGCCCTTGGCGCAAAAGCCAAGGTCTTCAAGCTGCATCAGCACGGTGATGGTGAAGCTGTCATAGATTGACGCGTATTTGATGTCGGCGTGTGTCACGCCGGCTTCCTCGAACGCGCGTGCGCCGGAAAACCGTCCCGCGGAGTAGGTCAGGTCGACCTTGCCGCCAAGCTGTCCCTTGACGGCCTCGCCGGCCCCGCGAAGCTTGACCAGCGGGCGCTTGAGCGATTTTGCGACATCAGGGTGCGCAACAATGAGCGCGCCGCCGCCATCGCTGACCACACAGCAGTCAAGCTTGTGGAGCGGTGTGGAAACCAACGGTGAATTGATGACGTCCTCGACGGTGACGACATCACGCAGCATGGCATGTGGGTTGTGCTGAGCGTGATGAGAAGCTGCGACCTTGATCCAGGCGAGCTGCTCCGGCGTCGTGCCGTATTCGTACATGTGGCGCGCGGCCACCATGGCGTAGCTGTTGACGGTGACCGTGCCGAAAGGCGCTTCAAAGGGCGCATCGGGCAGATCACTGCCCCAGTTGCGTGGCTGCAGTCCGGAAGACCCGGCCGACCGGGGACGGCCCGCCAGGGTGATCAGCGCGATGCGGCATTTGCCCGCGGCGATCGCCTGCGCGGCATGCGATACGTGAATGATGTAGGACGAGCCGCCGGTCTCGGTTGAATCGACATGCCGCAGTTTGGTCAGGCCCATGTAGTCGACCATGTTGAGCATGCCCAGACCGGGGGCGTCGCCACCGCAAAAGTAGCCGTCGATGTCGCTGTGGGACAAGCCGGCATCTTCCAGCGCGCCCTTGGCGACTTCCGCGTGGAGTTGCGCGACCGATTTGTCGGGTGCCTTGCGCGTAGGGTGTTCATAGGCGCCGACGATGTAAGCTTTGTCTCGGATGGTCATTGGATCGGATCTGTCGAGGTTGAGATTTTCACGGTGAGCCGTGCACGCGCATTTTGCGCACCTAGGGTTTTAGCACCATCGCGGGGGTTGGGTTTTCACGAATGCGAAAGTCGGCCTTTTGGTTTGGATCAGGCGTGCCCGCGCACATTGGGTGCTATTCGCCTGGTTTTTTCCCGGGCAGGCTTGAGAACCCCAGCAGAAGCCAACCGATCATGAGGGCTGTGCCGCCGGTGGGAGCCACTGCCACGGCCTGGTTGAACGAGAGGAGGTATTTGGCGTAGATTGCGCCGCAAAACAGCACCATCCCCGCCAATAATGCCCAGCGCGCAGCGCGCGCCGCCCACCCGGTACAGAGTGTGGCGAGCCAGAGCACCACGGCATGGATCAGTTGGTAGGTCGAGGCACGTTCGACGGCTGCGCTTGCCAGCGGATCGGCGAGCGCGTGGGCTGCGATTGCACCGAGCGCGACTGCGCTCAGGCCTAGCAGGCTTGCAACGAAGCGCCAGGCGCGCGGGCAGGGAGGCTGTGTCATGGGAGTGTCAGGATGAAATCTTCACACGGGCATCGTATTATGCAGTCTTTGCAACAGGCGCATTCTCCATGAAAGCGAATTGGCTCATCTGGGCATTGCCGGCAGTCCTTGCAGGATGCGGCGTGGGGCCGGGGTCGCCCGGTGAAACTTTCAAGGCACCCGTTGCCTATCAGGAAGTCTATCGTCGGGCGGTGGATCAGGCCGAGTATTGCCTGCGGGGTATCACCGGCTATCCGGTCACGGGCGGTGTCGATACTGCTGCGCGCACGTCGCAGATGTTGGTCATGGGCGATCTGGGCGGCGCCCTGACCGCAGTTGACGCGCGTGCGCTGGATGACAACTCCTCCGAAGTCTCCGTCAGGGTGGTCGGGCTGAACATCTGGGATGTCAGGGCTGCCAAGGCAATGAAAGACGCGATTCTTTTTGGCGTTCCCGGTTGCAGCAATTACATGCCCGCAACACTTACCAATCCTCCTCGCGCGATCGTCAGATGAACACCACCAATTTTGCCAAACCCGATGGCGTCAGCTACTTCGGCTTTGAAATCCCCTATCTTGAGCTTCTCGGGGTCGAGCCCGTGCTGTGCGAAAACGACCGCGCGGTGACCCGCTTGCGCAAGGAGCCCCGGTTGGTGAATAGCCGCGGTAATGTCCACGGCGGTGCACTCATGAGCCTGCTGGATTTCACGCTGAGCGCGGCCGGACGATCGCACAACCCGTCGGGCGTGGGCATGGCGACGATCGACATGACCACCACCTTCATCGAACCTGGCGCCACGGATCTGGTGTGCGAGGCACGATGCTTTCGGCGCGGCTCGTCGATCGCCTTTTGCGAAGGCGAAATCCGCGACACCAATGGAAAGCTGGTGGCCAAGGCCATGGCGACGTTCAAGGTGATACCCGTCAGCCCGGGCGGTGACTGAGCCGAAACCGGTTCATCGAGCCTTTTTGCGGTGCAGGCTGATCCGCCGCCGGCGTGCTGAGCCGGGCTTTTGTTGGCGGCGGTTGAACCGCGCCAGGCTAAGCGAGTCTGGCTTTGACTTTGGCGGATAGCGCTGACATGTCCGCGCGTCCGGCGAGGGCGGGCTTGAGGATTGCCATGACTTTGCCCATAGCCGGTGCGCCGGTAATCCCTTGTGCCTGCACCGTGGCAAACGCTGCGTCGATTGCCGCGGTGACTTCCTCGTCGCTGGCAGCCTGAGGCAAAAACTCCTTGAGAACGGCCATTTCCGTGGTTTCCTGCGCGGCGGTTTCGGTGCGCCCGGCCTGCTCGTAGGCGGCGATCGACTCGCGCCGTTGCTTGACCTGTTTTTCGATGATGGCAACGATATCGGCGTCGGTGAGGTCTTTGCGCTCGTCGACTTCCTTTTGCTTGATGGCGGCCATCAGCAGGCGCAAAGTGCCGAGCCTTTCGCTGGCCTTGTCGCGCATGGCTTGCTTGACTTCGTCGGTCAGGCGGATCTTGAGTGAAGACATGTTGGGGTGGTTCCTGAAAGAATACAGACGATATTTTTTAGGTTTCCAGTATAAAGCGTGCCTTTTTGCGTACGCGTCTGTGCGTAGTGTCGAAGGAGGGCTTGCTGGTGCAATCGCGGGCAGGTGGTGTTCCGCAGGGGTTGCAGCGTAAACACTGGCTGGTGGTGTTCAGCACGTGTTTCAGTGGAAGTTTCGGCTGGTGGTGTTCAGCACACCCAGCAAGTGGGAGTGATCCTCGAAACGCCCGGCCAGGAGGTGGCGTACGCCCTGGACGTTTTGCCAGGTGCCGATCACGGCCAGCAGCGGTGCGTGGAGTAATTCGCGCCGCTGACGCGTGGCGAGCTCTGGTCTTACGATGACGTTGACGACACCGGTCTCATCCTCGATCGTCATGAAGATCACGCCCTGCGCGGTCTGGGGACGCTGACGCATGGTGACCAGCCCGCAGGCTCTCGCCAGACGGCCGTTCGGGCAACTGGCCAGTTGTTCGGCAGGAGCGAACCGCAGCTTTGAAAGCTGTGTTCGCAATAGCGCCAGTGGATGGCGCCCAAGGGTAAAACCCAGCCGACGATAATCGGCCACGATGTCTTGTCCCTCGGAGGGCGCGGACAGTGCCGGGAGGCTATCTTCCCGGATGGGCGCCTCGCGCAGCAGACCGCCTGAAGGCACGGCGGCAGCGGCGGTCCAGGAGGCGAGATGCCGATGCCCGGCCAACCCCTGCAATGCGCCCGCATCGGCCAACAGGTTCAGCGCGCGCTGATCCAGACTTGCGCGCAGGGCAAGATCACGGACATCGGCAAACGACGGGGGACCTGTCTGCCGGGCTTGCACGATGCGTTCGGCCCAGGCCTGGCCGAGCCCCAGGATCTGGTTCAAACCGATGCGTACGGCAGGGCGTGCCTGACCGGGCTGGGCGCGCAACTGGCATTCCCAATCGCTGTCGCGGACGTCCACCCCCAGGATGCGCACGCCATGGCGCCGCGCATCCTGGGTCAGTTGGGCCGGGGAGTAAAACCCCATGGGTTGAGCATTGAGCAGCGCGGCCAGAAATGCCTCGGGTTCGTGCCGCTTGAGCCACGCGCTGGCGTAGGCCAGTAGCGCGAAACTCGCGGCGTGGCTTTCGGGAAACCCGTATTCGCCAAAGCCTTCGATCTGGCGGAATATTGCCTCGGCGAATTCGGACGTGTATCCGTGTGCAAGCAAACCGCCGACGAGTTTGTGACGAAACTTGTCGACACCACCCTTGCGTCGCCAGGCGGCCATGGAGCGCCTGAGTTCATCGGCCTGGCCGGCGGTGAAACCGGCCGCCACCATGGCAATCTTCATGACCTGCTCCTGAAAGATTGGCACGCCGAGTGTTCGCTCGAGCACCTGGCGCACAGACTGACTGGGGTAGGTCACGGGTTCGAGCCCCTGGCGTCTGCGCAGGTACGGGTGCACCATGCCGCCCTGAATGGGCCCCGGGCGCACGATGGCGACCTCGATGACCAGGTCGTAAAACTGCCGGGGTTGCAGACGCGGCAGCATGGTCATCTGCGCGCGCGATTCGATCTGGAATACCCCCACGGTATCGGCTGCGCAGATCATGTCGTACGTTGGCGCATCGTCATCCGGAATATCCTGAAGCCTGAATTGCGGCAAATCGCGGCGCCAGGCCACCCAGGCCAGTGCGCGCTGGATGACGCTCAGCATGCCGAGCGCCAGAACATCGACCTTGAGCAGGCCGATCGCGTCGAGGTCATCCTTGTCCCACTGCACGACGCTGCGTCCGGACATGGCGGCGTTTTCGATCGGCACCAGGCGCGATAGCAGCCCGCGCGCCAGGACAAAGCCGCCAGGGTGCTGCGACAGATGGCGCGGAAACCCCATCAGGGCCTGTGCAAGCTCTGCCCAGTGCTGGCTGACCGGCGCTTCAGGATCCAGACCGGCGCTCGTCAGCCGGCTCATGAGCGCTTGCTTGCCATCCCACCACTGGTGAGATTTGGCGACCTTTTCGATGATGTCGGCATCGATGCCGAGTGCACGCCCGGTATCGCGCAGCACGCTGCGCGGGCGGTAGGAGACGACCACGCCGGTCAGCGCAGCGCGCTGACGCCCGTAGCGCTGGTAGAGGTACTGAATGACTTCCTCGCGCCTGTGATGCTCGAAATCGACATCGATGTCGGGGGGTTCGTTACGCTCGCGACTGATGAAGCGCTCGAACAGGGCGTTGCCGTTTGCCGGATTGACCTCCGTGATGCCCAGGCAGTAGCAGACGGCCGAGTTGGCGGCCGAGCCCCGGCCCTGGCACAGGATGCCGCGCTCGCGCGCGAAACGCACCAGGTCATAGACGGTCAGGAAGTAGGCCTGATAGCGCAACTCGTCGATGAGGTCGAGTTCATGCAGGATCTGGCGGCTCACGACATCGGGTACCCCCTGCGGGTAACGCCTGGCCGCGCCTTCCCAGGTTTGTTCGCGCAGGTAACTGGCGGGGGTATAGCCTGCGGGGACGATTTCATCGGGGTATTCGTAGCGCAGTTCATCCAGACTGAACGCGCAACGATCCGCGATGCGCACGGTTTCGGCGAGCAGCGCGGGCGGGTAGAGCTGCGCCAGGCGCACACGCGTGCGCAGATGCTGCTCGGCATTGGAGGCCAGCGCGTAGCCGCACTGCGCAACGCTTTGGCGCAGGCGAATGGCAGCCAGGACATCATGCAGCGCTTTGCGTGAGCGCCGGTGCATTTCGACCTGACCGATGGCTACGCAGGGCAGGCCGTGGCGTGCCGCGGTCTGCAGGCAGACCAGACGCAGACGTGCTTCGCCCGACCGGTGCAGGCGGCTGATTCCGACCCATGCCCGCAGGGAGAAGTGGCGTGCAAGCCAGGCGACCTGGATGTCGAGTTGTTCAGCGCTTACGCAGGCGTCGGGCACGAGGATGACCAGGCATCCCGGAGTCTGGATGAGATCGCCGGGGCGTACAAGGTATTGCCCTTTGGGTGCCCGCATGCGGGCGTGGGTGATGCGTTCGCAGAGGTTGCCGTAGCCGATGCGATCCTGGGCAAGAAGCACCAGACGAAAGGGTGTCCCGTCTTCAGGGCTTACGCGCATTTCGGTTCCGATCAGCAGCGTGATGCGCTGGGCGCGCGCCTCCGTGTGGGCGCGCACGATTCCCGCCATCGAGCACTCGTCGGTGATGGCGATTGCGTGATAGCCACATTGCACCGCCTGAGCGACCAGGCTTTCAGGCGATGAGGCGCCGCGCAGAAACGAAAAATGGGATATGCAGTGCAGTTCGGCGTATCCGGGCAGATTCGCGGCAGGGGCATCCGGGGCAGGGGGCGAGTCGTCCATTGCGGTCAGCCAAAAATGCCGTGCAGGAACCAGCGTGCCGGATCGGCGTCGCGTTCGCGGTAGATCCAGTAGCGCACCGCTTGCTGATCCTGAGCGACGAAGTAATCGCGCACCGCACAGTGACCATCCCACCAGCCGCTTTCGATGCGCTCGGGGCCGCGTACAAGTTGCAAGGCGGAGCCCAGCACCGGGCGATCCCCGTGCATGACCAGCGCACGCGGCTCGGGCAGCATCCAGAACGGACGTTCAGCGCGTGCAACAGGGCCGAACGACGCGGCAGATGTCTCGGTTTGCCCCTGCGCGGCGGCGGTCGAGGTGGCTCGGCCCGCGGATTGTGCGGATCGCGTCGCTTGTACGACGGTTGCGTCGCTGGCATGCGCGGGTGCGGCATGGACCCAGGCGTTGGCGACCTCGGGCCGATGATCCGCGACCGGGTGCGGGCGCAGGATCTGGCCAGGGCCCAGCCGGGCGGTCAGCAAATCCAGCAGGCGACGGTATTCCGCAGGGGCGTTGCGGGGATCCGGAAAGAGCAGGCCGCTGTCGGGGGCGAAATCGGCGAGTGATTCGCAGCGCAGGGTGATGGCGACGACAGGCTCGGCAAGGGTCTGGCGTGTCAGGCGCTCGCGCAGGGGATCCATGAAGTGCGCGATGATCCAGCCGGGTTCTGCCAGCGCCATGACGATGGTGGTGGGTGGACGGGCGCGCCGGCCGCGCTCGTGGTGCAGATCGATGCCGATACCGCGTGCAGCCTGCCGTCGTGCCGTCAGCCAGACACACAGGGATTGCATCAGGCGTTCTACGATGGCCAGGATGATTTCGGCCTGCTCGATACGAGCCTGCAGATCGAGATGCCGCAGGAACTGATCGGGCGCGACATAAGGCGTGTAGCGCAGTGTCTGCCCTTCGTAAGCTTGCGACAGCGCCCCGAGCAAGGTCGGACTGCTGCGCCGGCCCAGGCCTGCGCGTGGCAGACCCCGCAACTGACCCAGCGTTCTGCAACCCACGGCGCCGAGCCAGTCGAGGTGAGGGCGCGCTTCGGGCAGCGCGGCGCAGGGCAGGCGATCGAGCGCGCGCGCCAGGGAACGCGGCCTGACGCTGTACCGCAGTGCGCCGCCCGCCTGAGCCAACAGCCAGGCACCGTGTGCCGTGGGAGCCATGCTGCAACGTGCCTGTATGTGCAGATGATGCAGATCGCGCCGCAAAAGTTGCATCAGGGCGCGGATGCCACCAAACAGCCGGAGGCTGGCCGCGACCTCAAGCAGGATGGTGTCCTGCAGATGCTGTGCGACTGAGGGGGTGTAGCGCAACGCAGCCTGGGCGGCCAGATCCAGGGCGGATTGTTCGGCGGCTTCATCCCGGGTCAGGACGAGGGCGTCGGGTGCGAGGCCGCAGGCGCTGGACTGGCGCATTCCGATGGCCACGCCCAGATGCACCGCGGCAGGCGTGGCGGCGATGACCACGCCTTTATCCAGCACGAGGGCCGCGCGCACGGGCTCAGTGAGCCACCGCAGACGCCAGACGTCCAGGCTGAGGCGATGCAGGTACAGGCCGATCCACAGGGACATGACCGGGATCCGGAAGGTGACCGTGATCGGGCAGCGCGATATCAATCCCTTGCGCGCATGCCGGACCCCGGCGTTTGAGGATGGAAACCCTGACGCCCTGAGCCTGCGGAGTAAGCGCGAGACGCAGGGCGGCAGGAGAGGTCTGTTCGCGTGTTGCCAGGGGACGGAACATGAAAAAAAGCGTCTCGCCGGATTGGGCGGCCAGGTGCAGCCGGCGCAACTCGGGCACCCGGATCGGGTCGCCCCACAAAATCAGTGCAGCGCAGCAATTGTGGCGCAACACCTGCTCGGCGGCCCACCAGGTATCGCGATCGCGTCCGGTATCAATGCACAGCAGGCGCTGGGGGGGCAAATTCCAGGACGACCAGCACAGAGCATTGGGTCTGAAAGGCGGATGCAGCAGCACCACGGGACGATCGGGGCTGGCGTTGGCGAGGGCAGGCTGCAGCAGACGGACCTCGCCGATGCCGTGCGCCCGCACGAGCAGTTCGGTCAGGGCGCCGATCGGCCAGCCGGCGCCGGGCAACTCGGCATTGAGCGTGGCGTGGCCGGTAGAGATTGTGGGCCCTGTGCGCGCACTGAACTGGGTGCCGCGCCAGAGCGCCGGATGGATGTCCTGAGGTGAAATTGCCATGAGAGCTGATGCATGCGATGCATGGAAAACGGAATAATAGAATACTGTATATTTATACAGTAGTCCATACCTCTTCCCTTGAGTCGTATCACGTTTTCAAGCACGCGATGTTTTCAAGCACGTGATGTTTGCAACCATGCGATGCCCGCAACCGCGCAGCGTTCACAACCACGCAGTGTTCGCAAACATGTCATGCCTGCATTCGTCAAACAGCGGGCGGTGGGAGCGTTTTCAAACCCGTGGCCAGGCGGTTAAAGCCAGACGCGCGTGCCGTCAGGGCAACAATGCGCCGAGCGTCTGGTCGGTCGGGATGCGGGCGATACCAGCGCTGCGGTCGATGCGCCAGGCGCTTCGCCCGCCGGGCGTGCCTTCGGGGGTGTAACTCTGTTCGTAGAACAACGTGTGCCCCCGCGCGTGGCGCAGGATCACGCTGGTACAGCGCGTTCCGTACTGAGGATCCAGAATGAAAGGGCATGCGAGACGCCGCTCGCGTTCGACCCCCAGCCCGGTATCTGGCAACTCGCGATCCGGGGGCGGCACGCGATCCTGGAAAATGCTGATCAGCGTGTCGACATCCGGCGTCTGTTGCGCACCGAGGTGCCGGCCAACCGCCGCGCGACTGCGCACCAGTTTGGGCCAGGGCGTGTCGAGCAATGCGTTGGATAAACCCACGATGCCCGGAGGCAGGCGCGTGCCCGTGTCCCGCGAGCGGTTTGACGCATACCAGACGCCGGCCTCGTCAGCCAGCAGCAGGTTAAAGCCGTTGTGCTCCCGCGTACGCTCGCCGATCGCCTGCGCATAATCGGCAGCCGTCATGTCGCCGCGCAGATAGTTCTCCACCAGGCGTCCACGCGAAGGTGCCTGCGGATTTTTGAGGCCAGGCTCGCGATAGTTGGTCAGTAATGCGATCCGGCCCTGCTTCGTTAGGCCCAGCCATGTGCCGCCCGCCTGCAGGTCTCGTCCCGCGACCACCTCGGACGCGTCATGCCATGGCGCGGCAGCGCTGGCCTCGCGCGCGTGGAACTCGTCACGGTTGGCGACGATGACCAGTGGCCAGTCGGGCAGGGCGTCAATGGCGACAATGGCAAGGCACATGGGTTGCAGTCATCCTGAGTCAGACAGTCATTATTTCATTAACATGGGCGTCGGCTGGAGAAGTGTCAAGAATCACACGAATCACAAGAATCACGGAGAAACCACTATGTCGGAAGACAACACGCAGTACGACTGGCAGCAACTGGTGAACACGCTCAATGGGCTTTTGCGCCTGAAAACGACGCCGATCGGCATGAAGATGTTCGAGCGCGCGAGCGACATGGAGCAGATTCCCCGGCTGCGCCGTCCCAAGGCCATCCACACGGTCGACCAGATCGTCGGTCAGGCTTCGCGAATGGGCTTGACCGTCGGCATCACGGCGGATGACCTGGTCTCCGATCAGTGCCGTACCGTGATTGGACTGGTGCCGCGCAGCAAGGAATGGCTCTCCGGCGACAAGATGAACGGAGTCTGGTATGGCACGCTCGAAGATGCCTCCAAACACCAGCACTGCCTGACGACGGTACCGGCCGGCAGGTACGAGGCGATGGCTGTTTCGCCGCTCACCAGCGGGCGGCTGAATCCGCCGGATATCTGTCTGATCTACGCGACGCCGGGCCAGATGATTCTGCTCATCAATGGGCTGCAATACACAGGCTTCAAGAAGTTCGAGTGGAGTTGCGCGGGCGAAACGTCCTGTGCGGATTCCTGGGGCCGGGCGCTGGCCACAGGTGAGCCGAGTCTCTCGATTCCCTGTTTTGCTGAGCGCCGCTACGGTGGCGTGCCGGATGACGAACTGCTGATGGCCATGCCGCCGCGCTTCCTGCCGATCGCAATTACCGGCCTGCAGCAACTCTCGAAAAATGGTTTGCGCTACCCGATCGCGCCCTACGGCGTGCAGATGGATGTGCGCGAAGGGATGTCCGCAAGCTACTGAGGCCGATCATTGCCAGCGGATGTCAGTGGGCTACCGGCGGGAGGCTCGCCAGCGGTCGCTGACGATTGGCGAGCCAGACATGTGCCAGCGTCTGTCGGCGGGTTAGCGAACCGACCGGCGCGGTGCGGCATTGACCACGATGACGCCTGTCAGGACCAGCACCGCACCCCAGATGAACTCCGCTGTCAGCGGCTCGCCGAGCAACCAGACACCAAACCCCACGCCCAGCAGCGGTGTGAGAAAGGTGAATACGACGAGCCGCGAGGCCAGGTAGCGGGTCATCAGCCAGAACCATGTCACCAGGCTGAAAAAGGAAATGACGATTCCCTGGCCGATGACGCTGGCCGCGAGCACGGGGGTCCAGCGCACATGGTGCTCGCCGAGCATGATACTGAACAGGGTGACGGCGAAAAAGGCGCAGAGCAACTGGTAGAGCGTGGTCTGGGTGGCCGGAATATTGGAGAGTTTGGAGCAGCGGATAATGACGGTCGTGCCGCCCCAGCTTGCGCCGGCCAGTACCCCGAGCAGATCGCCCCATAGCAAGGTGGCGTCGAACGGCCCATTCCAGATTCCGCCAAGAAAGGCGATGGCAATGCCGCTGAAACAGGTGGCTACGCCGAGCCATTGAATCCAGCCGAGCCGTTCTTCGGGTATGCGCAAGTGCAGGCCAAGCGCCGTAAAAATCGGCGCGGTGTTCAGGAACACCACCATGTGCGAGGCGGTGGTGCGTTTGAGTCCTTCGCCAATGAAGAGAAATTCTGCCGCGAACAGGGCCCCCGCGAATAGCCCGGCGAGCCAGGGGCCACGCTGCAACGCCAGCGATGTTCCCTGAAACTTCATCATCACGGCCAGCAGCACGCAGCCGATGCCAGAGCGCAGGCCGATCTGCAATGTGGGGCTCATGTCGGCGGCCGTCGCCTTCAGAATCGTCTGCTGAATCCCCCAGAGGGAACACAGCAGCACCAGTGTGGCAATCGACGTCGCATCGAGCGATTTGCGCTCCGGGATCATTCTGGCTGAATACCCGCGCCCTTGATCAGGTTGCCTCCGCGTGCGATCGGCGTGAAATCCTTGAGCGGATCGCAGGGAACGGACTTCATAAGCCGGGGTGCGGCGCCCTGGGCGTTGGCCGGGCCTGAGCTGGTGATCCCGAGCGCGCCGATGGCGGCGATCGCCGTTGCCGCCAGAATCCTGGCAAATGCGGGTTTCAATGCGATCTCCCCGTGTGTGATCTGTCGTCAGTCGTGCGCCGGATTGTCACACGGTACCCGGGGGCAGGCAAGCAGAGGGCAGGGGCGGCGACATATCAACCGCACTGCGCTGCTACACTTCCGGATTACGTTTCATTCGACGCCCGCTTACCGTCATGCCAACCCTGCATCCCCCGTCTGGTGCCTCGCTTGAGGCCTGGCTTGGCTACCTCGAGTCGCTTCACCCAAGCGCGATTGATCTGGGTCTGGATCGCGTGCGGCAGGTCGCCGCCCGACTCGATCTGGATACCCCGGCGGTACGCATTGTCGTCGGTGGCACAAACGGCAAGGGATCAACCTGCGCAATGCTGGAGTCGATCCTGCTGGCAGCGGGTTACCGGGTCGGACTTTATACCTCCCCGCACCTGTTGGTCTTTAACGAACGCGCTCGTGTCAACGGGGAAGTCGCCGACGATGCCCGCCTGATCGAGCAGTTCGAAGCCGTCGAGTCAGCGCGCCAGGACGTCTCGCTCACCTATTTCGAGTTTTCCACTCTCGCGATCCTGCGTCTGTTCGCACAGTCCGGGCTCGATGCCATGGTGCTGGAAGTCGGGCTGGGCGGTCGCCTGGATGCGGTCAACATTGTCGACGCGGATTGCGCGATCGTGACCAGTGTCGATATCGATCACACCGATTGGCTCGGTACCACCCGTGAGCAGATCGGCTTCGAGAAGGCGCATATCTACCGCGCTGGCCGTCCGGCAATCTGCAGCGATCCGTCGCCGCCCCAAAGTCTGGTCGATTACGCCACGTCGATCGAAGCGGATCTCTGGCTGTTCGGCCGGGACTTCAATTATTCCGGCGACCGGCAACAGTGGGCGTTCGCCGGGAGAACTCAGCGCCGTCACGCGATGGCGTACCCGGCGTTACGCGGTGCAAATCAGTTGCTCAACGCCTCGGCGGCGCTGGCCGCGCTCGAATCGCTGCGCGACCGCCTGGCCGTGCCGCAGCAAGCGGTGCGCCTCGGGTTGTTACAGGCGTCCCTGCCCGGGCGCTTTCAGATTCTGCCAGGCACGCCGACGGTGGTGCTCGATGTCGCGCACAATCCGCACGCCGCTGCCGTACTCGAAAAGAATCTTGGCAATATGGGGTTTCATCCATACACCCACGCAGTGTTCGGGATGCTGTCGGACAAAGATATTGAGTCGGTCGTTGCGAAGATAGCACCTCGGATTGATCACTGGTATTGCGCGGGTTTGCCGGGCCCGCGCGGGCTCACGGGCGACGAGTTGGCTACCCGCGTGCGCGCTGTGATCGATCGTGGCGACAACCCTGCCGATGCAGTCACGGTGCGGGCCTATGGCAGCGTGGATGCTGCATACAGCGCGGCGCGGGAGCAATGCACCCCGGATGATAAAATCGTCGTGTTCGGTTCGTTTCTGACGGTGGCCGGAGTGCTGGGCGCGACTGGCCGGTCCGTATGATGGCGGATCAGGGTTGCGCAGCGCCCCGGTCGGCTGTCGTTCCTTCGGCCAGGATGTTTGCATAAATGGGTTTTTTTTCCAGAAAAGATGGTACCTCGCCGCGTAAGCCTGCCTCGAGGCCCCGGCCGTCGGTTTCGAGCGAGGCCCAGGCCGCCGGGTTGCGCGTGCGGGCCCGGCGGCGCCTCGCCGGAGCCGTCGTACTGGTTCTGGCGGCCGTCGTGGTTCTGCCGATGCTGCTTGACGCTGAGCGGCAGCCCGTTCCCGAGAACATCGCCATTCGTATTCCCGACCGAAATTCGCCTTTCGAACCATCGCTTTCGGACCAGTCTGCAACCAATGCTGACTCCGCGGCCGGTGGTGCGGTGCAGGGTGCTGCCGCACCCACCGCTGTGGCGGCCGCATCTGCCTCGGCACCGTCGTCGACGGTTGCACCCCCATCAACGCCTTCGATGAGCGCACCGGCTTCACCGGCGAAGTCCGAGCCCAAACCGGAGCCAAAAGCCGAATCGAAGGCCAAAGCGGATGCCGCGGCGAAGGCAGAGGCAAGGGCCGAAGCAAAAGCCGCAGCCAATGCCGCTGCGCGTACCGACGACGGCGCGCGTGCGCTCGCTTTGCTGGAGGGCCGTCCGACGGCGAGTGCGACGCCGCCCGCGGGCAGCGCTCCGCCGGCCGTCAAACCTCCTCAAAAAGGTAATTTTGTGGTCCAGGCCGCGTCGCTCGACACTGCGGGTGATGCCCAGGGGCAGCGCGAAAAGCTGACTGCCGCGGGGCTCAGTAATGCGTTCGTCGATGGCCCGGTCTCGGTCAATGGCAAACAGAAGTACCGGGTGCGGGTGGGACCGTTTCCCTCGCGTGAAGCCGCGCAGGCGGCGCAGACACGCCTGCGTACGCTTGGATTTGGCGGCGCGTTCATTGCTTCCCAGTGACCGGCTTCGACTTCGTCCTCCTGGCGATCCTGACCGCTTCGGCGATCCTGGGGCTGGTTCGGGGGCTGGTCAAGGAAGTTCTGTCGCTTGCGGCATACGGGCTCGCCTTTCTCGCGGCGATCTGGTGGGGACAGATGGTGAGCGACCATCTGGAACGCTGGATCACCCAGCCCTTTCTGCGCATGGGCGCAGCGTACGTTGGCGTTTTCGTGGTCATTCTCCTGCTGATGGGGCTTTTCAACATGACCCTCGGCGCACTGATCCGGGCAACGGGCCTGACCCCTGCCGATCATGGCCTCGGGGCGGTGTTCGGGCTGGTGCGGGGTGTGCTTTTCGTTCTTTTGCTGGTCATCATCGCGGGATATACGCCGCTTCCCGAGGAACCCTGGTGGAAAAACGCCATGTTTTCGGGACGTGTCGTCGCGGCAATCCAGCAGATCAAGCTCAGGGTGCCGCCTCCGGCTGACCAGTGGCTGCCTTACTGATGTTTGATGTTGACGTTCGACTACTGATCTTGTTGCGGTTTTTACGTATTCGTATCCGGGAACTTACATGTGTGGAATCGTTGGAGTCATAGGGCGCGGGCCCGTCAATCAGCTGTTGTACGACAGCCTGCTGCTGCTGCAGCACCGTGGTCAGGATGCCGCCGGCATCGCGACATCGAACGGGAATCACTTCAACATGTACAAGGCGCACGGCCTGGTCAAGGATGTCTTCCGCACCCGGAACATGCGTTCTCTGCCGGGCACAAGCGGCATTGGACAAGTGCGTTACCCCACCGCGGGGTCAAGCGACAGCGTCGAGGAAGCACAGCCTTTTTACGTCAATGCACCGTTCGGAATCACGTTCGCCCATAACGGCAACCTGACGAACTGGCGGGAATTGCGCGAATCACTGTTTTCGGTCGATCGCCGCCACATCAATACGAATTCGGATTCCGAAGTCCTGCTCAACGTGCTCGCGCACGAACTGCAGCGTGCTGCCAACGGGGTGTCCCTGGACGAGTCGGCGATCTTTCGCGCCGTAAATGCCGTGCATCGCCGCGTAAAAGGCGCCTATGCAGTCGTCGCGCAAATTTCGGGCTACGGCTTGCTGGCGTTTCGTGACCCACACGGTATTCGTCCACTGTGTCTTGGCAAACTCGAAACTCCTGGTGGCACCGAATGGATGGTCGCCTCTGAATCCGTCGCCCTGGAGGGGTCTGGCTTCACGTTCGTGCGCGATATCCTGCCCGGCGAATCCGTCTTTATTTCGCTGGATGGCCTGGTGAGCAGCGAGCGCTGCGCGGAAGGCGCGATTCATGCGCCATGCATTTTCGAATATGTCTACTTCGCCCGCCCGGACTCAGTGCTGGACGGTGTTTCAGTCTACGGGTCTCGCCTGCGCATGGGCGAATACCTTGCCGACAAACTCGCACGTACGCTGCGGCTGGGCGACATTGACGTGGTCATGCCAATTCCGGATTCGTCACGCCCATCGGCCATGCAGCTCTCGGAGCGGCTTGGTCTGAACTATCGTGAAGGCCTGATCAAGAACCGCTATGTGGGCCGCACCTTCATCATGCCGGGGCAGGCGGTGCGCAAGAAATCCGTGCGCCAGAAACTCAATACGATTGGCATGGAATTCAAGGGCAAGAATGTGCTTCTGGTCGACGATTCAATCGTGCGCGGCACCACAAGCCGCGAGATCGTTGAAATGGCCCGGGCGGCTGGTGCAAACAAGGTCTACATGGCTTCGGCGGCACCGCCTGTGCGATACCAGAACGTCTACGGCATCGACATGCCGACACAAAACGAGCTGATCGCGAACGGTCGTGATGAGGACGAGATTGCCCGCATCATCGGTGCCGATGCCCTGATCTACCAGGATATCGAGGCGATGCAGAAATCGGTCACTGACCTGAATCCCGGACTCACGCACTTTGATACGTCGTGCTTTACTGGTCAGTACGTCACCGGTGACATCACCCCCGAATATCTTGATCAACTTGGGCGCACGCGTCATTCGGCACAGGATGACGCGAGCGGACTGCTGTTCAACATGGGTTACGCTGCCGAAGAAGACGGCCCGGGCTGAGGCAACCGGGGGGATCGGCGCATGAGATGGCCGCGCCAAGTCGCTGATCATTGACTCACCGCCAACGCCACCCGCTCGGGGTGGGTTGGTGGCTTATAACGGGCCGCGGAACGACTTCCAGAGGCCCAAGAGGGTTGTACCCAGCAGAATCCAGAACAGAGTCAGGCTCCACACGGCGTATTCGACGCCAAGCAGATCGACTTTTGCATCCATGCAGCTTGCAAAAATTCCAAAGAGCCAGGGGACTCCACCGTCGAGACCGGAGCGGGTCATGAACTGGTCCGCGAACGTCTGCGCACACGAGAACATGTTCGCAGCAACGTTGATCTGGTAGCGCGCTGCCATGATCCCTCCGGCGCTCAGCGCAAGAGTCGCCAGAAGCCCCATCCGCACGCGGAATTTGCCCGGATTTCCAATCGCCCCCAGCGCGCAGGCTGCCGCTATTGCGAGGTAGATCAGGCGCTGGAAGACACACCAGGCGCAGGGCATCATGCCGAAGACATGCTGCGAGACAAGCGCGTTGATCACCGCGAGCAGGCTGACGATGCCCACAGCGCCGAGCACATGCTGGTCACGCAGCCGCATTCGACTTTTCCTGAGTGAGCGCTTCCAGCACCGCGCGCTCAAATTGCAGTTGGCTTCGTGGTTGCGCAAGCGACGCTCCGCTGATCACGAAGACGTCCTCGACACGATCGCCCAGCGTCATGACTTTGGCGGTCTGAAGATTGACATGGTAGTTTGCGAACACCTGTGCAACATCTCCCAACAGGCCGGGACGATCGGTTGCCGCGACGGCCAGCCGCCAGTTCTGGCTTCCTTCGTCAGGGAATAGTTCTACCAGCGGTGGCACCGGGAAAGCCCGGGAAAGCCGGGACGGGCGTCCCGACACGTGACGCTGAGAGCGCTGCGCCACGTCCTGGGGCGTATCAAGATGGCTTGCCAGTTCGTGCTCAGTCAGCGTGGCGAGCGACCGCAGATCGTCGTTTGAATCAACGGGCAAGACAATGAAACTGTCAAGTGCATAGCCGTTGCGCGTGGTGTGAACGCGCGCGTCCTGGATGCTCAGTCCATGTGATCCGAAGTAGCCGCAAATGCGGGCAAACAGATCGGCGACGTCCTTGGTGTAGACCATGACTTGCAGGCCTTCCGAGCCCTCGGTTGGTCGAGCCTTGACGATTGAATGACCGGGGGCGGTCTGGTAGTACAGATGACGGGTGTGCCAGGCGATGTCGGCCGCATCGTGGCGCAGGAAATATGCGACGTCGAGTTGCTTCCAGAACTCCTGGCGGGTTTCGTCGCGCAGTCCCGCCAGGCGGGTCAGTCCTGCGGCCTCGTCCATGCGCTGGTGCAGAACCGTGTTCGCATCGTCGACCGAACCGCCCAGATGGCTGCGGGTGAGATTAAAGAGGTCCTCGAGCAGCTTGCCTTTCCAGGCGTTCCAGACTTTAGGGCTGGTGCCCCGGATGTCGGCGACCGTGAGCAGATAGAGCGCAGTGAGCTTACGCGTGTCGCCAACCAGGACGGCGAAATTCCGGATCACGTCCGGGTCGGACAGGTCCTGCTTCTGAGCCACCTGGGACATGGCCAGATGGTTACGCACGAGGAACACGACCAACTCACTGTCGGCAACGTCCAGGCCGTGGCTGCGGGCAAAGCGTTGAACATCCTCGGCGCCGAGCGCCGAGTGGTCGCCGCCGCGACCCTTGGCGATGTCGTGAAACAGCGCCGCGACGTACAGAAGCCAGTGGCGCTCGAGGCCGGCAATCAGGCGACTGGCAAGCGGGTACTCCTGCGCGTGTTCCGGCATGGTGAAGCGTCGCAGGTTGCGTATGACCGCCAGCGTGTGCTGATCGACGGTGTAGACATGGAAAAGATCGTGCTGCATCTGCCCGACGACATGCCTGAACGGCGGCAGGTAGCGGGGCAGAATATTCAGCATGGTCATGCGCCGCAACGCGTGAACGATACCTTTGGGCTGTTGCAGAATTTGCAGAAACGTCTGCTTGTTGACGGGATCCCGCCGGAAGTCCGCGTCAATGAGATGACGGGCGTGCCAGATCGCACGAAGCGCCCGGCCGGAAAGCTCGTTGATGTCCGGGTGTTGCTCCATCAGGAGGAAGACCCGCAGCAGCGCCGACGGCTTGCGCTCGAACAGATCGTCGGTGCCGATATCGAGACGGTTGCGGTAACGCACGAAGTCTTCGTCGATCATGCACGCATCATCAGCTTGCATCGGGAAGAGTCGCTCCTCAATGTTCTGTACCAGCAGAATATTGAGCTGGGTCACCAGGCGCGCAGCCCAGTAGTAACGCTGCATCAGGATTTCGGAGGCACGTCGGGTGGGCGTTGCGCTGATCCCGTAAGCGTCGGCCAGCGCGTGCTGCAGGTCAAACAGGAGGCGGTCCTCGCGTCGGCGGGCCAGCAGATGCAGCTCGACACGCAAACGCCGGAAAGCATTCTCGGCCCGCTTGAGATCACGGGCCTCGATGTCGGTGAGCAACCCGGCACGCGCGATTTCATGCCAGTTCTGGCCAAAGCCCGCGGCGCGCGCCATCCAGAGGATCACCTGCAGATCACGCAAGCCGCCCGGCGACTCTTTGCAATTGGGCTCCAGCGCGTACGGTGTTTCCTGGTGACGTGCGTGGCGTTGCTGCATTTCGGCACGTTTGGCCTGAAAAAACTCGCGCGCATCCAGGTGCTCGTTCATGGTCTGCATGAATTGGCGCGTCAGACCCCGGCTACCCGCAATCCAGCGGGTTTCCAGCAGGGAGGTTTCAACGGTGATGTCGCCGCGCGCCTCCTCAATGCATTGTTCGATCGTGCGTACGCTGTAGCCCGGCTCGATCCCGATATCCCACATGGCCGCCACCAGCGTGCTCAGCCCGGCTTCGTCATCCGCTGTGGGTTCGACCGGCAGGAGAATCAGCAGATCGACGTCCGAGTAGGGGTATAGCTCGCCGCGCCCATAGCCGCCGACCGCCGCGAGCGCGGCGCCTTTCGGTAGCGGACAGACACGCAGGAGCGCGCGCAGTGCCTGGTCTGCACAGCGGCGCAGTGCGCGCAGGAGTTTGTCGGCTCGATGATCCGCGCGATAGGCGTCAATGGCCGACTCGCGGCTGGCCTGCAGCTGCGAGCGAATTTCGACCAGCCCCGCGTTGCTCATGCCACGCTCGAAATGAACGGAGGTGGTGCAGGCATGCCATCCGAGATGGTCAGGACCTCATAGCCCCGGTCGGTCACCAGCACCGAGTGTTCCCACTGAGCCGAAAGACTGTGGTCGCGGGTCACGACGGTCCAGCCGTCTGCGAGTTGGCGGATTTCCCGTCGCCCTGCGTTGATCATCGGTTCGATGGTGAAGATCAGGCCAGGTTCGAGGACTTCGCCGCTGCCGGCTTTGCCATAGTGAAGCACTTGTGGATCCTGATGAAACTTCTGCCCAATCCCATGACCGCAGAATTCGCGAACGACGGAAAAGCCCTGATCCTCAGCATGACGCTGGATGGCCGCGCCGATGTCGCCAAGGGTCGCACCCGGCTTGACCCGGGATATTCCGATCCACATGCATTCAAAGGTGACGTCCGTGAGCCGGCGAGCCAGAATCGAGGGCTCGCCGACAAAGTACATCCGGCTCGTGTCGCCAAACCAACCGTCCTTGATGATGGTGACGTCAATGTTGAGAATGTCGCCGTTCTTGAGCACTTTGTCGCCGGGGATGCCGTGGCACACCTGGTGGTTGACCGAAGTGCAGATTGCACCAGGAAAGGGCGGATATCCGGGAGGCGCATAGCCGACCGTTGCCGACTTCACCTTGAGTTCGTCGGTCAGGTATTCGAGGCACAGTTTGTCGAGTGCGCCGGTGGTCACGCCCGGTTTTACGTGCGGAGCCAGAAAATCCAGGATTTTTGCGGCGTCGCGACAAGCGGCCCGCATACGGTCCAGATCCGCTGCGTTAGTGACTAAACCCATGGTGACTTGAGCTGCATCGATGAAAGATAGTAGAATTATAGGCTTACCTTGATTTACGTCTGGTGCATTTCCACATCGTCAGCATGTCAATGCCCGGTAGATCAGGGTGGTCAGGCAGTCAATGTAGTCAATGCAGTGAATGTGCAGTCAAACCGGAAAGGCGAACGTCGGCAACCCGTCGGCGCAGTCTGTCCAAATCGCGCGTTGCGTCACCAGGGTGCCGGGCAAAATGCCGGGTGCAGACGCAATGCAAGACCCAACCCTCGGAGCTTTGAATATGTCTCTCATGCGTGAAATGCTGGAAGCGGGCGTGCACTTCGGTCACCAGACCCGTTACTGGAACCCCAAGATGGCGCCCTTCATTTTTGGCCATCGCAATAAAATCCACATCATCAACCTGGAAAAGACGGTCGCTAATTTCCAGGATGCAACCAAGTTTCTGCGCCAGATCGCCGCCAAGGGTGGTTCGGTCTTGTTCGTCGGCACCAAGCGCGCAGCGCGCGAACTCGTCGCCGCCGAAGCGATGCGTGCGGGCATGCCTTTCGTCGACAGCCGCTGGCTGGGCGGTATGCTGACCAACTTCAAGACGGTCAAAAGCTCAATCAAGCGCCTCAAGGACATGGAAGTCATCGTGGCCGAAGGTGGCACCGAGCGCATGACCAAGAAAGAAGCCCTGATGTTCCAGCGCGAACTCGACAAGCTCAACAAGTCTATCGGTGGCATCAAGGACATGAACGGTTTGCCTGATGCAATCTTCATGATCGATGTCGGCTACCACAAGATCGCCGTCGCCGAAGCCCGTGCGCTTGGAATCCCGGTGGTTGCCGTGGTTGATACCAACCACTCGCCCGACGGCATCGATTACATCATCCCCGGCAACGACGATTCAGCCAAGGCGATCGCGTTGTATGCCAAGGGCATTGCTGACGCTGTGATCGAAGGTCGCACCCAGAACATCAACGGCCTGGTTGAAGAACTTGCCGAAGGCGAAGAGTTCGTCGAAATCGAGCAGGCCAAGGACTGAGACCTGCCAGGGTCCGCGTCTGACGCGGATCGGTGTCTGATCGAACGCCTCGGCCTCGCGCCGGGGCGCATTTCACATATTCTGGAGTAAAAATGGCTGAAATTACCGCAGCAATGGTCAAGGAATTGCGCGAAAAGACTGACGCGCCCATGATGGAATGCAAAAGGGCATTGACGGAAGCCGCCGGCGATCTGACCCGTGCGGAGGAAATCCTGCGCGTGAAGCTCGGCAGCAAGGCCAGCAAGGCTGCAAGTCGCGTCACCGCCGAGGGCCTGATTGGCCTGTTCATCTCGCCCGACAGCAAGCAAGGCGCTGTCATCGAGGTCAACTGCGAAACTGACTTCGTCGCCAAAAACGACGATTTTGTTGCGTTCGTCAACGCACTGGCCCAAAAAGTCGCCACCACGGAGTTGGCCGATGTGGCTGCCTTGCTGGCGGCTCCGCTGGGTACTGGCACGGTCGATTCAACCCGCGCAGAACTCGTTGGCAAAATTGGTGAAAACATCTCGGTTCGCCGTTTTCAGCGTTTCGTGACGCCTAACAAACTGGCCAGTTACGTGCACGGCGGCAAGATCGGTGTGCTCGTCGAGTTTGCGGGCGCTGACGAAGTCGGCAAGGATCTGGCGATGCACATCGCTGCCAGCAAGCCCCGCGCCATTGATGAAAAGGGCGTGGCGGAAGCGGACAAGGAAGCGGAGCGCTCGGTGGCGCGTCTGAAGGCCGCCGAATCGGGCAAGCCGCCGGAAATCGTCGAGAAGATGGTTGAAGGTTCTGTCCAGAAATTCCTCAAGGAGGTCGCACTCCTGAGCCAGCCGTTCGTCAAGAACGACAAGCAGTCCGTTGGTCAGATGCTCAAGGAAAAATCCGCATCGGCCAGTGCGTTTGCACTGTTCGTGGTGGGCGAGGGCATTGAGAAGAAATCCAACGACTTCGCAGCCGAAGTGGCAGCAGCCGCCGCCGGAAACGCGTAAATTATGTTTGCAAAAAGCCGGGCGGTGCAGCAATGCCCGCCCGGCTTTCGTTTACAATTTTCAGCTGTTTTTGATCTTCCGGAAAATGCCAATGTCCACCAGAACACATAAAAGAGTCCTTCTCAAACTCTCTGGCGAGGCGTTGATGGGGGACGACGCGTACGGCATCAACCGTTCGACGATCGTGCGTATGACGGATGAACTGTCAGCCGTGGCGGCCACCGGCATACAACTCGCGATTGTCATAGGCGGGGGTAACATTTTCCGCGGTGTGGCGCCAGGCGCCCAGGGAATGGATCGCGCGACCGCCGACTACATGGGCATGATGGCCACAGTGATGAATTCGCTTGCGCTGCAGGATGCGCTCAAGCACCGTGGCATCGATGCGCGCGTGCAGTCGGCGCTGAATATCGAGCAGGTGGTCGAGCCGTATATTCGCCCCAAGGCGCTCCGCTACCTCGAGGAAGGCAAGGTCGTGATTTTTGCGGCCGGGACCGGTAATCCTTTCTTTACCACCGACACCGCCGCTGCCTTGCGAGGGGCTGAAATCGGTGCCGAGATCGTCCTGAAGGCGACTAAAGTCGACGGAATCTACACCGCCGATCCCAAGAAAGATCCATTGGCCACGCGTTACTCGCGCATCAGTTTCGACGAGGCAATCGTGCGTCGTCTTGAAGTGATGGACGCCACCGCCTTTGCGTTGTGCCGTGACCAGAAGCTGCCCATCCGGGTCTTTTCCATCAATAAGCCGGGCGCGCTGAGCCGGGCCATTGGCGGCGAAGACGAGGGCACGCTCGTCCACGTATAAAGAGGAAATCCCATGAGCGTTGCAGAAGTCCAAAAATCGGCCGAGTCCCGCATGGGCAAGACGATCGATACTCTGAAGGCTGATCTGGCCAAGATCCGTACGGGCCGGGCTCACACGGGCATCCTGGATCACATTCACGTCGAGTACTACGGAAACCCGGTTCCGCTCAGTCAGGTTGGTAACGTCAACCTTGTCGATGCGCGCACGATCAGCATCCAGGTCTGGGAAAAGAACATGGCTTCGGCGGTCGAGAAGGCGATTCGCGATTCGGATCTGGGTCTCAACCCGATCCCGATGGGCGACAACATCCGTGTGCCGATGCCCGCGCTCACCGAAGAGCGCCGCCGCGAATTGACCAAGGTCGTCAAGTCCGAGGGCGAGGAGGCCAAAGTTGCGGTCCGTAATCTGCGTCGCGACGCTAACGATGGCTTCAAGCGCCTGGTCAAGGACAAGGCCATTTCCGAGGACGACGAGCGTCGCGCCCAGGACGTCGTCCAGAAACTGACTGATCGCTGCGTCACGGAAATCGACAAACTGGTTGCCCAGAAAGAAGCGGAGATCATGACGGTTTAACCCGTCCTGCACCATGAAAACCAGTTCTACGCGCGACATCCCTGTCACGTCGGATACGCCTCGCCACGTTGCCATCATCATGGATGGGAATGGGCGCTGGGCGTCAAAACGCCTGTTGCCCCGCACTGCCGGTCACGCCAAGGGTGTTCAGGCCGTGCGGCGGGCGGTAGAAACCTGCGGACGTCTGGGTGTGGATTACCTGACTCTGTTTGCCTTCAGTTCGGAAAACTGGCGACGGCCGGCCGATGAAGTGTCGCTGCTGATGCGCCTTTTCGTGCAGGCGCTGGAGCGTGAAGTCACCAAGCTTCAGGAACAGGGCGTGCGTCTGCGCGTGATCGGTGACCTGTCGGCGTTTGAACCCCGGTTGCAGGATCTGATTTTCCAGGCTCAAGCCAGCACTGCGCAGAACGACAAACTCAATCTCACGGTGGCGGCAAATTACGGCGGTCGCTGGGATATCCTGCAGGCCACGCGCAATATGTTGGCTGGCAATCCCGGCCTCGCGCAGGACCTGGCTGCGATCGACGAGGAAATGCTCGCATCGCATCTTGCGATGGCGTGGGCGCCGGAACCTGATCTGTTCATACGCACGGGCGGCGAACAGCGGATCTCGAATTTTCTCGTCTGGCAGTTGGCCTACACCGAACTCTACTTCACTGACTGCTACTGGCCGGATTTCGGGGAAGCCGAACTCAAAGCTGCCTTCGAGTGGTACCGCACGCGTGAGCGAAGGTTTGGGCGCACAAGCGCCCAGGTGCACACATCCCCCGGCCACTGACCATCATGCTCAAACAGCGCGTCATCACCGCCATCGTCCTGCTTGCAGTGATCGGGCTGGTGATCGCCGCCACATCGCCCTGGCCATTTCTGCTTTTTCTGGCGCTCGCCTGCGCCTGCGCTGGCTGGGAGTGGCTGCGTTTGACGACCGGCACGGCTTCGTTCGTTGCCGGGCTGACGGGTGTGGTGCTGTTCCTGGTGGCTGTGCTGCAGGCCTGGTTGTGGCTCGGTCAAACACCGCCTGATACGGTTCCGATGATGGTTGCAGTGACCGTGAGCGCTTTGGTCTGGCTCGTGGTCGTGCCAGTGGTCGTGGTTCGCGGTGATGCGGCGGCATCGCCCCTGAGCCTTGCCTGGTCGATTTTCGGGCCCATAACGCTCTATGCGACCTGGGCTGCGCTCGCGTATCTGTATCTTAAGCATGGCGCGGGCTATGTGCTCTCATTGCTGGTGCTCGTCTGGATCGCCGATATCGCGGCGTATTTTGCCGGGCGAGCTTTTGGTCGCCACAAACTGGCACCCCGGGTGAGCCCGGGCAAAACCATCGAGGGGGCTTTAGCCGGTGTAGCGGGCGTGGTGGCCTGGGTCCTGATTTCCGCCAACTGGGATTCGACTTACGGCGCGTCGCTGGTGGCGCGCTGGTCGTGGCCGGGCGCTGCGGGGCTTGCTGCGGTCCTGGCTGCGGTCTCCATTCTCGGCGACCTGTTTGAATCGCTGCTCAAACGTCGTGCAGGCGTCAAGGATTCCAGCGGACTTCTGCCAGGGCATGGGGGTGTTTATGATCGGATTGACGCCGTGGTCGCCGTGGTTCCGCTCGCGGTGCTTCTGACCGGCGGGTCGTGGTTCAAATGACTGTTCGCGTCACGATACTGGGATCCACCGGATCCATCGGTCAAAGCACACTGGATGTGATCGCGCGTCATCCTGACCGTTTCAGCGTGTACGCGCTTTCGGCGCACAGCCGTATTGACCTGCTGGCCAAACAGGCTGTCGGAACAGGCGCAGCCGTTGTCGTTCTTCCTGATGACGCTGCGGCAGTTCGATTTCGCGCCGTGTGGCCCAACGGCGTTGCAATGCCGGAAATTCGCGTGGGTCCGCGCGCGCTTGCCGAAACGGCCGCAGACCCCGGATGCGACACGGTCATGGCAGCGATCGTCGGTGCGGCTGGTTTGCCGGGTGCGCTGGCCGCCGCAAGAGCCGGTAAACGCGTGCTGCTCGCCAACAAAGAGGCGCTCGTCGCTGCAGGGTCACTGTTCATGGCTGCGGTGCGCGACAGCGGCGCCGAACTGCTGCCGATCGACAGCGAGCACAACGCCATTTTTCAGTGCCTGCCACATGATGGCAGGGCCAGCGCGCCCCAAGGGCCTGCTGCTGGCGTGCGCAGGTTGATTCTGACCGCCTCTGGCGGGCCGTTCCGTACCCGGAATTGGTCCGATCTGCACGATGTCACCCCGGACCAGGCGTGCGCCCACCCGAACTGGAGCATGGGCCGCAAAATTTCAGTGGATTCGGCCACGATGCTGAACAAAGGCCTGGAGGTCATCGAGGCGCACTGGCTTTTCGCGATGCCGCCCGAACGCATCAACGTCGTGATTCACCCGCAAAGTGTGGTTCACTCCATGGTTGAGTACGAAGACGGATCCGTGGTGGCGCAACTTGGTCAGCCCGATATGCGTACTCCCATCGCTTATGGGCTTGGCTTTCCGGACCGGATTGCGTCAGGCGTGGGCTTGCTCGATCTCGCCGCCGGCGCGCGTCTGGACTTCGAAACCCCGGATCTTGGTCGTTTTCCCTGCCTGGCCCTGGCATTTGAGGCGCTGCGCGCTGGCCAGAGCTCATGTATCGCCCTGAATGCGGCCAACGAGATCGCGGTCGACGCGTTTCTTGCGGGTCGGCTGCGCTACACGGCGATCGCGCGCCTGATCGGTGATACCCTTGACTGGCAGGCTCAGCAGACCGCTTCTGTGATCGGTTCGATCGATGACGTACTCGAACTGGACAGACGGGCTCGCGCTTTCTGTCGGTCGATTCATTTTGCGCCCTGAAGCCGGTGCGTGTCATTTTTGAGGTTTCATCTTGCTGACGCTCGTTGCCTTCATCACCACACTCGGAATCCTGATCACGTTTCACGAGTTGGGTCATTACGCCGTCGCGCGTTGGTGCGGCGTCAAAATCCTGCGGTTTTCGGTCGGCTTCGGCCGCGTGATTTTGCGTCGAACCGATCGTCATGGCACCGAGTGGGCGATTTCGGCTATTCCACTGGGCGGTTACGTCAAAATGCTGGAATCCAGCGAAGCGCATGCCGGGCCAGATCCGTCGGGACAACCTTTCGACACCCTGGTGGTGTGGCGCCGCATGGCTGTCGTCGTGGCGGGCCCGCTTGCCAATCTGCTGCTCGCCGTTCTGCTCTATGCCGCGCTCGGGCTGGTGGGTACCCAGGAGCCAGCGCCCATTCTTGGGGCGCCACCCGCCGGCACGGTTGCGGCGCAAGCCGGGCTGATGGCAGGTGATCGGGTAGTCGCTGTCGACCAGTCACCGATTCAGTCCTGGCCGCAGTTCCGCTGGGAAATGCTGCAGCAAATGTCCGACGATACCCAGGTCGAACTGACGGTCGAGCAGGGAGGGCGCACACTGACTCGTGTGATTGATATCGCCTTCACGGCAGACCCCTCGCGCGAAGATCCAATGCGGCGCCTGGGATTGCGGTTGCAGGGTCCGAGACCCACCGTGAAATCCGTTGTCTCCGGAGGGGCGGGCGCACAAGCGGGAATCGTCACCGGCGACGTGGTGACTGCGGTCGGCGGGTCTCATGACCCGGATAACGTGCAATTTATCGAAATCGTCCAGAAGAACGCGGATAAGCCACTTGAACTTCAGCTTCAGCGTCAGGACAGGTCGATTCGGCTCACGGTGACGCCAGCCCCCTTTGCGCTGGAGTCCGGAGAAATTGTCGGGCGCATTGGTGTGCAATTGGGTGGTGATGTCCCCATGGTGCTGGTGAGTTACGGATTGGTCGAAAGCCTGTCGCGCGGCGTCTCGCGCACGGCCGAAACTGCCTGGTTTTCCCTCAAGATGATGGGTAAGATGCTGACCGGCGAGGTATCGTGGCGCAACGTCAGCGGCCCGGTCACGATTGCCGACTACGCGGGTCAGACAGCCAGGATCGGGTGGGTGGCCTTTGTGTCGTTTCTGGCCCTCGTGAGCGTCAGCCTGGGCGTGCTGAACCTTCTGCCGATTCCCATGCTGGACGGAGGGCATCTGCTGTACTATCTCATTGAAATTGTCCGGGGAAGTCCGCCACCTGCACGCTGGATCGATCTCGGTCAGCGCGCTGGTTTCGGTTTGCTGGCCTGCCTGATGGTATTGGCTCTGTTCAACGATCTGGTGCGGATTTTTGGTTAGTCGCAATCTGACTTAAAATCGCGCTCAAATGAAAAAATATCTGTGTATCAAGGATTGCCCAGGATGTCTGTAAGCTGGAACTTGCTCATGAACCGTTGCCGTTGTGGCCTGCACAGCGTCCTGCGTGTCCTGGTACTGCCATTGCTGCTGTTGCCTTTGCTTGCACAGGCGTTCGATCCGTTCGTTGTATCGGATATCCGAGTCGACGGCATCCAGCGCACCGAAGCCGGTACAGTGTTCAACCAGTTGCCGGTCAAGGTCGGGCAGCGGTTCACCGAAGAGCTTGCCACGGAAGCGGTGCGTCGTCTTTACGCAACGGGCCTCTTCAGCGACGTGCGCATCGACACAGCCAGAACCGTGGTAGTCGTTTCCGTTCAGGAGCGACCGACGATTGCCTCAATTACCTTTTCCGGTATGCGGGAATTCGAACCCAAGACGATCACCGACAGTCTGCGCCAGGTGGGTTTCGGAGAAGGGCGTGTCTTTGATCAGTCGATGCTTGAACAAGCCGAATTCGAGCTTAAACAGCAGTACCTCGGCAAAGGAAAGTACGGTGTAGACATCACTTCGACCGTCACGCCGCTTCCACGCAATCGTGTAGGCATCAATTTCGATATCTTTGAAGGATCTGTCGCGCGTATCAAGGAAATCCGCGTTCTTGGCAATTCCGCTTTTTCTGAATCACAGTTGCTCGGGTTGTTTTCCCTGTCCACCTCGGGTTATCTGACCTGGTACACGGACAGTGACAAATATTCGCGCGAGAAACTCGAGCGCGATGTCGAAGCGATGCGGTCTTTCTACCTTGACCGCGGCTTCCTGGAATACCGCGCCGAGCCGCCCCAGGTCACGATCTCGCCGGACCGCAAGGAAATATTCATTACCATCACGATTAATGAGGGCCTGCCCTACACGGTTTCCAGCGTGAAGCTCGCGGGCAATCTGCTTGGTCTGGATGCCGAAATTGCCCAATTCGTCAAGTTGCAGGCTGGTGAGGTCTTTTCCGGTGCAAAAACCAACGCCACGACCAAATCGATCACTGATTACCTTGGCGGCCTGGGATACGCGTTTGCCAACGTCAATCCGAACCCGCAACTCAACCGCGAGAAGCAGACCGCCGATGTGACGTTCTTTGTTGACCCGAGTCGTCGGGTGTACGTGCGCCGCATTCAGATCTCGGGTAACCACCGAACGCGCGACGAAGTGGTGCGCCGCGAGGTTCGCCAGCAGGAA
Source organism: Burkholderiaceae bacterium (assembly GCA_020851995.1). GTDB lineage: Bacteria > Pseudomonadota > Gammaproteobacteria > Burkholderiales > Burkholderiaceae_B > Zwartia. The sequence goes on from JADZBO010000015.1 coordinate 124,294, forward strand.
GCCGCCTGGTACGACTCCGGCAAGATCAAGATCTCGAAAGACCGCCTTGATCGCCTGGGCTATTTCACGGACACCAAAGTCAGCAGTGAACCCGTGCCCAACTCGCCCGACCAGGTCGACATCAACTTCGACATGAAGGAAAAGCCTACCGGCATGATCAACCTCGGCGTGGGTTACGGTCAGGTTGACGGGATTATTCTTTCTGCCGGCCTGACAGAGGACAACGTGTTCGGCAGCGGCACGAACCTGACGCTTCAGCTCAATACCAGCGTTTACAACCGGACTGCCGTCCTGGCTCATACCGACCCCTACTTCACCAACGATGGCGTGAGCCGCACGACCTCGGTCTACTACCGCACGGTCACGCCATACTCGAACAACTCCGGTAACTATCAGGTTCAGACCCTCGGTCTCGGGTTGAACTTCGGAGTGCCGATCTCGGAATTCGACCGCCTGTTCCTGGGTGCGAATTTTGAACGCAACACAATTTCCCTTTATGACAATTCTCCACTGGCCTACCGCGAGTACGTGGCCGCCTACGGACAGACGACCAACACGGTCATTTTTAACACCGGCTGGTCCAAGGACACTCGTGACAGCGCGATTGCGCCGAACAGTGGTTCATTCAGCCGGTTGAAAGCGGACGTCGGAACTGCCAGTCTGCAGTACTACTTGCTCAGTGCACAGCAGCAGTTCTATTTGCCGATCTCCCGTGATTACACTCTGGCGCTGAACGGGCTGATCGATTACGGCAAGAGCTACGGTTCCAATCCATACCCGATCATCAAGGACGTGTACGCGGGCGGTATTGGCACTGTTCGGGGGTACTCCACAAACAGCCTGGGGCCGGTGGATCCGTTGACCGGAACGTACCTTGGCGGATCCAAGCGCGTGGTTGGCAACGTCCAGTTTTACCTGCCTTTCCCCGGCACTCAGCAGGATCGTTCGTTGCGCTGGTATTTGTTCGCCGATGGCGGTCAGGTCTATGGGGCCGACGGGTACGGCAACGACCAGGCAATCAACCTGAGCCAGTTACGTTACTCAGCAGGTATTGGCCTTTCCTGGACTTCGCCGATGGGTCCGCTGCAGTTGTCCTACGCTAAGCCGCTGAATGCTCAATCGACGGACAATACACAAGTTTTCCAGTTCCAGATCGGAACCGGGTTTTAACGACTATTTAATGGCACAATAGCAAGTTGTAATTTCGTTTACCGTGAGACCCGAATAATGTCTGCAAATACAAATACGTCGCTCGACATCGCCACCAAATCCGTCGCCAAGATGCCCCGTCGCCTGGCTTGGCTTGCTGCCGCTGCCGTCGCCTGCTCGCTCGTGGCCGTTGCACCGGTTCAGGCGCAAGGCACCAAGATCGGTTTTGTGAATACAGAACGGATCCTGCGCGATTCCGCGCCCGCAAAGGCGGCTCAGACGAAGATCGAGTCCGAGTTCAAAAAGCGCGATGACGATCTGCAGCGCCTGGGCAACAATCTGCGTAATGCCGCCCAGAAATTCGAAAAAGACGCGCCCGTCCTTTCCGAGTCGGATCGCAACAAGCGTCAACGCGAACTGGCCAACATGGATGCCGACCTTCAACGCAAACGCCGCGAGTTCCAGGAAGACTTCAACCGCCGCCGTAACGAAGAGTTCGCAACGATCGTCGAGAAGGCCAATGCCGCGATCAAGAATATCGCTGAGCAAGAAGCCTATGACGTGATCATTCAGGACGCCGTGACGGTCAGCCCCCGCGTTGACATCACCGACAAAGTGATCTCGGCCCTCGGCCGGTAAGCCGACAGTCGGTATGCCCGTTCTGCTTGAACCCGACCGGGCTCCCGCGCTTTCCGAACTGCTCAAGGCCATCCCGGGTGGCCTCGTTCAACGGGTCGTGCAGGGATCCGGCGATTTTGTCGATCCCCCGATCGCTGGGCTTGGCGCGCTCACTAGTGCGGGTCCCAGCGAGATTTCGTTCATCGTCCACGCAAAGTATCTGCCACAGATGTCGCAGACGCGTGCATGCGCGGTGATCGTCCTGCCGGAAATTGACGAGCAGCTTGCCGCGAGCGACCCGGTGCCTGCCTACGCACGCGTCGTCTGCAAGCATCCCTATCTTTTGTATGCCCGCCTTGCCCAGTGGTTTGACTGGGCAAGGCAACCGGCGCGGCTGGCTGCGATACACCCGACCGCGATCGTCGATCCGACAGCGCAGGTCGCACCGAGCGCGAGCATTGGCGCCTACACCGTCGTGGGCGCACGGTCGCGCATTGGTGCGATGACGCAAATCGGCGCAGGTACGGTGATCGGTGCGGACGTCGAGATAGGCGTGTCGTCAAATATTCATGCGCGGGTCACGATATACGACAACGTGCGCATCGGGGCACGGGCGCTCATCCTGAGCGGTGCCGTGCTCGGCGCGGATGGCTTCGGATTTGCACCCGACCCCAGCATCGCCAAGGGCGCGTGGGGTCGTATTCCGCAATTCGGCGGCGTGTTGATCGGCAACGACGTCGAAATTGGCGCCAACACGACCGTCGATCGCGGCGCGCTGGAAGACACCGTCCTCGAAGACGGCGTGAAACTCGATAACCAGATCATGATCGGACACAATTGCAGGATCGGCGCGCACACTGCGGCGGCGGCTTGCGTGGGCGTCGCAGGGTCAACGACGGTCGGCGCGCGCTGCACGCTGGGGGGCGCTGCCATGCTGTCCGGGCATCTGGTGATTGGCGATGACGTGCATATTTCCGGCGGCACCGCCGTGACCTACAACATTTCCACGCCTGGACGTTACACCGGCGTGTTCCCCTCAACGGAGCATGCGGAGTGGCAACGCAACGCCGCAGTTGTCTCTCAGCTCTCCACACTGCGTAAACGTTTGCGCGCCCTGGAGCGAGGCTGACCCGTCGCATTTTAGGGTGGCCGCGATCCGGCCGACCCGTTGACGGCTAATTTTAGAAACGTAGTTCAGGAAACGACCTCATGGAACTCGACATAAAAGCCATTCTCGATACCCTGCCGCACCGATACCCGATGCTGCTCGTGGATCGCGTGCTGGACATCGTTCCTGGCAAGACGATCACGGCGATCAAGAATGTTTCATTCAACGAACCATTTTTTACGGGTCACTTTCCGCATCATCCGGTGATGCCCGGCGTGCTGATTCTCGAGGCCATGGCGCAGACTGCCGCGATCATGTCCTTTATCGGTGAAACAGGCCTGAAGCAGGACGGCGAGGAGTTGCTCTATTACTTCGTCGGTGTTGACGAAGCGAGGTTCCGTCGGCCGGTCGTCCCCGGCGATCAGCTTCGCATGGAAGTCGTTGCCGAGCGGATCAGTCGCTCGATGTGCAAGTACCAGACCCACGCCTCGGTGGATGGACAGGAAGTTGCGCGCGCCAAACTGATGTGCGCGATCCGGCCCATGGAAAAATAAATGTCATCGCTGATTCATCCCACCGCGCTTGTCGACCCGAGGGCACAGGTGCATCCCACCGTGGCGATCGGGCCGTACTCGATTGTCGGTCCGCACGTGCGGATTGGCGCGCACAGTGAAATCGGCTCTCATTGCGTCATCGACGGGCATACGACAATCGGTGAGTACAACCGCTTCTACCGCTTTTGCTCGATCGGTGGGATGCCGCAGGATAAAAAGTACGCAGGCGAACCGACACTGCTCGAAATCGGTCACCACAACATGGTGCGTGAGTATGTCACCATCAACACCGGTACGGTGCAGGATGTCGGTGTAACACGGGTTGGCAGCGATAACTGGATCATGGCGTATGTGCATATCGCGCACGACTGTCAGATTGGCAGCAACGTCATCCTCGCCAATGGCGCGCAACTTGGCGGTCACGTCCACATCGGCGATTGGGCGATCATCGGCGGTCTGGCGGGTGTGCATCAGTTCGGGCGCATCGGCGCACACAGCATGACGGGTGGGCACAGCGCACTGCATATGGATGTGCCACCCTACGTCATGGGCTCAGGAAGCCCTTGTGTCCCGGTTGGCGTGAACGTCGAGGGTCTGCGGCGCCGTGGTTTCTCACCCGAGGCCATTTCGGCGATCCGCGATGCGTACAAAATCATCTACCGGCGTGGCCTCAAACTCGACGAAGCCCGCGCACAGATCCTGGAGCGTCAACAGCAGGAGCCCGCTGTCGCCCCGGCGCTTGAGCCACTCCTGGCGTTTCTCAATGCCAGCGAACGGGGCATTATCAGGCCATGACCTGGCGGCTCGGACTCGTGGCCGGCGAGCCTTCGGGCGACCTGATCGGCTCGCGGGTGCTTGCGGGTCTGAAGTCTGCCGATCCCCGGGTTCAGGCAGAAGGTATTGGTGGCCCGCATTTGCAAGGCGCCGGACAGGAAATCTGGCACCCCATGCACGCGCTGTCCGTCTTCGGTTACGTTGACGCTCTCAAGCGTCTGCCCACGCTCGTAACCACCTTTAATGACGTCAAACGACGCTGGCTGGACAAACCTCCCGCCGTCTTTCTCGGCGTGGATGCGCCTGATTTCAACCTTCGTCTGGAAAGCCGGCTGAAGGCCGCAGGAATCCCGACCGTTCACTTCGTCGGCCCTTCAATCTGGGCCTGGCGCTACGAGCGCATCCATGCCATCCGACAGGCCGTCTCACACATGCTGGTGCTATTCCCTTTCGAGGAAGCCATCTATCGCAAGGAAAACGTCGCGGTCACCTACGTGGGGCACCCGTTGGCAGACGCGATTCCTCTGGTGCCGGACATGTCAGCCGCGCGCGCCCGCCTGGGTCTGGACAATAATGCCCGCGTACTTGCCATCCTGCCGGGCAGTCGTGCCTCGGAAATCAGGCTCATGGCACCCCGTTTTTTGCAGGCCGCGCGTCGATTGCAGCAGTACGATCCCGGACTTCATTGCGTCGTGCCGATGGTCAATGCCCAGCGAAAAGCTGAGTTTGACGACATTGCGCGCCTGAATCCTGTGGACAATCTGCATGTCACGATGGCCCACGCGGATAGCCCCGCAGGGCGCCCCGTTGCCTGGGATGCGCTCGAGGCCTGCGACCTGGCGCTGGTCACCAGCGGCACCGCAACGCTGGAAGCCGCGCTCTTCAAGCGCCCCATGGTGATTTCCTATGTGATTTCTCCCCTGATGCGCCGGATCATGGCCTGGCGCTCGGGCCAGCAACGACCCTACCTGCCCTGGGTGGGTTTGCCCAACGTGCTGGCCAATGATTTTGTGGTGCCGGAACTTCTTCAGGAGCAGGCCTCGCCCGAAGCTCTTGCCGATGCGTTGCGCGCATACCTTTCGGACGAAGCGCTCGTGGCACGGATACAGTCCCGTTTCGAGGGGATCCATCGTACGCTGCGCTGCGATACGCCAGCACGCGCGGCCAGCGCGATCCTGAAGGTGGCGTATGGTCGCATCTAGTGTGATTCAAGGGGTCAGCAAACATGCAACGCGCCGCTAGACGCGCGTCGAGCGGAGGTGCTGGCAGGCCTTCCACGACAGCACAGACCGATTTGTTTGACCTCCCGATTCCTTCTCTAGGGCGTGTGGCTGGTGTGGATGAGGCGGGCCGGGGTCCACTTGCAGGTGCCGTGTTCGCCGCTGCGGTCATTCTGGATCCGGCGCGTCCGATTGCCGGTCTGGCGGATTCGAAAGCACTGACCGCAGCGCGTCGTCAGTCCCTTGCCGCAGAGATCCGAGCCTGTGCGATGGCGTGGGCCGTGGCGAGTGCATCGGTCGAAGAAATCGACCAGCTCAATATTCTGCAGGCGACATTGCTGGCCATGAAGCGTGCCGTCGAGTCCTTGCCCGTTGCAGCGGAGATCGCGCTCGTAGACGGCAACCAGCGCCCCCGACTGGCGTGCACTGTTCAGACGGTCGTTCGCGGCGATGCGCTGGTGCCCGCGATATCGGCGGCTTCGATACTCGCCAAGACTGCCCGCGATGCCGATCTGATGTTGATGCACGAACGTTTTCCGGGCTATGGTTTTGCGCAGCACAAAGGCTATGGCACCGCGTTGCACCTTGAACGCCTGCGTGCGCTCGGACCCTGCATTGAGCACCGTCGCACTTTTGCACCGGTGCGGGAACTCCTGGGACTTTCATGAAACCGATTGCTTCGCGCGCCAACCCGCTGTTTCGCCAGTTGTTCAAGTTACAGGGTGGTGCAGGGCGCCGAGGCGAGCCCGCGATGCTCGACGGTGTGCATCTGTGTGAAGCCTGGCTTGACGCCGGTCGCATGCCATTGCACGCGATCTTTGATGAGCAGCGACTCGCGCATCCCGCACTCGAGGCCCTGATCCGGCGATTGCCATCGGAGCTTTGCGTATCGATGCCCCCGGGGTTGCTCGCGGGTCTTGCCTCCGTCGACACGGGTCAGGGCGTGATCTTCATCGTCAGGACGCCCGTGCCTGAGCTTGCGGCCCGCATCAGGGAGACCGTCGTATTACTCGATCGCATTCAGGATCCCGGCAATGTAGGCACCATTCTCCGAACCTGTGCCGCGGCCGGTGTGCGACGGATCATTGCGGCGACGGGCACCGCGGCCCTCTGGTCACCGAAAGTGCTGCGTAGCGGGCAGGGTGCCCAATTCGCGCTTGAATTACATGAACACGCAGATTTGCTGGCAGTCGCCGACCGGTTGGACATTCCCCTCATCGCCACTGCGCTGAACGGCACGGTGGATCTGTTTTCTGCCGAACTACCGAAGCAGTGCGCCTGGGTCTTCGGACACGAGGGGCAGGGTGTTGATGCGGCGTTGCTCGCAAAATCCGCATTGCGGGTCCACATCGACCACGAACGCGCAGCAGTCGAATCGCTCAATGTCGCGGTGGCAGCCGGCATCTGCCTGTTTGAGCAACGTCGCCAGCGTAAACGCCACGCCTGACGCTACCGCGATTTGCCGGATCAGAAGGCAGTGTGCTTGCCCAAATCGACTTCCTGCAGAACTGTGGTGGAAATTTCCTCGATCGACTTGGTGGTCGTCGAAAGCGTGGGAATTCCCTCTCGGCGCATCAGTCGCTCCGCCTCGGCGACCTCATGGCGGCATTGCTGCAGCGACGCGTATTTGCTGTCCGGACGGCGTTCATTGCGGACTTCGGACAGGCGCTCAGGCTGAATCGTCAGTCCAAAGAGCTTCTTGCGATAGGGCAGAACCGTTGAGGGCAGGTTGCCCCGATCGAAATCCTCCGGGATGAGCGGAAAATTGGCCGCCTTGACGCCGTACTGCATCGCCAGATAGAGACTGGTGGGCGTTTTGCCGCAGCGCGATACGCCGATCAGGATGACGTCAGCCTGTGCCAGGCCGGTAATGAACTGGCCATCGTCATGGGCGAGACTGAAGTTGATGGCGTCGATCCGGTTGCGGTACTGCAGCGAGTTGGTGGCCTTGTGGGATTTACCGATGGAGTGGCTTGATTTCATGCCGAGGATATGTTCCAGCGGTTTGACGAACGCGCCAAAAAGATCCAGGTAGAGTGCGTTGGCGGTCATGATACGGTCAAGGACTTCAGGGTTGACCAGCGTCGTGAAAACGATCGGCTTATACCCGCGGTCAGCAGCGCAACGGTTGATGCGCAGTACGACGTCGTCCGCCTTTGCGACGTTGTCGATAAAAGGAATGCGCACCTGGTTGAAGGTGACCGATTCGAACTGGCTCAACACCGAGTGACTGAAGGTTTCCGCTGTGATGCCGGTGCCGTCGGAAACGATGAAAACGGTGCGTTCAAGCGCTTGAGTTGCCATGAAATTTGTTCCAGCCGGTCATTGGTCGGGTAGTACAATGGTGTTGGCATCAATATACCCTGAGAGTCACCCAGGGACGCAAGGCCGGTTTGGTCAGTGTGCGGCACGCAAGTTGACCAAACTCGCTTTCCAACATTGTTAAAGGTGGCCGCTATGTCTTATGTGGTTTCGTTCGAGCAACTCCGCATGACGGATGTCGACTCGGTAGGGGGTAAGAACGCTTCTTTGGGTGAGATGATCAGTCAGCTGTCTGACGCGGGGGTTCGCGTCCCGGGCGGCTTTGCGACAACTGCCCAGGCTTTTCGCGACTTCCTTTCCGCGACCGCGCTTGATCGCAAGATCGCCGATCGTCTCTCAACGCTTAATCCGGACGATGTCCGGGAACTCGCCGTCGCGGGTGGGCAGATCCGCCAGTGGATCATCGACACGCCGCTGCCGCAACGCCTGCAGGACGAAATCCACGAGGCCTTCAAGGTGCTGGACGCCGATGGCAAGGGATCGTTTGCCGTGCGGTCCTCCGCGACTGCCGAGGATCTTCCGGATGCATCCTTCGCCGGCCAGCAGGAAACCTTCCTCAATGTGGTTGGTTTTGAGGATGTGATCGAAAAGATCCATCACGTATTCGCTTCGCTCTACAACGATCGCGCGATTTCCTACCGCGTCCACAAGGGATATTCCCATGGGGATGTCGCGCTGTCGGCCGGCATTCAGCGCATGGTGCGCTCGGACAAGGGGAGCGCGGGCGTGATGTTCACCCTCGACACCGAATCCGGCTTTCAGGATGTGGTCTTCATCACTTCGTCCTACGGTTTGGGCGAGACCGTTGTGCAGGGCGCGGTCAATCCGGACGAGTTTTTCGTCTTCAAACCGACGCTTGCGGCAGGGTATTTTCCAATTGTCAGCCGCCGTATCGGTTCCAAGCTGATCAAAATGGAATTCGACCCCGAGCGTCCGGAGGGTCGTGCGGTACGTACGGTCGATGTGCCGGTTTCCGAGCGCAACCGCTATTCGCTCACCGACGACGAGGTCATTGAACTCGCGCGCTATGCCGTGATCATCGAGAAGCACTACCAGCGTCCCATGGATATCGAGTGGGGTCGCGATGGTATCGACGGAAAAATCTACATTCTCCAGGCCCGCCCGGAAACGGTGAAATCCCAGCAAGGGCATGGCGATGTGCAGCAACGCTATCGCCTGAAGGCGACCGGCAAGGTATTGATTACCGGCCGTGCGATCGGTCAGAAGATCGGTGCGGGTCCCGTGCGGGTCGTGGGCGACCTTTCCGACATGGACAAAGTGTTGGCGGGCGACGTTCTGGTGACCGACATGACCGATCCTAACTGGGAGCCTGTGATGAAGCGGGCTTCGGCGATCGTCACCAACCGTGGCGGTCGCACCTGCCACGCGGCCATCATTGCGCGCGAACTCGGCATTCCTGCCGTTGTAGGGTGTGGCGACGCCACCGATGTTCTCAGGGAAGGGCAGCAGGTGACCGTTTCCTGCGCCGAGGGCGACGAAGGTCGCATTTACGATGGATTGATCGAGACCGAGGTCGAGGAAGTACATCGCGGGGTGATGCCCGAGATTGGTCTGAAGATCATGATGAACGTCGGCAACCCCCAGCTTGCGTTTGATTTTTCACAGATCCCCAATAGTGGCGTGGGCCTGGCCCGGCTTGAATTCATCATCAATAACAATATCGGCATTCACCCGAAAGCCGTGCTTGATTACCCGAACGTCGACAGCGAACTGAAGGTGGCGGTTGAATCCGCAGCGCGCGGGCACGCCAGTCCGAGAGCGTTTTTTGTTGAAAAGCTTGCAGACGGAATCGCAACGATCGGCGCGGCGTTCTATCCCAAGCCCGTGATCGTGCGATTGTCGGATTTCAAGTCCAACGAATATCGCAAGCTGGTTGGCGGTTCGCGCTACGAACCCGAAGAAGAGAACCCGATGCTGGGTTTTCGCGGCGCGTCGCGCTACATCTCCGCGGATTTCGCCGAATGTTTCCGCATGGAATGCGAAGCGCTCAAACGCGTGCGCAACGACATGGGGTTGACGAATGTCGAGATCATGGTGCCGTTCGTGCGCACTGTGCAACAGGCGGCTCGCGTGGTTTCGCTGCTGGCCGAAAACGGCCTGTCGCGGGGTCAGAACGGACTGCGTCTGGTGATGATGTGCGAAGTGCCCTCCAACGCAATCCTGGCCGATGAATTCCTGCAGTATTTCGATGGGTTCTCGATCGGGTCGAACGACATGACCCAACTGACGCTGGGTCTGGATCGTGACTCGGGCATGGAACTGCTCGCGCTGGATTTCGACGAGCGCGACGACGCCGTGAAGTTCATGCTTCGCCGTGCGATTCAGGCTTGTCTGAAGGCTGGCAAATATGTTGGAATTTGCGGTCAGGGACCCAGCGATCACGCCGATTTTGCCGAGTGGTTGCGTGATGAGGGAATTCTCTCGATGTCGCTCAACCCCGACACCGTGGTCGACACCTGGCAACGCCTGGCCGGCAAATAAGCCGCATTCTCAAGCTGGAGTTTTCACGTGCGCGCACTGCTTTGCAAGGAATGGGGGCCTCCGGAGGCACTGACGGTCGAGAACTTGCCCGACCCGGTTGCCGGGTCGGGCGAGGTGGTCATTGAGGTCAGAGCGGCCGGGGTCAACTTCCCGGATGTGCTGGTTGTGCAGAACAAGTACCAGTACAAACCGCAGCTTCCTTTCTCGCCCGGCAACGACATGGCGGGTATTGTCGCGGCGGTCGGGGAGGGTGTCACGGATATCCGGGTGGGTGACCGGGTCATCGCCTCCTATCTTCATGGCGCCTTTGCGACCCATGCCGTGGTACCTGCCAAGGCGGTCATGCCCATGCCCGAAGGCCTCGATTTCGATGTCGCCGCCGGGTTCCTGATGACCTACGGGACGTCCTATCATGCCTTGGTTGACCGAGCGCAGCTTCTCGCGGGGGAAACCCTGCTGGTGCTTGGCGCGGCCGGTGGTGTGGGACTTGCGGCAGTCGAGATCGGTCATGCGCTGGGCGCACGGGTGATTGCCTGCGCGTCATCCGATGACAAGTTGACGGCGTGCCGCCAGAGTGGCGCGGATGTACTGATTAACTACACCCAGCCAGACTTCCGGGATCAGGTCAAACAGGCGACGGGTGGTCGCGGCGCCGATGTGATCTATGACGCAGTGGGCGGCGATTTTTCAGAAGCGGCTTTCCGATCCATCGCCTGGAAGGGCAGACACCTGATTGTCGGGTTCGCAAGCGGCACAATCCCAAAGATTCCGATGAATTTGCCACTACTCAAGAACGCCTCGATCGTTGGCGTTTTCTGGGGCGAATTCAAGGTCCGCGAGCGTGAAGCGAACGCAAGGAACTTTGAACAGGTAGTGGCCTGGATCCGGGAGGGAAAGATCAAGCCGTTTATCTCGCGCCGCTATCGTCTTGACGAAGCTGCGCAAGCGCTTTGCGACATGGGGAGTCGCAAAGTGATCGGGAAAGTCGTGATCAATCCCTAGCGCTGCGGGTATCGTGCTTCATGAGGCGTTCTTTCTCGCGGGCCCAGTCGCGATCCTGCATGGCATCGCGTTTATCGTGAAGCTTCTTACCCCGGCCCAGGCCGAAGTCGAGTTTGATTCTGCCGTTTTTGTAGTGCAGGTTGATCGGCACGAGCGCGTACCCCCGTTGCTCGACCTTGCCGATCAGTTTGCTGATTTCCTCGGCTTTGAGCAGCAGTTTGCGCGTGCGGGTTGAGTCGGGGAGGATATGGGTCGAGGCCGAAGCCAGCGGACTGATGTGCATGCCAACCAGCCATATCGCGCCATCCAGCACGACGACATAGGCCTCCTTGATCTGCGCACGACCGGCGCGGATGGCTTTAACTTCCCAGCCTTGCAGAACCAACCCGGCCTCGAAGCGTTCTTCGATAAAGTAGTCGTGCGTGGCCTTGCGGTTTTCAATAATGCTCATGCGTTGGCAACTTCCCGGGTAACTACCGGTAAAATTCATCCATTCTATCCATTTGCGTGCCGCCATGCATTCCGTAGAGCGAACCGTCCTCCTCCCGTACAGTGCCGCCCAGATGTTCGATCTGGTGGCCGATGTCGAAAAATACCCCCAATTCATGCCGTGGTGCGGTGGCGCCAGTGTGGCGGACAGCGACGTCAACGGCATGCTGGCATCGATCACGATTTCGTTCGCTGGCATCAAGCAAACGTTTACCACCCGAAATCGCCATACCTATCCGACACGCATTCAACTCGCCCTTGTCGATGGCCCGTTCTCCTCGCTTGAGGGCGACTGGCGCTTCATGGCGCTCGCCTCGGATGCGTGCAAGGTCATTTTTACCCTGAACTACGAATTTTCGAGCCGAGCGCTCGAGGCCGTGGTAGGGCCGGTGTTCAACCGGGTCGCCAGCAGTTTTATCGATTCGTTCACCAAGCGAGCGCAGGCCTGTTATGGCGAATGATGCCGCTCGGGAAGAACGGTCAGCCGCATCGTGCAACGTTTCAGAGGATGGGGCCGCAACCCTGTCGGTATCCGTCTGTTTTGCGGCACCGGATCGTATCTGGATGGTTCCCTTGCGACTTCACGTCGGATCAAACGTGATGGATGCGATTGAAGCCAGCAGATTGACGCAACAGGTCAATGACCACAATCTGGCGCAGGCAGCGGTCGGTATATTTGGCAAACGCGTTGCCCGCACCCGCAAACTCGCGGATGGCGATCGGGTGGAAATCTATCGCACCCTGACATTTGACCCCAAGGATTCACGCCGGCGACGCGCACAGCACCGCCAGCGCTTTCGACGCATCGATTCCGATGCGATCGCTCGGCGCGTTGCAAGATCCTGATGCATCGATTCCGATGGGATCGCTCCGCGCGTTGCAAGATCCTGATGCATCGATAGTCCCGGCAGGTCTTGATCGTTGCAGAATCAACGGTCGTCCCTGCAAAACTGCGCGTCCCTGATGCAATGCGCGCAGAGCGCCTGATTGTCGGCTGACTGACAAACTGACCACACACCGCATCGTAAGATGTTACCTTTACGTTAACGTTAAGCGACCCAGGACACGCTGGGCGGTACGTGAGGGAGACCCAATATGGACATGGAACTGAGCGACGAGCAACTGGCTTTCGCGCAGGCGGCCCGCGAATTCGCACAGGGCGAACTTGCACCCAATGCGGCGCGCTGGGATCAGGAGGGGATCTTCCCGATCGAAGCATTCCATAAAGCCGGAGAGATGGGCTTCTGCGCCATCTACGCCAGCGAAGACATCGGGGGTTTGGGGCTCCCCCGACTGGACGCGACGCTGGTCTTCGAGGAGATGGCCGCGGTCGATCCGTCGACGACGGCGTTTCTGACCATCCACAACATGGCGACCTGGATGATTGGCAATTGGGCAACCGAGTCGGTGCGAACGCACTGGGGGCCGTTATTGACGACGGGCAGTCAACTGGCTTCCTATGCCCTGACCGAACCCGGCGCCGGCTCCGACGCAGCCTCGCTCACCACGCGCGCCGAGCGTCAAGGCGATCATTACATTCTGAACGGCGCGAAGGCGTTCATTTCGGGTGCGGGTGACACCGATGTTCTGGTGGTCATGGCGCGCACGGGTGGCGGTGGGGCAGGCGGCGTGTCGGCGTTCGTGGTTCCGGCACGACTTCCGGGAATTACCTACGGTCGGAAGGAAAACAAGATGGGGTGGAACAGCCAGAGCACCCGTCCCATCGTGTTCGAGAATGTGCGCGTACCGGCGGATCACCTGTTGGGCGAGGAGGGCGAAGGTTTCAAGTTCGCCATGCGCGGACTCGACGGAGGGCGTATCAACATCGCCACCTGCTCGGTGGGGGCGGCGCAAGGCGCACTGGACGCCGCGCGCACCTACATGGGCGAGCGCAAGCAATTCAATCAGGTGCTGGCAAGCTTTCAGGCGCTGCAGTTCAAGTATGCCGACATGGCGACCCATACCGTGGCCGCACGTGCGATGGTGCGTCTTGCCGCCTGCAAACTTGACAGCGGCTCGCCCGATGCGTCAACGTATTGCGCGATGGCCAAACGCCTCGCGACTGATCTGGGCTTCCAGGTTTGCCTTGACGCCCAGCAACTGCACGGCGGTTATGGCTACCTGAAGGATTACCCCCTGGAGCGACTGGTACGCGATTCACGTGTTCACCAGATCCTTGAGGGCACCAACGAAATCATGCGGGTGATCATCGCCCGCCAACTGCTTGAAAAAGGCGCGAACATACGATGAGTGACGCAGCGAACGACGTGGTTCTTTTTGAGGAAATCCGGTGTGCGAACGGCACCCGCATCGGCATTGCCACGTTGAATTCCCCCAAGACGCTTAATGCCCTTTCGTACGAAATGACGCTCCTGCTGGCCAAACGCATGGAAGTCTGGGCACGCGATTCCGATGTTGCGGCGGTGGTCCTGCGCGGCACCGGTGACCGCGCATTCTGCGCGGGCGGCGATCTGCACAGCATGTATCGCAGCATGACCGAGAATGCCGGTAAAGTGTTCGGGGCGGACTCGTTTCCGGGTCAGTTCTTCACGCACGAGTATGCGCTGGATTACCGGATTCACACCTTTCCCAAGCCAGTGATGGTTTGGGGCAATGGCATCGTCATGGGCGGCGGAATGGGGCTCATGATGGGTGCGAGCCACCGCGTAGTGACCGATACGACCCGTGCGGCGATGCCGGAAATCACGATTGGCTTGTTCCCGGATGTGGGCGGATCCTGGCTGCTGAACCGTATGCCTGGCAAGGCCGGTCTTTTCCTGGGATTGACCGGCGCACAGATCGGCGCGGCTGACGCGCTCTTTACCGGAATGGCAGACTACAACCTGCCCAGCAACAGTTGGGAGCAGATTGTCGCCAGCCTTGCGGCCCAGTCGTGGGAACGCGATATCCCGGGACACGCGGAGGGATCGCCCGAGCAGCAAAAGGTCCTTCTCGCCAACAACGATCTGCTGGATGAATTGCTGCTTGCGCTGGCGGTGGACCCGACACCGGCGATTGGCACGCTTCAGCAACACATGCTGCTGATCCAACGTCTATGCGCCGGCTCCGACCTTGACAAGATTGTCAGCCGGATTCTGGCACAGGCTGATAGCGAGGATGCGTGGATGCAGCGTGCAGCCAAAACACTGCAGGCTGGGTCACCCGGATCGGCACGCCTGACCTATACGCTGCTTGAACGCACCCGCCACGTGTCGCTCGCCGAGGTCTATCGCATTGAACTGGTTGCGGGGCTGGCTGCCGCTGGCCACGGCGACTTCTGCGAGGGTATCCGTGCCCTGCTGATCGATAAAGACAAGAAACCACGCTGGAATCCGGCCCGGATTCAGGACGCGACGCCCGCGTGGGTCGAGAAATTCTTCACCGCACCCTTCGCGCCGCAGGACAATCCCCTCAGACAACTCGGAGAATCAGCATGAAAAAGATCGCCTTCATCGGACTTGGCAACATGGGCGCGCCAATGGCGCTCAACCTCGTCAAGGCCGGAAACGAGGTCGCCGTCTTCGATCTGGTCAGCGCTGCCATGGATCCCGTCGTCGAGGCTGGCGCGCGCGGCGCCCTGAGTGCGGCGGATGCCGTCGCAGGAGCGCAAGTCGTCATATCGATGCTCCCCGCGAGCCAACACGTGGAGTCGCTCTACCTGGGCGACGACGGGCTGCTTGCCCGAATCGCGGACGGCGCGCTGGTCATCGATTGCAGCACGATCGCGCCGCAGTCGGCTCGCAAGGTCGCTCAAGCGGCTCTCGCGCGCGGACTGGAGATGGTGGATGCGCCCGTATCTGGTGGCACGGGTGGCGCGATTGCCGGCACACTGACCTTCATCGTGGGCGGCGAGGACGCAGTCTTTGAGCGCGCACGGCCGATACTTGCGCTCATGGGAAAAAATATTTTCCACGCTGGCGCAGCCGGTGCCGGCCAAGTTGCGAAAATCGCCAACAACATGATGCTGGGGATCCAGATGGCGGGTGCCGCCGAGGCCCTCGCGCTCGGTGTAGCCAATGGCCTTGATCCCGCAGTGTTGTCGGACATCATCAGCAAGAGTTCCGGTCGCAACTGGGCGTTTGAACTCTATAACCCATGGCCCGGCGTCATGGAGTCGGCTCCTGCAGCGCGTGGCTATGCGGGTGGGTTCGGCGTGGATCTCATGCTTAAGGACCTGGGTCTCGCGGCCGAAGCGGCGATGGGCTCGCGTGCCGTCGTGCCGCTGGGCGAACTCGCACGTAACCTGTACGCACTCCATAGCGCTCAGGGCAACGGCAAGCTTGATTTTTCGAGCATCGTCAATCTGATCCGCAAGGGCTAGCGCAGTGTTCAACGCGATCAGGCACTTAAAACTGTGCCTTTTGGGCCACGGCGGCGTTGAACACCAAACTAGGCGGTTCGGGGAGCGGGACGTGTGTCGTAGGGGAGTGTGCGCAGCGCGATGGCCGGCCCGTCGGGACTGACAGCGCGCAGCGATCCGTGCGACAGCGCGTCGAATGTGGACTCGAAAAGGATCGCCGTGAAGCCATCGGCCGTCGCCACGTTGACAATGCGTCCGCAAGGCTGATTCGGGGCGCTCGCGTCGAACACATCGGCGGCGGGGGACACCCCGGGGGCAGCGCCGCCCTCCAGCCTGCCGAGGGCCATCCGTCGCTTGAGCGTGCCGCGATAGTGACTGCGCGCCACGATTTCCTGCCCCGGATAGCAGCCCTTGGTGAAACTGACTCCGTCGATCAGGTCCAGATTGACGGTCTGGGGAATGAACAAATCCTGCGTCTCAGCCAGAATCCAGGGCAAACCGGCCTCAATGTCCTCTACCTGCCAGCGGTCGGGATTGCCCGGCAACAAATGCGCGGCCAGGGCTTCACCGGCGTGACGGTCGGTTTGAGGCGCCACGCACCACCAGCGTCGCGCCGATGTGCCAGGTGCGGCGATCCAGGTGCCCGTGGCGTGCGACAACACATGCCAGGGCGATTGCGGCAAGGATGCGCCAAGTGCTGTCTCGAGTGCGGCATTTTGTGCAGCCTCGCACTCGATACCCACAACCTCGAGTGGCAGCAGTGCCAGCTTTGCCTTGGCGCGCAGCACGAACATACTGAGTCTCTTGACCAGCGCTGCTGCGATATCCGCACGCACGATGGCGCGCAGGACCGGAATATCCGGGGTTGGGCTCTGTGGTTCGCGCCAGACGACCAAAGTCGCGAGCAACCGACCCTGGGCTGTGCAGTAGCCCGCCAGTCGTGCCTGCCCGGCTGGTGCGCCGGCGATGTCGTTGGTGACCTGGCCTTGAAGAAAGCTGATGGCATCGGCGCCGGCGATTTCAAGAACTGTGAACTGCTCAAGCGCGCAGGCGCGCGCCAGTCCGGTTACCGGAGTGTTGTCGCCGGTGGCGATGCGGGCGAGTACGGGGTGCATAGGGGCTGAGGTGGTTAAAAGCGGTTGGCAATCCAAGCGGTTGGCTATCCAGATGGAGCGCACGAGTGGTACATGAGGGCTTCATCATAGCAATGCGGCTGGGCAAACAACCGAATGTCCATGCTCGCCGGGATTAAATCGTCCACCAGCAACATCGCGATCCGGCGACGATAGTTCGCCGGATTCTTCCGGCAGTGTTTCCATTCATCCGGCGGGGATTCCATTAAACTGGCACCGGCATGAATTTTCTCTATCGTCTTTTCCTCTACCTCGTCCTGCCGATCGCACTGACCATCGCGGCGGTCGTGGGGTCGGCATACCACTGGGCGCACGGTGCGGTCACGCTTCCAGCGCCCTACGTCGATGTGCTGGTTCCGCCCGGTGCGACTGCCGCATCGATCGCGCGCTTGCTCGGGCAGTCGGGCGTGCAGATCAATCCCCGTTTTTTTTCCTGGCTTGCCCGCTTCGGAGGCTTTGACACGAAACTCAAGGCGGGTGGCTATCAGGTTGTTCAGGGCGACACTCCCTGGACAGTGCTTCGTCGCATGGCGATGGGCGACATGACACAACGGCAAGTGACCTTGGTTGAAGGCTGGAACCTGCGTCAGATCCGTGCAGCGCTCGCGCAACATCCGGACATTCGTCACACACTGGATCAGATCACGGATGCGCAGCTTGCCGAACGCCTCGGTGCAAATTCAACTTTCGCCGAAGGTTTATTGTTTCCGGATACATATATTTTCCCGATCGGCACGACGGATCTCGACATCCTTCAACGCGCCTACCGCGCGCAACAGAAGGTGATGGAAAAAGTCTGGGAGCAACGCGCCGCCGATCTGCCCCTTGGATCCCCCTATGAAGCTCTGGTGCTTGCTTCGCTCATCGAAAAGGAAACCGGCAGTCCAGCGGATCGCGCCCGCATCGCGGGCGTATTCGTGAATCGCCTGCGGGCGGGAATGCCACTTCAAACTGATCCAACGGTCATTTACGGTATGGGCGAAGCGTATGAAGGCAAAATCCGCAAGCGCGACCTGCAGACTGACACTCCCTGGAACACCTACACGCGAACCGGGTTGCCGCCCAGCCCGATCGCGATCGCCGGCCGGGCTTCGCTGACCGCGGCGCTGCAGCCAGAAAAACATGGTTATTATTATTTTGTCTCACGCGGCGATGGAACCAGTGCATTTGCGACCACGCTTGCGGAGCACAACAAGAATGTGTCGACCTATATCCTGGGGCGCAAGCCATGAGTGACGCGCGCGGATACTTCCTGACGCTTGAGGGCGTGGATGGCGCTGGCAAGAGCACTCACATCGAATGGCTGGTGCATGAACTGCGCGTGCGAGGAGTCGACGTGCTTTCCACCCGCGAACCAGGGGGCACGCCGGTGGGCGAAAAGCTGCGGGCGCTGTTGCTGCACGAGCCGATGCATCTGGAGTGCGAGACTCTGCTCATGTTCGCCGCGCGCGCGGAGCACGTGCACACAATCATTGCACCCGCTCTTGAGCGCGGTACCTGGGTTTTGTGCGATCGGTTCACTGATGCGACCTTCGCCTATCAGGGCGGCGGACGCGCGCTGGGCACCGACCGCATCGCCTCACTCGAAGCATGGCTTCATCCCGCCCTGCAGCCGGATCGGACCTGGTTGTTCGATGTCCCGCTTGCGGTGGCGCGCGACCGTCTCAATCGGACGCGCGACCAGGATCGCTTCGAGCGTGAGGCCGATACGTTCTTTGAGCGCACCCGCGCTGTGTATCTTGATCGCGCCCGTCTGGATCCGGCGCGCTTTTTAACGATCGATGCCACGCGATCAATCGAGGCAATCCGCAACGATCTCAGCGAAGATCTGGATTTGCTGGTGCAGCGCCAGTCAGGTCACCGATGACTATGGCTGAATTTTTACCCTGGCATCGTCAGGCCGCCACGCAGTGGCTAGGCAACCGCGACCGCTTCGCCCATGCGTGGCTGGTGCACGGTCTAGCCGGCACAGGTCTGCGCGAATTCGCTTTCGCCGCCGCAGCTTCGCTTTTGTGTGAATCGCCCGTTGCGGGACTCGCCTGTGGCAAGTGTCCGGCCTGTGGGTGGGTGACCTCGGGCAATCATCCCGATCTGCGGCGAGTGCGGCCCGAGGCCGTGGCGCTCGAGGAGGGCGCGCAGCAGGATGACGAGGGTGAAGATGGCCAGGAGTCTGGCGGCGCTGCAGTCGACGCGGGCGGATCGGGCAAGCGGGCCGCGTCCAAAGAGATCCGCGTCGAACAGATCCGGGCGCTCGAGCCCTGGTTTAACAATGCAACACATCGGGGTGGCTGGAGAGTGGCGCTGCTGTATCCCGCCGAGGCGCTCAATGCGATTTCGGGCAATGCACTGCTCAAGGTGCTGGAAGAACCGCCGCCCTCGACCGTATTCCTGATCGTGGCAGATGCACCCGACCGGCTGCTGCCAACCCTGTTGTCGCGCTGCAGAAGGTTGCCACTACCCACACCGACGCACGACCAGGCGCGTGGCTGGTTGCAGGCCCAGGGGGTCGCATCACCCGATGACTGGCTTGCCGCCGCAGGCGGCGCGCCGATACTCGCGGCAAAGCTGATTGCAAACCAGACAGCCGCCAGCCCTGACTGGCTGGGTGGCCTGTTGCGCGGGCTGGCTCAGGGCGCGTCACCGGATATCGGTACGTTGGCCGATGCCGTCAGCAAGCAGCCTGCGATCGACTGGATCGACCCGTTGCATCGCTTGTGTGTGGACCTCACACTGGCGAGCCACGGGCTGGCGGTACGCTACTATCCGGCGCTCGCCGCGCAGTCCGCGTCGATTGCGCAGCGTGCGGATTGTGCGGCGTTGGCCGAATTGGCGCACTACGTGCAGCAACAGCGTCGCGTGGCGGGGCATCCGCTGGCCGCAAAATTATTCGCGCACGCAGTGCTGCAGCGCATGGCAACGGCCTGTCGGCCGGCACGGAGTGCGCCTGCACTACCATCCTGACCAGTGCCACCCGTGCATCCTTTCGCATCATGATTTCCGGAGTAAGTTGTAGCCATGTTCGTTGATTCACACTGCCATCTCGACTTTCCGGATCTGATCCGGCAAACCGACGATATCCTGAAGCGCATGCAGGCAAACCGGGTATCGCATGCGCTGTGCGTCAGCGTGAATATGCCGGATTGGCCCGGAATCATGAATCTGGTCGAACAGCATGATTGCCTGTGGGCCTCCGTTGGGGTTCACCCCGATTACGAGGATACGGTTGAACCGACCGCGCAAGAACTGGTCGTGCATTCAGCGCATCCGAGGGTTGTCGCGATTGGGGAAACCGGGCTGGACTATTTCCGTCTGTCGGGCGATCTTGAGTGGCAGCGCGAGCGTTTCCGGCGTCATATCCAGGCGGCGCGAACTTGCTCGCTGCCCTTGATCATTCATACGCGCTCGGCGGCAGAGGACACCCTGCGCATCATGCGCGAGGAGGGCGCAGACCTGGCCGGTGGCGTGATGCATTGCTTTACCGAATCCTGGGAAGTCGCGCAGGCGGCTCTCGATCTGGGGTTTTATATCTCATTCTCCGGCATCGTCACCTTCAAGAACGCCGTCGCGCTGCAGGACGTGGCGCGCCGCACGCCGCTGGACCGGATGTTGATCGAGACAGATTCTCCCTTTCTGGCGCCTGTGCCGCACAGGGGTCAGTTGAATGATCCTTCCAAAGTGATTCATGTTGCGGAAAAGATCGCCGAATGCCGATCGGAGTCACTGAAAGTCATCGAAGAAGCTACCACAAGTAATTTCTTTAAATTATTTAATAAGATATCGCATTAAATTAATCTAATTTATTTAAAGTAAAGGATGAACTGTGTTGAATGCTGCAACAATTCCTGTCCCTGTCCGATCCATCACGCTCAGCCCGTTCCGTGCACGCCTGGCTACTCTGGCGGGCTGGCTCGCCATGGGCATACTCTCTTTGGCTGCCAGTTTCGCAAATGCGGCAACTCCGGACGACCTCTGGGTCTTCATCAAGAATGATCGCGCCGATGACGTCAAGGCACTGGTGGCGGCAGGCTTGAACCCCAATTCCAAAACCAAGATGGGCAATAGTGCGCTCATGCAAAGTGTGCGGGACGGGGCGTGGAGCACCTTTGACCTCTTGGTGGCAAACCAGAAAGTGGATGTGAATCTTGCCAACGAATACGAGGAAACACCCCTGATGTACGTTGCGCTGATCGGTGATGTGCCTCGTGCAAAGGCGCTGGTTGCGCGTGGTGCGCAGGTCAACAAACTCGGCTGGACCCCTCTCCACTATGCCGCGGTCAAGGGAAACCTTGACATGGTTCAGTACTTGCTCGCCAACGAGGCGATGCCCAACGCACCGTCGCCTGCTGGCGACAATCCGTTGATGATGGCAGTGCAGTCCGGCAACACGCAGGTCGTGCAGGCACTCATCAACGCTGGCGCTGACCCGGCCGCCGTGAACCAGAAGGGCGAGGACGCGATTGACATCGCGCGACAGAAGGGCAACGCCACGCTGGCCAGCGCACTTGAAAAAATCCTCAGGGATCGACGCGCAAACCAGCAAAAGTCGAATTAAGCTGTGTCTGATATCGCTGTATTCTTGACGCACGCGACTGAAGCCGTCGGTCGCGCTGGCGTTGTAAACCCCGTTTGAAAGGAATCACCATGTTCACTACACGTCGAAACCTGCTGATCGGAATGCTGGCCCTTGCAGGTGGGCTGGGTAACGTGGCGCTCGCACAAAATGCGCCCTTGCGCGTGGTAACCGATGCAACTTTTCCGCCAATGGAATTCGTCAAAGACGGTCAGCGAACGGGTTTCGACATCGATCTGGTCGAGGCGCTGGGCAAGGAAATGGGTCGCAAGATCGAATGGATCGACATCGACTTCAAAGGACTGATTCCTGCGCTGCAGGCAGGCCGTGCCGATATGGCCAATTCCGCAATCTACATCACGGAAGAGCGCCGCAAAGTGGTTGATTTCACCGACCCATACTATGCCGGTGGCCTTGTAGTGCTGACCAAGAAGGACGGACCCATCAAATCGCTCAAGGATCTGGACGGCAAGAAAGTCGCTGTGCAGGTCGGAACAAAATCGGTTGGTTATCTTAAGGAACACTTCCCGAAAGTCGAACGCGTCGAGGTCGAAAAGAACCAGGAAATGTTCAACCTTGCCCAAATTGGACGCGCCGACGCGGCGGTGACTGGTAAGCCGGCAGCCAAACTCTACGCGCAGGCGCATCCGGACATGGTCGTGCTTCCGGAACAGATTACGGTCGAGGACTACGGGATGGCATTGCCCAAAAATCAGCCTGAGACGACCAAAGCCGTGAATGCGGCGCTGAAGAAACTCAAAGCGAACGGCACTTACGATGCGCTGGTCGTGAAGTGGTTTGAAGCGCCAGGCAAATGAATCTTGATTTTTCCCCGGTCCTGGCGGACTGGGGCATGCTGATGTCGGGTGCGGCGGTCACGATCGAAGTGACGGCCGCGTCGCTGGTGCTTGGATGCGTGATCGGTCTGCTGGTCGGAATCGGTCGGTTGAACCCGCATCGACGCCTGGTCTATGGTGTGTGCTCCGCCTATCTGGTTTTTTTTCGCGGCACACCGCTGCTGGTACAGTTGTTCATCTGGTTTTTCGGATTACCGCAGTTCGGCCTGATGCTTCCTGCGTTCGCCTGCGGCGTGGTGGGTCTGGGCATGTATTCCGGGGCCTATGTATCGGAGATCGTCCGCGGCGCAATCCAGTCGGTTGACCGGGGTCAGAACGAAGCGGCCCGCTCGCTGGGAATGTCTGCCGGGCAGGCCATGCGCAAGATCATTATTCCGCAGGCCATTGTGCGCATGATTCCGCCGCTGGGCAATGAATTCATTGCGCTGATCAAGAACTCCGCGCTGGTCTCGCTGCTGACCATACATGATCTGATGCACGAAGGGCAGAAGATCATCAGCGTGTCATACCGGTCACTGGAGGTGTACCTGGTCGTCGCGCTCATTTACCTGGTGCTGACGACGGCGACTTCGGGGGCGCTGAGGCTGATCGAGCGGCGGCTGCGCGCCGGAGGCATGGTGCAGTGAAGCCAATGATCGACATTCACGATTTACATAAATCCTTCGGAGATAACGCGGTCCTTCGGGGGATCGATTTCAGCGTTGCTGCCTCGGAGGTCGTGGTGGTCATCGGGCCCAGTGGTTCGGGCAAGAGCACTCTGCTGCGATGCTGCAATGGTCTGGAAATCGCAGAGCGCGGCACGATCGACATTTGCGGTTCCCGCCTGCTGGATCATGGCCGCATGATTGCGGATCGGGAACTCAACCGCCTGCGCACGCAGGTCGGCATGGTGTTTCAGTCGTTCAACCTTTTTCCGCACCTCTCGGTGCTCGAGAACATCACGGTGGGGCCGCGCACATTGCTGGGTTTGAGCCGTGCGCAGTCAGAGTCGCGCGCTCTGGCACTGCTGGACAAGGTGGGGCTGACCGAGAAAGTCGCGGCAATGCCCGCAAGCCTGTCCGGAGGGCAAAAGCAACGCGTGGCGATCGCGAGGGCGCTCGCCATGGAGCCGAGCGTCATGCTCTTTGACGAACCCACTTCGGCGCTTGATCCGGAACTGGTCGGCGAAGTGTTGCAGGTCATGAAAGTGCTGGCCAGCGAAGGGATGACGATGATGGTGGTGACGCATGAAATGGCGTTTGCAAAGGAAGTTGCCGACCGGGTTGCCGTCATGGACCAGGGAAGGGTGATTGAAATGGGTTCGCCCGCTCAGATATTCAGTGCGCCAAGCCAGGCCCGAACGCGGGAGTTTCTGCAGGCGGTTCTGACCAAAGGCACCGCGGAGGCAGCGTGACGCAAGGCATTGATCCGAAAGTCTGGCGTGGTCGCAACGACCAGACCGAAACCGGCGATGTCCGGCGCATGTTTCAGATCGTGCGTGCGCCCGACCAGCGTGTCGACCCGGGGGGGGCCGCTCTCATCGGCTTTGCCTGCGATGCGGGCGTTGCACGTAATCAGGGCAGAATCGGCGCAGCCGGTGGGCCGGTCGCCGCCCGACGCATGCTCGCTGGTTTACCCGCACATCACTACCGCAGATTGTGGGATTTTGGCGATGTGGCGTGCACCGATGGCGATCTTGAGGCCGCCCAGGCTCGACTTGCTGATCGCGTCGGGGATATGCTGGATCTTGGTCTTGTACCGGTCGTGCTCGGTGGAGGACACGAGGTCGCCTGGGGGACCTACAAGGGGTTGGCGCGCTGGCTGGCGGCGCGGGATGTGCCGGGTCGTCCGCGCAAATTGCTGATCCTGAATCTTGACGCGCATTTTGATTTGCGGTCCAGCCGCCCGGGAAGTTCCGGAACTCCATTTGATCAGATCGCGCACGATTGCGAAGGCGGCGGACGGCCCTTTCAATATGCCTGTTGGGGTGTGTCGCGGCTTGCGAATACGCCTGCGCTCTATGCGCGCGCACGTGCGATCGGCGCAAACGTGATCGAAGATGATCACCTTCAGGAACGTCACCTGTCATCGGCAATCGACCATCTCGCGTCGCTGATCGACCTCGCAGACGACGTTTACCTGTCGATTGATCTGGATGTCCTGCCAGCGAGCGTTGCGCCCGGGGTCTCTGCACCCGCGCCGTATGGCGTTCCCCTGACCGTGATTGAATCGCTGGCGCAACAGGTCCGCCGGTCCGGCAAGATGCGGGTTGCCGATATCGCTGAGTTCAACCCGGCATTTGATATCGACGGGCACACCGCCCGCGTCGTCGCCCGCCTGGCCTGGAATCTGCTCGGGGACGCGCCCAGTGTGGTCAATACCGACCATGCCCCGTCAAGGGTGATCGTCTAGCCCGGCAGGATCTCGGGCCGCAGGATGCCTTTGAGTTCGCCGTACGGAATGATCAGCGTCGGGCGGCCGAAAGAATAGGGTGCCAGCACATAGGGGTCGTAGGTGACCGCCAGCCCTTCCGCCAGCAAGGCAACGTTGTCGCTCATCGTAAATGGCCACGTCTTGTTGTAGGCCGCAGGGTTTTCCTGCGCGAGTGAATTGGTCTTTAGCCACGCAGCATGCTGGCGACGCAGGGCTTGCTCGAACTGTTTCGCGGTATTGGGCAGGAGCATCGATTCCAGCGTGAGCAATCGGTCGACCTTTGGTAACCAGTTGATGTATTGGGTCGTGGAAGCACCGTGTGCGCCACCGGCAAACACATAACTATCGAGTTGAACGATGACGAGCTCGGGCGTATCCCGGCGAACGCCCGCCTCGAGAACGACTTCCCAGCGTGGCTTGGCGACGGTAAAAAAATACTTCTGAAATGCAGCTAATGTCTTGAACGGTGCACTCTGTTTGGTGTCGAGTTCGGCGAGCGAGACCAGCGTCTCTTCGAGGAACTTGTTGAAACGGTCGCGCCCGCTGAACAAAAGTCGTCGAACTTTGATTTTGGGGCACTCTGCTCCTGTGCAATTTGGCTTGACGAACGTGGAATCCACCACGCGCCACGGGATGGTATTGGCGACCAGCGGTACGCTCGAGGCGCTTTGCACACGGGAGGGTGCCGGAGCCTGACCGATCGGTGTGGGGCCTGCGCTTCCCGGCGCGAGGCCAAGGCGCGGTGCGCCTGAAGCCGGTCCGGCGGAAGAGGGAGCCGGTGGCACGGCGCCTCGAGCCGACCGATCGGCAACAGCCGCTTCAACCGTGCTGTTGGCGGCTATGGCGATTGGTGCCGTGGTGTCCGGAGACGAGTCCGAGGACGAATCGGAAGAGGATATCTGATCAGAACTACCGGACTTGAAAAACGACAATAACGACGAAAAGACCGACTCTCCCGACGAGGATGTGCCTGCGCTGGAAGCCGCCGCGCTGGCAACGACATCACCGCCAGATGGCAGATCGCTCTCGCTCCCGGAGGCAAAGACAATGTTGGTGGTCGCACCCGAGGCGGTGGTCGCGGCATCACCGCCGGAAGTTGGCTGGGCCGAACCGACGCGCACCGACTGCAGGCGGACTGGGGGCCCACCCACAGTCGTTGAGGTGGTGGCACCCGGCGAGGAGGCCAGCGTGACATCGCCCGCCGCGCCTGGGCTCTTTTGCGCGCAGCCGACCAGACCAAGCGTGACAATCACGCCAAGTAACCAGGGTAAAGAGTCGCGCATTCCGATCACGATTTGACTGGCAGGTTGGTGGATGTCTGACCGAACAGGATCTTGCGTGCTTCGTCGTCGTGAATCGTGGGCTTGGAGTTGATCTTTTCTGTCAGTGCATAGGCACGCACTGTTGCGGGCCGAGCGGCGATACTCTCGAACCAGCGTTTCAGATTCGGAAAGTCCTCGAGCTTCTGCTGTTGACGCGCATGCGGAACAATCCAGGGGTAGCACGCCATGTCCGCGATGGAGTATTCGCCCGCGATGAAGGGGCTGCCTGCCAGTTGTTTATTGAGAACACCATAAAGCCGGTTGGTTTCGTTGACATACCGGTTAATCGCGTAAGGGATCTTTTCCGGGGCATAGGTGCCAAAGTGATGATTCTGCCCGGCCATGGGGCCCAGCCCTCCCATTTGCCAGAACAACCACTCCAGGGTGCGTGTGCGTACGCGCAAGTCAGAGGAGAGGAATTTGCCACTCTTCTCGGCCAGGTAGAGCAGGATCGCGCCGGATTCAAAGACCGAAATCGGCTGGCCACCATCGGCGGGCGCCTGATCGACGATTGCGGGAATCCGATTGTTCGGTGCGACCGCGAGAAAATCAGGCGCGAACTGCTCACCCTTGCCGATGTTGATCGGAATAAGTCGGTAATCGAGGCCGGCTTCCTCAAGGAACATCGTGATCTTGTGCCCGTTGGGGGTAGTCCAGTAGTAAAGGTCAATCATGTGAGGCTCCGTCAGACAGTCTTGGTTCAGTGCAGTGTTCTACGCTACGCCAGCGGGTTGACCAAGGGCGCGTTCGATATCGGTACGCAACGCCTGCGGTTTGTCCGCCGGCGCGTAGCGGTTGATGACTTTGCCGTCGCGGCCCAGAAGAAATTTCGTGAAATTCCACTTGATCGCTTCGGTGCCCAGCAGACCCGGTCTGGACGATTTCAACCACGCATACAGGGGATGCGCGTCGGCGCCATTGACCGAGATTTTGGCGAACATCGGGAAGGTAACGGAGAAACGCGTTGTGCAAAATGCCTGGATGGTCGCCTCATCGCCGGGCTCCTGATGGCCGAACTGGTCGCAGGGAAATCCCAGCACAACCAAGCCTTGTGCGGCGTACTCCTGGTAAAGTGCCTGCAGGCCTTCATACTGCCCGGTAAAACCGCATTCTGACGCGACGTTCACTATGAGCACAACCTTGCCGCGATACGCGGAAAGCTCCTGAGTCGATCCGGCGATCGTCGTTGCTGAAAAATCAGATAGTTCCACGGGATGATTTCCTTATCGGATAGCTGCGAACGCGTCGATTGCCCGCTGTCGGCTGATGCGCAAATCCACAATTGCATCAGGATAGCCGAGCGCGCGGCGTGAAAGGGGGGCTGGGTCGTGAATGTCCTTTGCGCGCAGACTTGCAAGCTCTGGCACCCAGCGCCGGATGAAAGTTCCGTCAGGGTCAAATCTTTCGGACTGACTGACGGGATTGAAAACCCGAAAGTAGGGTGCGGCATCGGCGCCGGTCGAAGCGCTCCACTGCCAGCCGCCATTATTTGCGGCAAGGTCGCCATCGACCAGATGTTGCATGAAGAATGCTTCGCCGCGCCGCCAGTCCACCAGCAGATTCTTGGTCAGAAACATTGCCGCGACCATCCTCAGGCGGTTATGCATCCAACCGGTCGCCCGCAGTTGACGCATCGCGGCATCGACGATCGGAATACCCGTCATACCATCACACCAGGCCTGGAAATCGTCGGGCGCATCGCGCCAGACCACTGCATTGGTCTCGGGTCTCATCGGCTGATGCATCGAAAGCGCCGGAAATCCGTGTAACAAGTGTTGATAGAACTCACGCCACAGGATTTCAGTGATCCAGGTGGTGACGCCTCGCTGGCCAGTGTCGATCTCGCCCTGATTCACTGCAAGTGCGGCGTACAGGCATTGGCCCGCCGAAAGCATGCCGCTGGCGAGATAGGGCGAAAGGCTGCTGGTGCCGTCGATTGCCGGAAAATCGCGATTGGTGTGATATTCGCCCATGCGTTCGTGCGCGAACGTGTCGAGGCGATTGCGCACTGATTGTGTATCGGCGGGCCACAGATCGGTGATCGCCCGGGCGGGTTGATCCCATCCGGACAACGCGCGGGGTACCGGATCCGGGTGTGGCAGCGCTGCGGCAGGCGATTGCGGGGAGGGCGTGGGCAGCACCCGCGGTGGATTTGGCCCAAGCCGCGCACGGCAGGCGCGCGCAAAGGGCGTGAATACCCGGTAGTAGCTTCCGGCTCCGGTCAGTATGGTTCCCGGAACGAGCAATGTACCGCCGTCGTGGCCTGTCATGGTGATGCCGTTGTTTTTCAGCAGCGCGTAGCAGGCGCGATCGCGCTTGCGTTCGTTCACACCGTGCTCACGGTTACAGTGCACGCTGTCGATCTTGTGCTGTTG
The DNA here is from genome assembly GCA_020851995.1 of Burkholderiaceae bacterium. Lineage (GTDB taxonomy): Bacteria > Pseudomonadota > Gammaproteobacteria > Burkholderiales > Burkholderiaceae_B > Zwartia. Next base: position 153,001 of record JADZBO010000015.1, read on the forward strand.
GCAAAACGCAAGCAGGGCCTGCGGAACCTCAGACCATTGATCCACCGTCAGGATCTTTAGCGGAACCCGCAGCCGTTCAAGTTCTGTTTGCAGCGCAGCCGCGGCGCGCAGCCAGAGATTGATTTTTGACGGCGCATCGCCATGCATGCGCCATTGCCCCGGGGTCATGACAAAGAGTGCAATTGAATCGCCATCCTGCATCGCCTGTGTGAGCGCAGGCTGATCCGCACTGCGCAGATCGCACCGAAACCAGCAAAGTGAAGCCATAGTCAATCCATCATCCCACGTTCCCGGCGCAGCGACTACCGGGCGTCGGGATCCAGCATTGGTTCAGTTTGTCGTTTTCTGTTTCCAGGCCTTGATCGCCGCCAGCGTTTTGGTGACATGTTGGTCCGGGTTCAGACTGTCGTGAACATACAGTATCTTATGATCCGGCGTGATGACATACGAGACGCGATCGGCCATGTCGGGTTTAACCAGCAAGGCGGCATCGTAGGCTTTGATGATCTTGCGATCTTCATCTGACGCCACGGCGAATTTGCCGCCGCAGGGGCCGGTGGAAAACTCCTTGAGGACCTCCATGCCGTCAGCCGACACGCCGATCACGGTCGCGCCCAGCGCGGCAAATTCTCCAGTCGCTTCCGCGAAAAGATTCGCTTCAATCGTGCACCCTCGGGTAAAGGCCTTTGGATAGAAGTACACGACGACAGGGCCTTTCTTCAGCGCATCGGCGAGTGCGAACGTAAAGGCCTTGCCAGCGAGCGCCGCGGGCGCTGAAAAATCGGGTGCCGCAGCGCCGACCGCGAGCTTTGCGAATGTCGGTGTCGCTGCGAGCGCGAGCGTCACGGCAAAAATGCAAGTGCCTGCGATCAGTTTCGGTTTCATGTCGAATCCCCGGTTAATTGAAGCGACCTCGGGCACCGCCGAGGCTGAAACGCCCTGCGCCCAACAGGGCTACACACAACCCGCCGGAGAAGTACATCCCCTGGAGGGCCAGCCTCCAGCCACCGGTGCTGGCGATTTCGGTCAAGTGCGGCATGTGAACAAGGTAGACGGCCACAGCCATATTGAACGCGATGATCAGGCCGCCGACCCGGGTCAGAACACCCAGAATGATCAGGGCGGGGGCGAGTACTTCGCCGATAAAGACGCCATAGGCGATCCATGCGGGCCACCCGTGGGACAGGACGTTGGCGATGATACCCGCCGGCACACCGTTCATCACCTTGGCCGTGCCGTGCATCAGGAGCAGAACGCCGAGCGAAACCCTCAGGAGCAACTTGCCGAGATCATCGGTGTTTTGCATGGCGGCTCGCTTTGCTCAGAGCTTGATTTCGTGCGTGTGTTCGACCCAGGGGGGCGTGGCGAAATGCGGTCCGGCCAGCGCGCGCCATTGCTGAAATCCTTCAGTCGCCCGAAAATCCACCATATGGTTTTCGACGGTTTCCCAGATGACGTTGAGTTGGTATTGCGATGGATTTTCGACACAGCGGTGCAATGAAATTCCCTTGCAGCCCTTGGCGGCCATGAAGTGCGGGACAGCCTGAGAGACTTTACGTTCGAATTCAGCTTCTTCGCCGGCTTTGATTTCAAGGTGGGCAATTTCAAGGAACATGGGGAGGTTCTCCGCAACGGGATCTGGTATCAAGGCAATTCAGCCGCATTGTACGGGCGATTGAAGGCGATTGGTGTCTATGTCAAAAACCGCAATCCCGGGCGAGATTGCGGTCTGGACACTGGTGCAGGATCCTTCAGCCGCCGATCGGCAGAGGGTTATGCCCTCTGCCAGCAGCGGCTCTGAATCGATTCGGAGATCAATCCACTTCTGCCGAGTAGATCACATACTCAAACGGCTTTGCCTCATAAGCCGGTGCCGTGTTGCTCGCAGTTCGCGCCGCGGGAGTGGGGCTGGCGTTCACGGTTCCCGGCATGATTTCGAAGTTAGGCGTGAACTTGACCAGGAGGCTCTTGAGCTTTTCGTAGACGCCGCGATCACCGTCGAATTTGGCCTTGCCTGCAGTCTCCAGGGCTTCGAATGTGCTTACGCCCATCATGACGCTGTTGAGATCCGAGCGATTGACGGTGATGGTGAGCGTCGGCTTCTTGGCCTGATACCCGGCAATGCTGGTCAGCGTTGCATTGCTCATCTCGACAAGAAATTTCTCTTTGTTATCCGGGGTGACCAGGTTGATGGTGAAGTTCAAGCCATCGGCCCGCCGGCTATCCATGCTGATCGCCAGGAAATCGAGCCAAAGCGCTGTGGGCAGCGCCCTGATGACATCCGGGCCGCTTGGTTTGGGCGCCAGGGTGCCGGGCAGGCCAGTACGCAGTTCATACGCGGCCTGAAGGAAAGGGTTGCGCAGGCTCGGGCTCTCTTTCTGGTAGCCAAGTTGTTCAAACGCATCCGCCAGCATGTTTCTGGCTTCCTGGTTTTTAGGCTCCGCATAAACGAGTTTATTCAGGATCTCGGTGGCTTCCAGGTATTTACCCTGGTCATTCAACTCTTTGCCTTTGGCCATTATCCTGGCGGCGCCGCCCATCATCTCGACATAAAGCGGCGCCGATTCGCGCGGTGACAAGGGAACCAGTGTGGCCGGATTGCCATCCCAGTACCCCAGATAGCGGTTGATAATGCCGCGGCTGTTATGCGCTTCCGAGCCATGGTAGCTACGCGCGGCCCATTGACGTTGCAAACTGGGTGGCGACTGATAGATATTGTGAATTTCGTTGATCGTCACCCCCTGGTTCGCGTAGTGCAGTACCTGATTGTTCATGTTGGCGTAGAGATCCCGCTGCGCCCTCATGACCTCCTGGATACGCGTATTGCCCCAGCGTGGCCAACTATGCGAGGCAAACATGAACTCCACATCGTCACCGAATTTATAGAGTGCGTTGTTGATCTGCTTTGACCAGTTCAGGGCATTGCGAATTTCAGCACCACGCAAAGTATAAATATTGTGAATGGTTCCCGTGATATTCTCAGCCGCCCAGAAAGCCTTGAATTGCGGGAAGTAGGTGTTCATTTCCGCCGGGGCTTCGGTATCGGGAGTGTTCTGGAACACCATCGTGACCCCGTCGATGGTTAACTCTTCAAAGTCTTTGGTAATCAGTCGGGTCGGTGCGATCAATCCGGTATTGCCGTTGGCGACATTCTTGCCGATCGACTGGTCCACATGACCAAATGGATTACGCTCAAGCAACACACCATACTGGTACTGAACCCGTCTTGACATGGCGTTACCGGAAAACACGTTCTCCGAGACGGCGGCCTGGACGAAATGCTCAGGCGCGATAATGGGGACTTTGCCACTTTGCACATCCTTTTCATCGACCACGCCACGAACGCCGCCAAAGTGATCAACGTGTGAGTGGGAATAGACCACGGCCATCACGGGACGATTGCCCAGTTTCTCGTTTGCGAACGCCAGTGCGGCCGCTGCTGTTTCTTTTGCCGTGAGGGGATCGAAAATAATCCAGCCCGTGTCGCCTTTAATCAAGGTCATATTGGCCAGATCAAACCCGCGTACCTGATAGATGCGGTCAGGGACCACCTCATACAGTCCATACGCCATGTTCAGGACGGCCTGGCGCTGCAGCGAAGGGTTGACGCTGGCGAAGTCCTTGCCCTGAAGCAGGAATTCATAGCTTCCCATATCCCAGGCGACGTGTCCCGCGTCTGCCATGATTTTATTAAACGGCGGCTTGGCAATGAATCCCTTCTTGGATTCTTCAAAATCCCGAACGTCCTCAAAAGGCAACGATTTCTTGACCTGGTCGCGCATTTCAAGCGTGTGCTTTGACGGGGGCTTACCCTGGGGATGAAAATGCCCGGGCGTGCCTGCGGCGAAGGGGCTGACACCGTCCGTGGCGGCATGCGCAAGTCCGGCCGTACTGGCCGCGATGACGAGGGCGGAAAATTGCGCAATTCGGTTAAGTTTCATGAAAATGTCCCTGACAATGAACCTGACAATGAACCTGAATATGAGGAAGTTTCCTCATTCGCTTTTTTTTGTATCAGTTCTTAGAAAGTAAAACCATATTTGAAATCGATTCACAATGCTTACCAGGCAATGCCCACACCGGCATAAAAGCCCGAGGTTGCCACATCGTAGATAAATCCGTTGTTCTGGTAATTGATTGACGAATACCGGTAGCCCAGTTTGCCGATGACATCAGGTCGAAACGCGTAGTTCACTCCCGCCAGCACCTGCCAGGTCAGGTTCGACCCCGTGCCCGATCCGCCAATATCGGCATAGCCGACGACACTCCATTGTGGGTCGAAACTATGTGCCGCGCGCACACCCACGATGGGATCAACCCAGCCTTTGCGTTCCGCAAAATCCCGGGAGATTGCCCGGCCGGGGAGCAGAGGCGATGACAGACTCGCGTTCACATCCCAACTGATGTTGTTGTATCGAACTCCCGCCAGACCGTCCAGAGTTGTCTGACCTTCAAGAAAACGATAATAGGCTGCCGCCGCGTACTGTTGTTGCGTCACGTTTCCGTTGGCGGAAAGACTGACCAGACCATTGGGTCCGGAAATACTGCCGCGGTCGGAGACTCTGAGATAAATACCATCCAGTAACAGACCCCAGCGGCCGTGGCGCACCTCGAATGCCGCCATTCCACCAATGTCCATGCGCCCGAGGATGTCCGAGAAACTCTGATTAAGCGACTGACCGTTACCGGGGCCATTTTCCAGCCCGACGGTGCCACTTTGCCCGGTCGCCCAGAGGTAGGGCGTGAATTCATAATGCCACTGGCTGCCATCGCTCTCGCTGGCCGCGGTCGCAGCGGCAGGGATGAGTGCTGCGGCAAATCCCGAAATCAGGATCAGGCGACTCATCCATTTTCGAAAATGGACTACATTTTTCATTCAACTTTTCCCGATCACAGTGACTATTTTTTCGATCGTATTAATTAGGAGACTGCCGCGATATCCTAAGTTCCGAATAACCATTGCACAATCCGGGTTAATTCTACTATGTGTCATCATGCATCCAGGCGGCGCGGATTATGATGATCAGCGAAGCCGCCAAAGGGCAGCGCAGGATTGACGGGGAGGGCATCATGAACCTTACATTTCTCGGAGCAGCCGGTACGGTGACCGGCTCTAAAACACTCATTGAGTGCAACGGTCATCGGATTCTGGTCGATTGCGGCTTGTTTCAGGGCTACAAGAACCTGCGCGCGCTCAACTGGATTGCCTTTCCGTTCGTACCGTCGGAGCTTGCCGCCGTGGTGCTGACACACGCGCACGTGGATCATTGCGGAGCGCTGCCGTTGTTGCACCGCCAGGGTTTTCGCGGGCCGATTTACGCGACGTCCTCAACGATCGAACTCTGCAAACTCCTGTTGATCGACAGCGCGGAGCTCCAGCAGGAAGAGGCAAATTACGCCAATAAACACCACACCTCGCGTCATGAGCAAGCCTTGCCCCTTTATTCGGTCGCTGATGCACGCGCAACACTTCGACAGTTCCGCGAGTTGGCCTTTGACAAAGCAATCGAAGTTGCTCCCGGCATGACTGCGCGGCTGCGCCCGGCGGGTCATATTCTGGGTGCCGGATCGGCCGAAATCACGGCAGCGGGCAAGACCGTGCTGTTCTCCGGGGATATTGGGCGTCCCCATGATCGCATCATGCGTCCGCCGACACCGATCGAGCGCGCCGATTACCTTGTGGTCGAGTCGACCTACGGGGATCGCCTGCATGAACTGGTTGACGCTGAGGACGAATTCGGCCGCATCATCTGTCGCACGATTGGGCGTGGCGGCATCGTGGTGGTTCCCGCATTTGCTGTCGGCCGGGCTCAGGAACTCTTATTGGCTCTGTATCGTTTGAAGCAACGCGGCGTCATCCCGGATATTCCGGTCTATCTGAACAGTCCGATGGCCATCGACATGACGAAGATTTATCACAGCCACCGGCTGGAGCACCGCTTGAGCGCCGAAGATTGCTCTGGCATGTTCCGGGTGGCCAAGATGGTGCGCACGGTTGAAGAATCCCGCGAACTCGACAACTTGCGATATCCCTCAGTCATCGTTTCAGCGAGCGGTATGGCGACCGGGGGGCGGGTTTTGCATCATCTCAAGACGTTGGGACCGGATCGGCGCAATTGCATCGTTTTCGCAGGATTCCAGGCGGCAGGCACGCGCGGCGCGCGTTTACTGGCCGGTGAGCGTACAACCAGGATTTTCGGCGAGGAAATTCCGGTCAATGCGGAAGTGGTCGCGCTGCCTGCTTTATCCGCACATGCCGACGCTGTTGAGATCATCGACTGGTTGCGTACCGCACCTACAGCGCCGATTGCAACGTATCTTAATCACGGTGAGCCAGGTCCGGCAGACGCGTTGCGGCAAAGAATCGAACATGAGTTGAAGTGGTCGGTCATGGTGCCGCTGCTGGGTCAGCGAGTCGAGCTGACGTAAGTTGTTGTCGCTTCTGGGTGTGGCTGGGCGTCTAACGGACGTGACTTGTTGCCGATGCCGGGTTGGCGAATCGTAGCAATGTGGGAGGGTGTGCAAGCGGATTGACCGCATTGATCCATCCGTATAATGCGCATAATGTATATTATGTAAAGTACATAACTGGTGTTACGGGAGACAGGTGATCCAACCGCAATCCACTGGTCGTCTATCTGATACCCACTGGTTGTCCACCTGATATCCACCGGTTCTCCACCGGTTCTCCACCGGTTCTCCACCCGGTTCTCCACCCGGTTATCCACCCGGTTATCCACCCGGTTATCCACCCGGTTATCCACCCGGTTATCCACGCCCTCGGCTTATCTGCGTGAATACGCAATCGCGGCGCCAGTCAGTGCGGCGTGCGGGCTACGAATGAAATACAACGGCACGGTTTCGAGCCAGGCAGCATGGCGCCCTTTGTCGTGGAAACGTTCCCGAATCAGTGGGAACGAAAACAGCGAGAGCATCCGGCCCGACAGGCCGCCGCCAACGTAAATTCCCCCGCCCGCACGAAATGTCAGCGCAAGATCGCCCGCGAAACTGCCAAGCAGCCCGGCAAAGCATTCGACCGCCATCGCCGCAACCGGACACCGCTGCGCGAGCGCGGCTTCAATGATCGCCTGTGGTGTGCGCGGTGCCCCATCAGACGCGCCGCCCCGGGCGTTGCGGCAAACTTCGTCAATCAGTTGCAGGCCGGGGCCCGACAGTACCCTCTCCCACGACACGCGGCCGTACCGTTCACTGGCCAGTTGCATGAGTGCCTCTTCAAGCTCGGTTGCAGGCGCAAAACCGGCATGACCGCCTTCGCTGTTGATCACAATCCGCTCGCGGTCTGCCTCAAGAAGTGCTGCAACGCCAAGCCCGGTGCCCGGTCCGAATGCGACTCTCACGCGAGACGTGTGTTCCTGCGACGATCCATTCGAATATTCAAACTGGTGCGGCGCAACCGTGAAAAGATCATTCCGGGTCAAATCTGGAAGTGTCAGCGCAAGGGCTGAAAAGTCGTTTACAAGCACAACGCGCCCGATCGCAAGATCGTTTTGCAGGCCGGCTTCGTTAAAAGTCCATCCGACATTGGTCAGTTGACCGTGCCCATGTTCAACCGGGCCAGCTACAGCAATCGCCGCGCCTGCAGGCCGGATATTCAGCTTCCGGATTGCATCCGCGCACAAGTCGGCAAGTGACTCAGCCCCGTCACGCGGCAAGGTCAGAATCGCATCTGATACCCTGCCCGCTTCGGCACTGGAAAACCGTGCGAATGTTCCGCCGACATCGGCAACGAGGATGCACTCTGTTTCTGGCTTTAACGGTGACATGGCTGTCGGCACGCTCACGGTACGGCCCCTTGTGGCAAATGATGACGGATACGCAACATGCCCGCCTGACAGCACACTCACATTCAATGCGGTACAACATTCCTGCGAGATCTGCTGAAAGGCCTGGCTGAGCCAAAGACTGCGGCGACTCTAGCTCGCCGTGAAAGCAGATTTCAGTTCCCGCACGCCTTGCGCCAGGATGCGCGCATCCAGACCAACCGCCACGAACGTGCATCCCAGATCAAGATACCGCTTGGCCAGTGCACGGTCAGGCGACAGGATCCCAGCCGCTTTGCCGTGCTGACGGATGGTGGCGATACATTTTTCAATTACGGCGACCACTTCCGGGTGCCCGGGGCTACCCAGGTGTCCAAGCGCTGCCGAGATATCTGAGGGCCCAAGGAATACACCATCGACGCCTTCAACCGCACAGATGGCGTCCAGATTGCCAAGCCCCGTGGCCGTTTCCACCTGAACGAGCAGGCAGATCTCGTCGTTGGCACCCTTTGCATAGTCCTTGCGCAGATCCCAGCGTGAAACCCGGGCGGTGCCATAGCCCACGCCACGATTGCCGTGCGGTGGATAGCGTACTGCGCGCACGAGTTCGCGTGCCTGCTCGGGTGTGTCGACCATCGGTATCAGCAGGCTTTGCACGCCCACATCCAGGTATTGCTTGATGAGGTGCGTTTCGCCGATCGGCGGCCGGGCGACGGCATGGGTATCGTAGGCAGCCAGTGCCTGTAATTGCGACAGCACCGTGCGTGGGCTGCTTGGAGTGTGTTCGCCATCGAGCAACATCCAGTCGAACTCCGCCGTTGCACAGATCTCGGTGGTAAATGGATCGGGGATGGAAATCCACAGACCAATGTTGGCCTTGCCTTCCTTGAGCGATTTCTTGAAACGATTGGTGTAATCCGCCATGATGCGATGGTTGTCCTTTGGGGTTGGTTGCGGAATGCGTTAGCCTGCGAGCAGCTTGCTGATGGCCTCGCCCACTTCGGTCGTTGAAGCCTTGCCGCCGAGGTCGCGTGTGAGCGGACCCTGAACCAACACAGCTTCGATGGCCTTGACGATGGCATCGTGCGCAGCCAGATAGGGCTTGCGCTCGCCTTCCGGCATGCCGAGCCCCAGGTATTCGAGCATCAGCGCACCCGACCAGATCATGGCGACCGGGTTGGCGATATTCTTGCCATAGATATCGGGAGCTGAACCGTGCACGGGTTCGAACAGCGAAGGAAACTTGCGATCCGGATTGAGGTTGGCAGAGGGAGCCAGGCCGATCGTGCCGGTGCATGCGGGACCCAGATCTGAAAGGATATCGCCGAACAGGTTGGAGGCAACCACGACGTCAAAACGATCCGGTTGCAGCACGAAACGTGCTGAAAGGATGTCGATGTGCTGCTTGTCGGTGGTGACCTGCGGGTACTCTTTGCCGATCGCCGCGGCACGCTCATCCCAGTACGGCATGCTAATCGCGATGCCGTTGGACTTCGTCGCAATCGTCAGATGCCGGCGTGCGCGGCGGCTGGCCAGTTCGAAGGCAAAGCGCAGCACGCGATCGGTGCCGATGCGCGTGAAAATCGATTCCTGCAGGACGATTTCGCGATCAGTGCCTTCGAACATCTTGCCGCCGACAGCCGAGTACTCGCCCTCGGTGTTTTCGCGTACGACGAAGAAGTCGATGTCGCCGGCCTTGCGGTTGGCCAACGGACACGGTACGCCGTCAAAAAGGCGGACCGGGCGTAAATTGATGTATTGATCGAATTCGCGACGGAATTTGAGCAGCGATCCGTAGAGCGAGACGTGATCCGGCACGATATCCGGCATGCCCACGGCGCCGAAATAGATCGCATCGCACGTCTCCAGCTGCGACTTCCAGTCGTCCGGCATCATTTTGCCGGTTTTGGTGTAGTAGTCGCACGAAGCCCAGTCAAAGTGCGTGTACTCGAGATTCAGGCCAAACTTGTCCGCGGCAGTTTCCAGCACGCGCAAGCCCTCCGGCATGACTTCCTTGCCAATACCGTCACCCGGCAGCACTGCGATACGAAAGGGGCGTCCCATGAGCGTTGACTCCTGTTTTTGTAATCTCAGGATGTTACCGCTTTCCGTGCTGCCATTCCCCGGGGGAGTATCCGAGTCACTCCATCCCGGAACGTCATGCATCCGGCACCAGGCTTCAGTGATCAGGCACCATGCTTCCCTTATGGGGTCGTCTCAGAAAACGGAAAATAAAGCACGCTAAGCCAGTTGCAGGGGTCGTAATGACCTGAACTTGCCCGCGCCGATCTTGGCGCTGCTGCGCCAGAGGTAATCGCCGGTCAGGTTGATGTGC
>JADZBO010000016.1 GCA_020851995.1 Burkholderiaceae bacterium
AAGTCGGTGCCCAGGGTGGATCGCCTTGAACATTTCCCCATGCCAGAACGGACTGAAATAATCGAGACGTCATTGATCAGGCCCTTGGGATAAAATGCTCAGATGACCTTTGGAATGATTGGAATTGAAGTGTGAAGATTTTCAGGAAAATTACAAATCTGCTTAAACTGCTTAAGAAAGATGTAATAGTCTTGTGGTTTGTTCTAAAAAATCCGGCAACGCCCTTCGTCACAAAATCAGTTGCTTTTATAACTGCTGCGTATGCTGTGAGCCCTATTGATTTGATTCCAGATGTTATTCCTTTATTAGGTTTTCTGGATGACTTGATTATCGTTCCGGTTTTAATCTGGATCACGTTAAAGTTAGTGCCAGAAAATGTAATGAAGCAGTCACGACAGCAAGCTCTGGAGTGGCTGGCAGCAGAACAGCGCAAGGCTTTTGGCAATTTCCGCTTGTTTGTCGTTGTAGTGATTTCGTGCTGGATCATATGGCTTTTTATAAGGAATTTTCTTCAAAATTGAGGCAATATGAAAATACTGAGCCGGGTCTTTATGAAAATCTTCATGATCGCATGCTTGGTCGGTATGGGTAGTCTGGCTTTCGCGCAAACTCCTCATACACACCAGCATGGCTTCACGGGCGCGGAGCAATGGGCGAAAGTGTTTGATGATCCTGCGAGAGATGAATGGCAAAAACCCCATCAAGTCATTCAGGCGTTGGGGTTAAAGCCGGATTCCGTCGTTGCGGATATTGGATCAGGCACGGGGTATTTTGCGATCCGGCTGGCGCACATGGTGGGTAAAGGCACCGTTTATGGCGTGGATGCTGAACCAGATATGGTTAAGTACCTGAGCAACCGGGCACAAAAACTAGGCCTGAAAAATCTTTATTCAGTGCAAGGTACCGCTGAATCGCCTCAGTTACCTGAAAAAGTGGATTTGGTTCTTTTTGTGGACGTCTTTCATCACATTGCGGATCGCGTCAAATATTTGGCGGCCATGCGCAACACACTCAATCCAGGCGGTCGCATTGCTGTCATAGACTTCAGAATGGATAGCCCGATTGGTCCACCCGCAGCGGGTCGTATCGCTCCCGGTCAAGTCATTGATGATTTCAAAAAAGCGGGATATTCAGTCATGCAAGAGCATGATTTTTTGCCAAATCAGTATTTTTTGATTTTTCAATAAAGTGCGCAATAACCAGCAAACTTTCATCTGATATAAAAAGGGCTCGTTATCTTGTTTGACTTCCGGCAAACACCAGAGGGAGTGTTGTTCAACGTCTGGAGCCGGCAACATGAAATCAAGACGCTGCCTGCCAGCGGTTAGTCTGTCTCGCTCAATCCAAAGGCCAGGTGACATTAGTACCGTGGCGCAGAAGGAAACGAGTCGAGTATATTCCCATGATTGTCGATAGATCAGAGACGCTATTCCGTGAAGCATTACAACGTGCCACAGTCGATGACTGAGCGCCTGAACCAGTTGCATGACAGGTTACTTGTCAGCATTCCCAGTGTCGACCGTATTGGCTGCGCCATATACGATCCAAAGCACGATACGCTCAAGACGTTCGTCAACAGCACCCGCAAGGGTCATGCAATCAGTGGCTACGAATACAAGCTCTCTGACAGCAAATCACTGAGTGACTTGGCCAGGACGGGCGTGATGCGCGTCATCGACAATATTGAGGAAGTTTTTAAGCCAACGAACGACCATACCGCGTGGCTTTTGGAGCAGGGATATCTCTCGTCGTTTACGGTCCCGCTCTATGATCAGGGCGAATTGTTGGGTTTTGTTTTTTACGATTCCGTTCTGCCGGCCGCATTCACGCCAGAGTTACAGCGCGATTTGGTTCTGTTCGCGAACCTGATCAACCTCACGATCGCACAGGATTTCGCAGCGATTCACTCGATCAATGCATCTGTCGCCATGGCGAGAGATTTCGCGCATCACCGCGACTTTGAAACGGGAATGCACCTCGACAGAATGGCGCTTAGTAGCAGAATCATTGCCAAAGCCACAGCACAAAAATTCGGACTGTCGGACGAATTCATCGAGCACCTGTATTTATATGCGCCGCTGCACGACATAGGGAAAATTGGAATCCCCGACAAAATTCTGTTGAAGCAAGAACGACTCACGCCGGAAGAGCGCGAGATCATGAAAACTCACGTTCAAATAGGGGTAGAGATCGCCGGGAACATTTTGCGCAATTTTCGGATGACCAAAATTGCCGACTCTACAATTCTCCTCAACATCATTGCCCATCATCACGAGTGCCTGGACGGATCCGGATATCCCGCTGGTCTGAAGGGCGACGAAATTCCCTCCGAGGCAAAGATTGTCGCGGTAGCCGATGTTCTCGACGCGTTAGTCAGCAATAGGCCCTATAAAGGTAGATGGACTCTTGACGCTGCGATCGCGGAGCTGAAAAAAATGGCGGATCAGGGCAAGTTGGATTCCGATTGCGTTGCCGCGGTGGAAATGCACCGTGACGAAATTCTTGGCATCATCGAGAAGTATCAAGACGGCATCACGGAAGAAGCGAACTGAAATAGGACAATCATGAAAAAAAATTCATTGCCGAATAAATTTCGACGCCTGTTGGGCATTGCGGTGCTGGCGATGGGTGGCATCGCGTCGGCGCAGGAGTTCCCGACTCAACCCGTCACTTTGTTGATTCCGTATCCGCCAGGTGGAAGCGCCGACATGCTCGCGCGGCCATTGTTGCCCGAGTTGCAGAGAATCCTGGGTCAACCCGTCGTGCTGGATTACAAGGCGGGTGCAGGCGGTACGATCGCGACGGCGGCGCTTGCCAGGGCGAAGCCGGATGGTTACACGATTCTGATGGTGCTTGCCGCGCACGCGATCAATGATGCGCTGTATCCATCGCTGCCCTACAACACCCGTAAGGACTTTGCGCCGGTCTCGCTCGTCGCCACTTTGCCGCTCGTTGTCGCGGCACCCTTGGGCACACCGGTCAACACGATTCCTGAGTTGATTCAATATGCCACGGCAAACCCGGAAAAGTTGACGTACGCATCGGCCGGAAACGGAAACACCAGCCATCTGGCGGTGGAAATGTTCCAGACCGCGACCAAAACAAAAATGGTTCATATTCCCTACAAGGGGAGCGGCCCGGCTGTCATTGCAATGCTGGGGGGAGAGGTTTCACTGATGTTTGACAGCATTTCAACCTCTTACCAGCAGATCAAGACCGGAAAACTCAAGGCGATCGCCGTATCTGGCGCTAAGCGTTCAGCGATTCTTCCGAATGTGCCGACAATTGCCGAGTCCGTGCCAGGTTTTGTCGTGGATGGGTGGTACGGAATTCTGGCGCCAGCCGGTACGCCAGATGCAATTGTGCAGAAACTCAGCAAAGCCTTTGCCGAGGCTGCGAACGTGCCTAAAGTACGTACCCAGCTCAACGACAACGGTTATGAAATCGTAGGTTCGACACCAGACACTTTCGCAAAGCACATCGACTCCGAACTTGCGCGCTGGGGAAAGGCCGTCAGGGAATCCGGGGCAAAAATCCAGTAATGCCTCGTGGGGGCGCAAGGCGCCTCTCGAGCGCCCGCCCGGGCATTTGCAGGACGGCACAGCACCACGCGCTAACCTTGGCTAGAGCACAGTCATGCCTTGAGTCAGACAAAATGTGCACGAACCTCCGGGTTGATTCTGCCGGTGGTGTGGCAGGGGTACGGCTAACTGCCGCCCCCTATGCCGATCACCAAGCGCCATCATCATGCACGCGTCATGCCCAATACAATCAACCGTCGCGTCATCGGCGGCCTTCTTAGGTCGGGCATCCTGTTCATCCCAAAGGCATCGCGTTGATCAAGAAGAGTGACCCAAATTACAGAAAGACCTTGTGTGAAGTTTGAATGACGAGCCGAATCATCACGACTAGCCAGACCATCGGCCCAAGCAGTCCCGAGCATTCAGCGTTCTTTGCCCTGGTTGAGGATGCGAAGGCACTATCGGACAAGACCATTGCGTTACGCGCCCTGGTGGACCATCATCGCGTGACCTACTGGAGCGTCATCAGACCACTACAACAGCGTCAGGCCGGACTAAAACGTGCCATCGTCGTCATGCTCGATAAAAAACTCACCGAGCTTGTGCTTTCTGCCAAGCAGCAACGGTTGCTCAAACGAATCATCTGTCGAGCCGCCAGGGATTTTGCGATGCAGGGCGACGACGAAATGCGCATTCTGCATGACAAGCATTCTGAAGAAACGTTGACCGAAATCGAAAAGGCTCAGGCTGCAGAGGCGCAGGCGCATCTTGAGCAAATGATGGGCGAGTCACTGGCCGGCGATGAGGAGTTCGACAGTATTGACGATGTACTGCACGCCGGCATTGAACGCATGCGCAAACAGGCGCAAGCGCGTGAAAAAATCAAAGAGAAACGACGTAAGCGATCTGGAAAATCGGCATCGGGCTCTGGACTCGATGCCCTTGCGTTTGGCACGAAGGAGAGCTTGCGTGCAATTTATCGGCAACTGGCAAGTGCTTTACACCCCGATCGTGAAGCCAATCCCTCAAAAAGATTGCAAAAGACAAAATTAATGAGCGCGGCCAACACGGCCTATAGCAGTGGAGATTTACTTGCACTTTTACAGTTGCAAATGGAAGCCAATTTAAATGAGGCGCAGCTCGCAGCCAACCTCACTGCAGATAAAATTTCTGCGTATTCCGCCCTGTTGCAGCAAAAACTGTATCACCTGCAAAGAGCCCATCGCGATCTGGAGATCGAAACGGTTGCCGAGTTCGTTCTACCTTCCGCGGTATCGATCACGGCACCGTTGCTTAAATCACACCTGAACAAAACGCAGCGCGATTTGCAAAGCAATATCAATGATCTCAAGGCGGACATGGTCAGTATGACCACTAGCGCTGGCTTGAAAAGATGGCTAAAAGAACAGGCTGAATTCGATTCAATTTAGAAGTGCGGACCACTTTCTTGCTGCAGAGCTGTTGGTGCCGGTTGAATACTGCCCGCCCTCCGCACCCCCCCCGGGGGTTGCAACGATGGCGGGCTTGCGCTCAGCCTGCGAACTCTTCAACTTATAGAAAAAGGGGGGATGCCATGAAAATTCGTGCAGGAATTCTAGCGCTGGCGTGCGTGCTGTTGGCCTGGTCTGGCGCAAGTCAGGCGCAGGGCTATCCCAACCGTCCGATCCGGGTGATCATCCCCTACGCACCGGCGGGCGGGGCCGATATCATCGGCCGGCTTGTTCTCGACCAGGTATCGAAGGATTCCGGCTATAGCTTCATTGTCGAGAACCGGGTCGGCGCAGGCGGCAATATCGCCTTTGCGGCGATCGCAGCCGGGCAACCCGATGGATACACTCTGGTCATCGCAACCCCTGGGCTCGCGACCAATCCCACCCTCTACAGCAAACTGTCGTTTTCGCCGGCGGATTTCACGGCCATCACGGTGATCGGAGAGTCTCCCCTGGTTTTCATGGTTGATCCCAAGTTGCCAGTCGCCACACTTTCAGATTTCATCGCCTTCGCCCGCAAATCCCCGCAGCCTCTGCGCTTTGGCAGCGCGGGCAACGGGACATCCTCCCATCTGGCCGGCGAGGTTTTCAAGTCGATGGCGGGCATCGAGCTTCAGCACATTCCTTATCGGGGCGGGGTGGCGGCGATTACAGACGTCGTCGGCGGTCGTATCGAAATGACCACGCAGCCCGTTGCCGAGAGCATGCCCTTCATCGTGGATAACCGTGTTCGCGCTCTGGGCCAGTCAGCCACGGCGCGCTCCAAGCTTGTGGCGAACGTCCCGACGATCGACGAAGCGGGTGTCAAGGGGTATGCGGTTTCGACCTGGTACATCCTCGCCGGTCCCCCCGGGATGCCGCGCGAAATCGTCGATACGCTTTACAAGGCCTTTGACAAGTCCATGAGTTCGCCCGCGTTCAGGGCGTCGATCGAAGACCGCGGATTCGTGGTGATCAACGCCGATCCGGCGGCGTCCCGCAAATTTCTCGACAGCGAATACATCCGCTGGAAGAAAATCATCCAGGACGCCGGTATACACCTGGACTAGGCGCTGCGCAGCCCCGCGATTAACGCGGCCGATTGCCGCGTGAGCACGGTCGCGTCGCGCCCGGGCATGCGGTCGATAAAGAGCTCGAGCTCGACGGGCCTGGCTGGCTGGGCATTACGGAACATGGTCACGTAGCGCTCCCATGGCAGTATGCCTTCACCGAGCGGCACGCGCACGGGCAGGCCGGTGTCAGGGGCGCAATGCACGTCACAGATCTGGAGAACCCCGACATGCGCAGCGCCTGCGCTGACAGCCCAGTCAATCGATGGATCCCACCAACTGTGGAAGAGATCCAGGTTGAGCAACAGACCAGGGATCGCCGTGCATAACTCGATGCACTCGGTGATCGTAGTGAGCGGACTCTTGGTGCGATTGAGGATCGGGTGAAATGGCTCGATCAGGAGACGAACGCCTCGCGCCCGTGCCTTCGCGGCAAAGCCGTGCAGGTGCTCGATGGCGCGTTGCCTGGCCTCGTGCAGATCCAGTGCCATGCTGCCGCCCACGATCACGTTCAGCGCAGTATTGCCAAGCTCGGCTGCCTGCGCAAGAAGCCATTCGTTGCGCGCCGCCTGCTCGTGCGCCTGGCCGGCTTCAAAAAAGAAATACCCCGCCGAATTGACCGAACTGACGGAAAGCCCGCGCGCGCGAAGCATGGGCGCCAGCTGCCGGGCCGGGCATTCGGTGAGCGACCTGACAGTCAGCGCAATGCCGGTGAACCCGTGCGTGGCAGCGAGATCCAGGAAAGACGCCACGGGCATGTCCGGCGGGCAGAGGTAGTGGTTGAGCGTGCAATCAAGCGGGACGGCTGGCATAGGGACTCGGCGAGTTGAAATACGTGGGAATTGGTACGGTAACAACGACAGTAATGACGATACACGAGCCCGACGCTCAGCGATGGTGTCATCACGACTGTGTCACTGCACACTTTTCGAGCAGTTTGCTCGGAGAGCCTTGATTTGAGTGATGCCCGGGGTCGGAATCGAACCGGCACGCACGGCGAGCGGGGGATTTTGAGTCGCTGTGTGAGGTGCGCTGTCTGGGTAAGCAGTGCGAAGCTGAGCGAAGGTTGAAGGAGCAGAAAGTAATTACAGATCAGTAGGTTAGCGAAGTTTTCCGAAATCGGAGAAAGCTGATCTGTGTACCTGTACTGTACTGCGGGCGCGCTACTTTTCAAGGTCGGTTTGTGATCCGGTCGTGGTTGCCGGACTGTGATCTGCGACGACCGCTGCAGGCTGATTGCCGCCGGTCAGGTTTGACCATCGAACGGCAGGTTCCGGCGTCTCCTGCCATTCGCCATCCACGCGGGCGTCGGGCATCACCGTTTCGCTATATCGGACGTGAAACACGAGCACAGTCAGGACTAACTCGCGGTTCTTGTCACTGCTGCTGTGAAGGACGTCCCGGACGCCGCTCTCGTGCGGCCATGTCTCGGCACGCATAAAGTTTCCGTGCGCCTTGGCAACAGCGTCGATGCCGGTGAGGACAGTCGAGGTCTCGGTGCCGCGATTGAAAACGAAGATCGCCGTCGGGCCATCGCACGAGCTGATTCCACTTCCCAGGTTCCTCTCGAATGCCGAGCTTCGGTCGATGGCGTCGGAGCTCGACCTGGGCACCTGGGAGGGCGCAACGCCTAGAGCGTGGCCTGCGTGCCGAGGATGACCGTGCTTTGGGACGAAAGCGTGCCGCCATTGCCGTGCGCGATGGCGGTGTCGCACCCCGCCACCTGCCGACGACCGGCCTCACCGCGGAGTTGGCGCACGGCCTCGATCAGCACGAAGATGCCGAACATGCCTGGATGGCAATAAGACAGACCGCCGCCGCTGGTGTTGACGGGAAGCTGCCCCCCTGGGGCGATGGCACCGTCCGCGACGAAGCGTCCGCCCTCGCCCTTGGGGCAGAAGCCCAGGTCTTCCAGGAACAGCAGCGTCGTGATGGTGAAGGCGTCGTAGACCTGTACCACGTCGATGTCTGCGGGCTTCAATCCTGCCATCGCATACGCGGCTGCTCCTGAGCGCACGGCGCCGGTCACGGTGAGGTCCGGCATGTTGCTGATGCTGTAGTGGCCGAGATCCTCTCCGACCCCCAGCACGTAGGCCGGACGCTTCCTGAGCGTCTTCGCCCGCTCCGCCGAGGTGACGATGATCGCCCCGCCGCCGTCCGTCACCAGGCAGCAGTCGCGCACCGTCAGCGGCGTGCTGACCATGCGCGAGCCCAGCACGTCCGCCACGGTCAGCGGCTCCTTCTCCCACGCCTGCGGGTTGAGCAGCGCCCATTCGCGCGCGGCCACCGCCACCTGCGCGAGCTGCTCGCGCGTGGTGCCGTACTCGTGCATGTGGCGCGACGCCGCGAGCGCGTACGAGCTCGCTGTGTACAGGGGCCGGTAAGGCGACTCGTAGGGATTGACATCGGGCGCCGCAACATTGGCCCGGCCCAGGCTGCGCTGCGTACTGGCATAGGCGATCAGCGCGACCTCGCACAGCCCCGCCTGGATGGCCGCCTGTGCGTGCGCCACCATCGACATAAAGCTGCAGCCCCCGATGTTGGTGCCGTCGTGGTAGCGCGGCCGGATCCCGAGGTACTCGGCCAGCGCCAAGGTCGGCATGCGGCTCTGCGAGGTGGTGGCGAACAGGCCATCGACGTCGCGCAGCGACAGGCCCGCATCGGCCAGGGCGCGCTGCGCCGCCTGCCCCATGAGGTCCAGGGGCGACAGGCCGGCAGCCACTTCCCCCAGGTCGGATTCGGCGACGCCTGCAATAGCGCAGGCGCCGCGTTTCAGGCCATGCTGTGTCATGCGGCCTCCGGCACGAAGACGACGTAAGGCGCGGCGCCTGCGCCGTCGCCGGGGGTGTGGACGCGCGAGCGCACGCGCATGCCGATGCGCACCGCATCGGCGGGCACCTCCTCGACGCGACTCATGAGGCGGAAGCCCTCGTCCATGTCCACCAGCACCACGTTGTACGGCGGCTCGCCGCGCGGGCTGATCACCGTCGCGGCGTGAACGGTGCCCTTGCCCCCGCTCACGCGCCATTCAACGGCGTTGCCGGTGCCGGGAGCGATCACCCGTGGAAAGAACACCGGCTGGCCGGAGGCGGCGTCGAACTGGTACGCCAGTTCCCCGCGCTGAAGGTAGTCGCGGAAGAGCGCGAGCGGCGAAGCGCCCGCGGCAATCGTGTTGAGGCTCATGGGATTCAGATAATGCGGTTGGCGCGATGGCGCGCGATTTCTTCACTGCTCAGCCCGAGCAGGCTGCCTAGGACGTCCTCTGTCGCGTCGCCCAGCGTCGGCGGCGCGCGGTCGTACACCGGCGGCGTGCCTTGCAGACGCAGCGGACTGGCAATCGTGGACACCATGCTGCCGTCCGGGCGCTGCAGGTCCACCCGCAGCTTGCGGTGCTGCACCTGCGCGTCCTCGAAGACCTCCCGGTAGTTGTTGATGGGACCGCAGGGCACGCCACGGGACTCCAGCCGCTCCAGCCACTCGGCGCGTGTGCGAGTGAGCATAGTGCGGGCTAGTTCGGGCACAAGTTCATCCCGACCGGTGATGCGGCCGGTGACCTTGGTCCAGCGCGGGTCGGCGCCCAGGTCCGACCGCTCGATGGCCGCGCAGTACTGCTGCCACTGGCCGTCGTTGCCGACTGCCACGACGATCTCGCCGTCGGCCACTACGAACACCTGGTAGGGCACGAGGCTCGCGTGTGCGTTGCCGAACCGGCCCGGGACCTTGCCACTTGCGAAGTAACCCGTCACTTGGTTGCCGCCGAGGGCCACGATGCAGTCGAGCAGCGCCATGTCGATGTACTGGCCGCGGCCCGACACCGAGCGATGCTCCAGCGCCGAGAGGATCGCGATCGTCGCGTACATCCCGGTCATAACGTCGGCGATCGCGATGCCTGCCTTCTGCGGCCCGCCGCCCGGCAGGTCGTCGCGCTCGCCGGTGATGCTCATGAGCCCGCCCATGGCCTGGAAGACGAAGTCGTACCCGGGCTTGTGCGCGCTCGGTCCTTCTTGGCCATAGCCGGTGATCGAGCAGTAGACCAAGCGCGGGTTCAGGGCCGACAGCGCGGCGTAGTCAAGACCGTAGCGCTTGAGGTCCCCGACCTTGTAGTTCTCGATCACGACGTCGCTGACCGCGGCCAACTTGCGGATCATCTCTTGCCCTTCGGGGCGCGAGATGTCCATGGTGATCGACTTCTTGCCGCGGTTGGCCGCAGCGTAGTACGTCGAGTCCGCGCCGGTCCCCGCCTGCGCGCCCTCGACCCAAGGCGGGCCCCAGCCGCGTGTGTCGTCGCCGGCGCCGGGGCGTTCCACCTTGATCACGTCCGCGCCCATGTCGGCGAGGTTCTGGCTGCACCACGGGCCCGCCAGCACCCGGGACAGGTCCAGCACGCGCAGGTGCGAAAGGGCGCCCGGTCCGCCGGGCCGCGCCATCGTCGTGTCAGACATGTAGCGCTCCTAGTCGATCTTGACGTTGGCGTCGCTGATCACCTTGACCCACTTGGTCAGCTCGGCATCGACGAACGAAGCGAACTGGGCTTGCGTCATGGAGCCCGGCTCGGCGCCGAGGGCGGCGAACTGCGAGCGGATGTTGGCGCTTTGCAGCACCTGCCGCACGTCGCTTGCAAGCTTGTCGCGCAGCTTGGGGTCCATGCGTCCGGGGGCGTAGAGGCCAAACCAGGCGGTGGCCTCGAAGCCCTTCAGACCGGCCTCATCGATAGTCGGAACGTTCGGCAACGCAGGTGAGCGCTTGAGCGACGTCACGCCCAGGGCCAGCAGCTTGCCCGACTGGATGTGATGCAGCACGCCCGGCACCGAGTCGAACATCATGGGAATCTGGCCGCCCAGCAGGTCGGTGAGGGCGTTCGCGGCGCCCTTATAAGGCACGTGGACCATTTCCACGCCCGCCATCAACTTGAACAGCTCGCCGGAGAGATGGTTGGCGCCGCCCGTTCCGGAAGAGCCGAAGTTCACCTTGCCCGGATTTGCCTTGGCGTATGCCACCAGTTGCTGCACCGTCTTAGGTGGGAAGGACGGGTGCACCACCAGCACGTTGGGCACAGCCGCGACCTGCGCGAGCGGCGTGAAGTCGGTGCGCGTGTCGTACTTGAGGTTCTTGTACAGGCCTGGATTTATCACGTGGTGCGTGGCCGTGAGCATCAGCGTGTGGCCGTCCGCTGGCATACGCGCCAGTTGCTCGGAAAAGATGGTGCCGCTGGCGCCCGCCTTGTTGTCAACGATGACGGGCTTGCCCCAGCGCTCCCCCAGCTCTTTGGCCATCTGTCGCGCGAGGATGTCGGTGGTGCCGCCGGCCGGGAACGGCACGACGATCTTCACGGGTTGCGTGGGAAAATCCTGTGCGTGCGCTGCGAGCGGCGCTGCCGCTGCGCACAGGATGCCAAGCGCCGCTGCGGCCAGCCGCGCCTTGTAGTTCTTAAGGATCTGCATGGATGTCTCCTGGGTTTCTGGGGCGGGGCTGCCAGCGGCAGCGGGGCGTCAGCTAGCGAGCGGGATTTCGACCATCGCTTCGCCGACGGCCACGACTTCGCCGCGCTGGTTCTGCACCTGCACGTCAAGCATGAACCAGCGGCCGGTCTGCGTGTCCTTACCCGCCTTGACCACCGCGCTTGGGGTGATGGTGTCGCCCGGCTTCACAGGCATCTTCCAGCGGGTCTCAAGGCGCCGCTGCACGCCGCCGTGGGCGTAGATCCAGTCGGTCAGCATCTTGGTGATGACGCCGAAGTTGTTCATGCCGTGCATGATGATGCCGCCGAAGTTCGTCTTGCCGAAGTCACCCTTCATGTACTCGTCGTCGAGGTGCAGCGGGTTGAAATCAAGCGAGGCTTCGCAGAAAGCACGGATCGTTTCCCGCGTGGGCGAGAAGGGGGTGCCGGTGATCTTGTGGCCGGCTTCGAATTGGGTAGTGGTCGTCATATCGTGGATCCTTCTTAGGCTGGGCGGATGGTCTGGCCTCGGCCGGAGCAGATAACCTGGTTGTGCTGGTTGAAGAAGACGTTGTCGTGGACGACGAACAGCCGGTCTTTCTTGATGAACTTGTCCAGTGCGCGCGCTTCCAGGCGGATGGTGTCGCCGGGGCGCGCGGGGATGTTGTAGCTCCAGGACTGGCCCGCGTTGACGGTGCCGGGGCTGCGCATCCAGTCGTCCGCCGGGGTGCAGGCGAACATCAGCAGGATGTGGATGGTGGGAGGAGCGATGAGGCCCTTGTACGGCGTGGTCTTGGCGTATTCCTCGTCGAAGTACAGCGGATGGGTGTCGCCCACCACGCGGCAGTACTTCTGGATCGCTTCGAGCGTCAGCGTGTACGGGATTGTCTTGCGCGGTTCACCGGGAACGATCTGTTCCCAGGTCTTGCGCAGCTCGTTGTCCTTCCAGAAATCGGTTTCGAAAGTTTGTGCGGTCATGGCTTAACAGTTGAGGTTGAAAAATTCGGCGAATCGTCTACAATATCCGCCTAGCGGTTACCTATAACCGCCTATGGATCATTATTGGCCGGTAAGCGGCTGCTGTCAACACGAAAAACTTATGGCTACCCCAGAAAGCGAATCCTTCGTCCGCACCTTTGCGCGCGGGCTGAAAGTCATTGAGGTACTGGGCCTACGTCCCGGCGGGCTTACCCTGGCCGAGGTGGCGGACGGTGTAGCACTGCCGCGCACGGCAGTACGCAGGTTCCTGCTAACGCTGATCGATCTGGCATTCGTTCGAACCGATGGCAAGCGTTATTGGCTCACGCCACGCGTGTTGCGCCTTGGTCTTTCCTACCTCTCCACGCTTCCTTACTGGCGCGATGCGCAGCCTGCGCTGGAGGAGCTGTGTACGCGGGTGCAGCAGTCCTGCGCACTGTCCGTGCTGGACGGCGAAGAACTCGTCTACGTGCAGCGGCAGCACGCAAAGCGCATCCTCCCCATGAGCCCTACCGTCGGTAGCCGGCTGCCCGCGCATGCGGTGTCGATGGGCCGCGTGCTGCTCGCAGGGCTTACAGACGAGGAACTGGAGCAATATCTTGAATCCGCCGAACTGGTCGCACTGACGCCCGCAACGCTGACGGATCGTGATCAGATGCACAAAGCCATCCTCGCCATCCGGCAGCGGGGCTGGGCTTGGGTGGATGGCGAGCTAGACGAATCGATCTGCGGTCTCGCGGTGCCAGTCAGGGACCGCGCAGGAGCCACGATCGCTGCGCTGAATGTCAGCTTGCCGTCTGGAGAGTTCACGCAAGAACGGGCCGTGGAACGGTTCCTGGGCGAACTGAGAGTCGCAGCGTCGCGGCTGCGCGCGAGCGATCGATAGCCTATTGCCGAGGCACCTGTTTGGGAGGCAGGCGTTCTTTGTCGAGCGTCTTCTACTAGTCGAGGCCATCAGCATTAGCGTGCGATGCGTCGTCGCCCTCAGAAAAGCGTGGCCATCAGGCGCCGAATCCCGCCAACCTCACCCGATACGGCGGGAACGCGGCAGGCACGCCAAGGTACCAGTGCGTGAGCTCCCGGAAGATCTTCGCCTTCGGCGGGCCAGCGACGACGGGACAACACGCGACTTCACCGCAACCGAGGCGACGCTGATCTACAGGCGCACCAAAAACCTACGTGCCTTGCAACTGCTCCTGGGGCACTCCAAGCTTGAGTCGACCGTGAGAGCGGGACCGCTGCGCCCCTGCTGGCAGCCTAAAGACATCGATTGAAGCGCGTGGCGATGGCCGCTATGCGGTACATAGCGTGAGTTCGGCTATACGAATCGAACGGCAGCAAGCGCTGCGGAGCAGACGTTCATCTGTGCTTGTTATCGGCAACCGATTGCCGCAGATCTCGCCATTGACTAGATCGCACGCCATCGCTGAAAGCGGCAGAGCCCAGCGATGGTGACACCCGCGAGCTGGCCAGGCCGAAAGGTCGTCACCAAAATTCTGTGGATGAGCCTGTGGACGGGCAAGATTTATCCACGCTGAAACGCCGATACGTACACCAAGTGGCGCAAATCCTTGTCCGACAAGGCATTCCATCTCTTCCGAGGAAGTTATCCACGCTGAAACACCGATATCGTTACGCTGAAAGACCGATACGGGTACGCTGAAACGCCGATAAAAGAAGTATCGATGGCAGACGTAAGTCATTGATTTATAATATATTTTTCGGCAATCGAATGGTCGGCAAGTAGCTCTTCAAGTACTTCTTCATGTATGAACAAGTAGTTGCTCTCTACAAAACGGTGGACAAGCAATCGGTCCTGCGATTTCTTTCGTGAAAACGCGCAGCTTGCCCACATCCCCTGCGGTAGGGTTTCTAAATAGAGGAAGAGGTGAAGTGATGAGTGACCAAGGCAAGGCCTACAAGCGTCGGCCAGCAGATGATGGCGGGGAATATCTGCTGATACCGCGCGATGACGGAGCCCTGGAAATTCCGGAGCTTCCAGGCGAGCCTGTGCGCCTTGTCATACCTATGCCAGATCAACAGAATCACACGCCCCAAGTCGCCAACTCGGCGGAAGTCGATGCAGCTGTCAAAGCGTTCTTTGCCTCCATCAACAAGTCAAGCTAGTCAACCCAACATCCAGCTTCTGGAAAGCAGTGACCCCGAATCATGACGCCGCAGCCACTCCCCCCGCCCCTCGCCAGCGAGGGGAGCGAGTCGCCCTCTGTCGTCAGGGGTGCAGGCGGGCGGTGCGCTTCGCTTCCGTCGACTGCCCCCCAGACTGTGGAGGCTTGGGGCGCTCCTGCCGCGTCAAGGGGCCGAGTCCTCGCCCTAGGGCTGCGGGCCGCACCTACCCCTTGACCCGTCATCCGCTGGCCAAAGCAGGCCGTGCATGCGATCCTGGCCTGGGCTTCGGTTTTTGGCTGGAGGTGGTGTCAAGGGCACGCCCGGAGGCCGCATGCGGAGCGCAGCCGAAGGCGAGCACCGAACGGGTGAGGACGTGGGCAAAGCCGCACCCTTGACGCCAATGGAGGCCATGCAGCCTATCGGCAAGGGGGAGGTCAAGGGCGCCGCCCGCCGCGCCTGCTCCCGCAGCCAGTCGGGCAAGAACCGACGCGGGATGCAACCCGAAGGGGGTTGCCCAAGCGGAGCGCGGAGCAGGGGCTGGTAGTAGGAATAGTAGTAGTAAGACTATTACTATTCCTACGGAATCCGGCTTTTGATTTCGAATGGTGACAGGGCGACGGCTTGGTCGAGTTGTCGGCGCCACCAAGCCAGGCAGATGCTGACACCGCCTCGCGATCAAGGGAGATCCGTTGTCACCAAAAGAAACCCCCGCAGAAGCGGGGTTAAGAGTCAGCGTTCCAGCTCGACAGAGGGCAGAGGGTGCGCCCGTTCGATGTTCTGCATGTTGTAGGCGTATTCGTCCCGGCCTAACGTCGTGGGCCTTGCGCCGTCTCGCTTCGCGGCGCGGGCTACTTTCGCCACATCGAGGGCATGAGCAGCCGCCAAGCCCGGCATATGCGCCTTGACCGTGCGCAGGTTTTCGGCCCGTTCCCACTCTTGCAGCCAGTGGGCAATTCGCTGGCTGTCGGGCGTGTGGCCCGTGGCATAGGTCATAAGCCGCATTAAGGCTTCGTGTTCAAGCTGGTTGAACATGGCTTATTTCCCCTTCACGTCGCCGCCCGGTTGTTTGGCCCATGCCGACCCCAACCGTTCCTTGATGGCCTCCCGATACGCGGGATTGCGCGCCCATACGCTGCGACCCATAGCAAGGTGTTCGGCTCGCCGTGCTGTCGTCTGGTGGCCGGTGCGAGGGTCAAGGCGGGTTGATGTGGGATTGACCACGTTATGAGCAGCGCCCACGGCACGGGCCGGCGACATTGCACCCGAAGCGATTTGACGCAGTGACAGCGCGGATGTGGAAACACCACCCGCCAAGCCAGAAGCCATGTTGCCCGCCTGCATGGCAATCCAGCTCAGAATCAGGGTCAGGCCAAACACTTGAAGCCCGGCGATATAGGGGTTTTGTACGCCTTCGCCTGTCAAATCAACGCCGCCGATGAAGCCATTAAATGCGACGATACCGAAGGACATGATGAGGGCAAGAATCACAATCGTGAAAATGTAATTCATCACCTGACTTATCCACCTGTCGAAAAACTGCGAAGTCATCGGGAACATGGCGCACGCAATGAAAAACGGCCCAAGGGCGAACATCACGGCAAGAGAGAACTTCGCCACGATGATATTCACGCCGCCGACGATGGCAAATATCAGGGTTCCGATGGAAATGAAGATGCCAGTAATGAACCACGACGCCGCTGCGCCGATGTTCCATCCTGCATCACTGGCTTGCTGCAAGGCGATAGAGGCCAGTTGAGCGCCCTTGTTCACGACCTCATCAAGCGTTTGATAGATGGTGGAAGGAGGCGCACCCGGAGAGCTGATTTTCAGAACGTCGGAGAGGCCCGTTTCAATACCGTTCAGCGTGCCCACGACTTGTTCGTGATACCCGTCAGCCGTGAAGGCGAAATAGCCGATGAACATGATTTTTGCCCATTGCTTCATGACCGTCCAAAACGGCGATTCCATCGAGCCAGTTGCAACCGCATAGCCTGACATCACGATGTATAGCGTGACGCCGACAAGAACAGCCATTTGCAGCTTGAACATTAATTCATTAGCCGCTGGCACCATAAACGCATTTGTGGCGTTCGTGATCGTTTTGCCAATGAAGGTGAATAATGTAAGTTCGTCCATTGCATCCACCTACCTTGTGAATTTGGGAGGGGTGGCTTTAATGTTGAAATTCTGGCTGCCGAATATTTTTTGATCATGTGCCGATTTGGCGTTTATGCAATTCGGAGTGCCAGCAATTTCGCCCGGACTGTTCTTGCATTTTTTGACCATTTCAATGCGTTCGGCGTCGTGGGCTTTGTACCAATCGACAGTTTGAACGACTTCAACGGGCTGATCTTCTTTGCAGCCAGCCAACGCCATGAGCGCGACCAGGGCGATAGAGAGCTTTTTCATTTGCTCTCCTCGCGGACGGTTTCGGCGTCAATCACCCGGCCATTTTTGGCTTCGTGTTCGTGAACGTATTGCAGCGCATAGGCCAGTTCGGCCGCGTCGATGATGCGCAGCATGGCGACAACACGTAAGGCACCTTCACGCGAACCGGCCCAGGAGAGCGCGAGGCGCTCCCCGGTGTTCTTGAGAAGGAGCAAGCAGCCGCCGAGACATGCTGCAGAGATGAACGCCGCAAGGTAGGCATTCATCGGAGAGGTTTGTTGGGGTAGGGGGATGCCAAACCAGCTTACCGTTGCGATCAGCAGCGGCATGATCGCAAGCACGGTGGCCAACAAGTGACCTTGGAACATCGAGGGTGCCCGGCGCGAAACCTCACTCATGAAGCCGAGCCGATCAATGCAGACCCACAAACGCCATATTGCCAGCAATATGAACGAGCAAAGCGCCACGATGGGCAGATGAATATAAGAAACCATGTTCGCCTCTCCTGAATAGGGAGGGACACCGGGCATTTCAGCCACTCTGCCAACGCTATCGGCAGTCTTGCCCACCTTCCGAGGGCGCACCCTTGCGGGCTATCACAACGTGTCTTCCCACGTCTCCATGCCGTTTTACGGCCATCAGCTCAGGCTTTCACTATGAGCGCCCTACCCCATCAGGGTGGCGGGCAGTGTAGAAGGTCGATGCCCCAGATTTGGGGTTAAACGCGCCAGAGCATGGTGCTTTGGCGCTTGCTATTGTCTCACTTTGACGCCTGAAAGTGGATGGCGGAGTGCATCCGGTTATGTAAAAAATGGGGCGACGACATCCAAATACTTATGCTGGTATACGTCTGAAATTTGGTCATGACCAAATTTTGAAGACGACCCCGTGAACTAGTGATTTATTTGGTCATGACCAAGAAAACTGGAGCATGAGGACTAATGCAGGATAGGCTAATCGCCGGTAAAGTACGCGCGTAGTCTGCGCTGTGTGTCTCCCAATTTTGTTGGCATTGACTTTGAAAGCTCGTTATGGAGAAAGAGAACGCTTATCTGAACCTGTACCTGGGTGCGCTGAAGAAGCCGTGGTCGGACTATTGCGAAGCCCTGGGGAAAAAGCCCGGTGCAGCTCTGAAAGAGGCCATCGAACAGCAGCTAGAGAAAGCCGCCAAGAATCCAACGCCGCCTCCCTTGCGTCAGACGGGCGAAGCGCCCGACGACGAACCCAAGGTGCGGTTTGAAATTCTCATGACCAACTCCGAGAAGACGGCAGTTCAGGAGCGGGCCAACCTTGAGCGATG
Organism: Burkholderiaceae bacterium; assembly: GCA_020851995.1. Classification (GTDB taxonomy): domain Bacteria; phylum Pseudomonadota; class Gammaproteobacteria; order Burkholderiales; family Burkholderiaceae_B; genus Zwartia. The sequence continues at coordinate 18,291 of JADZBO010000016.1, forward strand.
CTCACAACGTCGGTGGGTCATTGATGCGATTCGGGCGGGCCTCACGCACGAACCACAGTTCGGAATGAAGGAAATCGAAGCACTGGGCGAGTCGAACTATCAGCTACTTGCCATTGGCCGCAACCTCAACCAAGTAGCTAAGGCCATGAATGAAGGGCGGCGCGACTCCGTCACGATTGAGTCAATCGAACGGCTGCGCGGGATCATCGACGCGCATACGGAGAGGGTCAGTGCCGCCATTCGGGCCAGCGTGGAGCGGTGGTGCATTGAGTAAGCGGAGCGCGCACCCACAGGATCTTAAACTTCGGGCTGCTTAGCAACAGGTACTGCCTATAGGCGTGCGGACCTGCCCAGTTGGGTGATGTCGGCGTTGAAATAAGCGGAGCATGACCGCTCCCGCAGCTCTCTGCTGCACACCTGAGTAGGTTTTAGTCAGGCGCGTATTATTATAAAAATTCAATATGAATTTCACTCTGGAGGGAGCATGGATCGCTACAAGGAAATAGCCAAAGAATTCTTTGAAAATTTTGAAAGTAAGCAGCATTATCCAAGACTATTTAGCAGGGCTTTGATTTTATGGATCGTAAGCGCGTCATGAACCACAGGCTTGTGGTCAGTTGGTCGTAGGCGGCACACTGAGCGGATGCATATTCCAGGGCAGAAGCGCATCGTAGTCATCGACCGATTTGGCGAGTGGGATCTCTTCCAG